>DASSCV010000421.1:0-3288 GCA_035697505.1 Rubrobacter sp.
GTGAGTTCGGCGAGCTCCCTGAGCTCCTCGACGGCGCGGCCGGCGTCTACCTGCTCGGCCTGCATCAGCCGACTCTCTCGGGGGTGGCGGCCCCGACCTCAGCCAGGGCCTCCTCCATGATGTCTGCGGCCTCGTCGGCCGATTCGCGGGTGATGATGAGCGGAGGGGAGATGCGGATGGTATTCGCCTTGAGGCCGCCCTTGCCGACGAGCAGGCCGCGGGTGCGACAGGCCTCGAGGAAGCGAACTGCCGCAACCGGGTCTGGCGCGAGATACTCTCCGGCGAGCTCCAGGGCCAGCATCAGGCCCCGCCCGCGGACCTCGACGACGATCTCGTGGTCCTCGGCTATCTTGAGGAGGCGGTCCTTTAGGTGGGCGCCGACCTCGTGAGCGTTGGTCTGAAGGTCGTTATCCAGAATGTAATCCAGGTTCGCCAGGGCGCCTGTAGTCGAGATCGGGTTCCCACCAAAGGTGGAGAGGTGGAGGTTCGGGGAGACGGACTCGATTACTTCGGCCCTGCCAACGACGGCGCCGATGGCGAGGCCGTCGCCCAGGCCCTTGGCCATCACGATCATGTCGGGCTCAACGTCGAAGGCGTCGATACCCCAGAAGTGCTCGCCTGTGCGCCCGAAGCCCGTCTGGACCTCGTCGGAGATCAAGAGTATCCCCGTCTCGTCCAGAATGCTCTTGACCCGCTCGAAGTAGCCAGATGGCGCCTCGACGAAACCCCCGACGCCCTGGATCGGCTCGGCGATAAACGCCGCGACGTTGCCCGTGGTCTCCTCTTCTACAACAGCGCGCACGTCGTCCGCGCACAGGAGGTTGCAGCGCTCCTCGTCTCGGCACAGGGCGCAGCGGAGCCTGTAAGGGTTGCGGGCGTATGCCACGTCCAGGGCCGAGCGCGAAGTCGGGCTCCAGGTACTCTGGCCCGTTATGCCCATCGTCATGAAGGTAGAGCCGTGGTAGGAAGAACGGAGGGCGATGATCTCGCTGGACTTGCGGTAGCGCGTCGCGAAGAGAAGCGCGGCCTCGTTCGCCTCCGAGCCGCTGCCGACGAAGAAAGCCTTCTTCTCACCCGAGATGGGGGCAAGATCTATGAGCTTCTCGGCGAGCTTTACCTGGCTTTCGATCAGGTACAGCGTCGAGGTGTGAAAGACTTTGTCCACCTGGCTCTTTACGGCCTCGGTTATCTCGGGCACGGAGTGTCCGCTGATAGTGGTGACGATCCCCCCGAAGAAGTCCAGGTACTCCTTACCCTCGGAATCCCACACCCTGAAGCCCTCGCCACGCGCGAGCTCGAGCGGCTTCTCATAGTACAGCGGCGTCCACGAGGGCAGCGCCGCCTTGTGCCGCCGCAAGAGCTCATCCGGGTTGGTCATACCGGCACCTCCAGTCCCTCCGTCGCCGTAAAGCTCCGCCCGACGAACCTCCCCGAGCCTCGCTCGCCGACGACCTCGCCGTCCCTGTAAACTAGCCCGCCACGCACGTACACTGCCGCCGGGCCGCCGTGAAACTCCATTCCCTCGTAGGGCGTGTAGTCCACGTTACCGTGACGGTTCTCGACCGCCGCCGTCGTGGAGAGCTCGGGATCCCAAAGTACGATGTCCGCGTCGGCGCCAGGGGCCAGGGTTCCCTTTCTCGGATACGCGCCGTAGATGCGTGCCTGGTTGGTGGAGAGGACGGCGACGAACTGGTTCTCGGAGAGCTTCCCATCGCGGACGCCGAGCGTCCACAGGGTCATGGCGCGTTCTTCGGCGCCGGGCAGCCCGTTGGGGATCAGGGTGAAGTCGTCTTTGCCTAGCTCTTTCTGCTCCCGGTAGTTGAACGAGCAATGGTCCGAGCCGAAGATCTGGAGGTCCCCGAACTTGAGGCCTTTCCACAGCGCGGGCCGGTTCCCCGGGTCGCGCAACGGCGGGGAGCAGACGTACTTGGCGCCCTCGAAACCCTCGCGGGCCAGATCCTCGTACTCGAAGGCGAAGTACTGGGGGCAGGTCTCGGCGTAGACCGTCTGGCCTCGCTCGTGCGCCAGGTGGATGGCTTCCAGGGCCGGCGCGCACGAGACGTGGACTACCAGTATCGGTGCTCCGGCGACCTCGGCTAGCCGTATCGCCCTGTTCGTCGCCTCGGCCTCGACGGGCTCGGGACGGGTAAGGGCGTGGAAGCGGGGAGCCGTATCGCCGCGGGAGAGCGCCTGCTCCTGGAGCTTGGCGATCGCGTGCCCGTTCTCAGCGTGAACCATGACGAGTACACCAGCATCATTGGAGAGTTGAAGTACCTCGAAGAGGTCGTCGTCCTCAGTGTGCAGGGGCGTTCCTTTGTAGGCCATAAAAATCTTGACCGAGGCGACGCCCTTCTCGGCGAGGTCTGGCAGCTCTGTCTTTATGTCATCGCGCAGATCCGTTATGGCGACGTGGAAGCCGTAGTCGATCACGGCCTTGCCCTGCGCCTTCTCGGTCCACGTGTCGAATGCTCCGGCGAGCGTGCCTCCGGCCTCCTGCAGGGCGAAGTCGATGATCATGGTGGTGCCGCCCGCCGCAGCCGCCTCTGTGCCCGTGGCCCAGTCGTCCGCGGTGACGGTCCCTCCGAACGGCATGTCCATATGGGTATGTGCGTCGATGAAACCTGGCATGATTAGCTTGCCCGAGGCGTCGACGGTCTCCGCACCGTCGGCGTCGATGCTGGTTCCGACTGCAACGATCTTCTCGGCCTCTACCAGCACATCAGCCCGGTAACTGCCCTCGGCCGAGACGACGGTCCCACCGGAGAAAAGAAGCCCGCTCATAGTGTTCTCCTTCCACTTGGCAGCGGTGTGTTGGCTAACTCTCGCACACCCCGCGCCCTCGCGTCAATCGTGAATCCGGATGAACTCCACGGGCGTCAGGAGGGTTGGGCATGCTAGAGATCCCGCCTGTTCTCAGCTTGGTCCCGACGGCCTAGTTTTGCTTGGCAAGTCTCGGCGCGGGCTATCCGGTCGTACGTGGAGGGCTACGTCTGGGTTGACGGGAAGCGATCCGAACGAAATGGTGCGATGAGAGGGTCCACTTCACCGGTCAGGATCTCACGCGCCAGCAGACGCCCTATTAGTGGGCCGAGCGTAACGCCGCTGTGCGTCACGGCCTCGTAGTAACCCGGGATTGCAGAGAGAGCGCCGACGCAAGAATGCCCGTCCGCCGGAACCGGGCGCATACCGAAGCGCGCCTCTACGAGCTCTGCTTCTTCGAGCGCCGGAAGTACGAGCCGCGCCCGTTCCAGAAGCTCCGCGCAGAGTGGATCCTCGGTTCCGGCGAAG
>DASSCV010000422.1:0-2937 GCA_035697505.1 Rubrobacter sp.
CTTACATAGCCGGTCACAGGATAGGATACCCTGGCACCCCGAGCGATCACGTGTTCTGGAACCTGCCCAATCTGGGCCAGGGCGACCAGATCTTACTCACGGACTCGAACGGTACGACCTACACCTACGCTGTTAGCGAGATCTTCGAGGTGTTGCCCACGGATCTATCCGTGACCGCGCCCACTGGCGGCGACGTGGTCTCGTTGCAGACGTGCATCGAAGACTATGGGGACTATTGGACCCCCGGTCCCAACTGGTTCGTCCGGTACGTCGTCCGCGCCGAAAGGGTGTAGGCCGATCGAGGGCTACTTTTCGTGCGGCCCCAGCGGTGCGTCACCAAGCAGACGCCGGACGAGCAGGAGTCCGCAGATCCCGAGCAGTGTGGCGAACCAGAGGGTTGCCAGGCGGATCACCAGCGTAAGCGCGCCGGCGAGGCCAGTCGAGAGGTTCGCAACGGCGACGAACTGGCCATAGAGACCAGCCTCGACGGCCCCGATCCCACCGGGAAGCATGCTCAGGACCCCGATGAGCGAGCTGAGCGCGAACACGAAGACGATGAGGAGGAAAGGCAGGTCCACGCCAAGCCCCACTGCGCAGAGATACACGCCGGCACACTCCAGGCCCCACGAGAAGAAGGAGATGGCGGTCCCTACCAGGAGCGGTCTCGTCCCCAGAAGCTCGTTCGATGCCCCGTGGAAGTCTCTCAGGTGCGGGGCGAAGCGGTTCACGAGCGGCAGCTTCGAGAGGACGCTTTCGGCCGCGAGAGAGAGGCGTTCAGAGCGCAGGACGGCGATCCCGAAGACCGCGAGGGCGAGGAATATCAGCATCGTCCAGGGGGGCAAATCAAGGGCAAAGGCGCCAAGGAAACCCCACATGACCATGCCTGTACCGTCGGTGGCGCGTTCGGCAATGACGGCGGGGGCCGTGCGCGCTATCGGAGCGCCTGTGGCCCTGCGGACGAAGACGCACTTCAGCACCTCACCGAGCTTGCCTGGAGAGATCGTCATCGAGAGCCCTGACATGAAGATCGCGGCGTTTATCCCCGTTGGAACGGAGACCTTCAGTACCCTGAGGTAGTACGTCCAGCGGAAAAAGCGTACGATGTAGGAGAGGGCGACGAGGCCAAGGATCGCTGGTATGAGGGCGTAGTCGAAGCTGTCGAGGGCTGCGGTGAGCTCGCCGAGGTCGGAGAGGACCGCGAGGATAAGGTAGACAGCGGCGCCCAGGGCGAGGGCGAGGACGAGGTTTCGTCTCAGCCGTTCCACAGGGGAATTACGTAGATGACCGTTCCGACCACGACCAGCCAGAGGAACAGCGAGATCTGGAGCGGTCTGTCGGAGAGGAGCAACGTGTCGGGGTTGCCTCCGCCGTCGCGGTGGACGAGCAACATGTAGCGGAAGACCCCGTACACCACGAACGGGATGCTCCCCATCATGAAGATCTGATCCTGCCTCTCGTAGACCGTGAAGGTGTAGAGGGTATAGGCGATAATCGTCGCCGAGATCATGATGTTCATCATCTCGTCGAGCATAGGAACGGAATAGTCCCTGAGGTTCTTGCGGTGCACGACCGCGCCTTCTCCTAGAGTAGCGATCTCGTGCCTACGCTTGGAGAAGCCGAGGAAGAGCGTAAGGAGCCCGGTACAAACGATGAGCCACGGTGAGATAGGGCTACTTACCGCGGCCACTCCAGCAAGCGCCCTTATGACGAACCCGGCCGAGATGCTCATGACGTCGAGGATCGCCGCGTGCTTGAGGATGGTTGTATAGAAGGCCTGCAAGACGAGGTATGCAATACCGGCGATTCCGACGCCGTAAGGCAGCAAGGTGAAGCTCAGGACGAGGGCGCCCACAGCAAGCACGGCGGCGAAGGCCAGGGCCGCGCGGGCCGAGATCTCACCGCTGGCGACGGGTCTGAACCTCTTGAGTGGGTGCTTGCGGTCCTCCTCGACGTCGAACACGTCGTTGGCCGCGTACACGGCCCCGGAGAGGGCGCAGAAGATCACGAAGGCGAGCAGCGCGTGGGCCACCGCGGTCGCCGAGAAAGCCTTCTCCGCAAAGACCACCCCGGCCAGCACGAACCCGTTCTTGGTCCACTGCTTTGGTCGGACCAGACGCAGATAAGAGCTCGCGAGTCCACTGGAACGGTCGGCTTCCACGACTGCCGGTTGTACCACAGTAGGTTCCAGGTTTCAGGCTTCGGTCTTTGGAGACAACAATGGGGCAGCGCTACCACGCCGCCCGGTATCCCCAATGCACCGCAAGGACGAGCATTAGGAGAACCCGTGGATGGGCCCCAAGGGACCCTACCTGAAGGCTGATGATTGCAAACGTGAACGACTCTCTCCACAATTGCCCGAACGATGAACCCGACGAGACGGCAGCTTATCGAAGAGTGGTTCCGCCTTGCCAGGCCATTCAGCCTCACTGCGGCGGCTGTGCCGGTGTTCTTCGGAACGGCGCTGGCGTTCAAGGACGGCTCGTTCGCCTTGGGACCGTTCTTCGCCATGCTCTTCGGAAGCCTCCTCATACAGGCGGCCACCAATATGTTCAATGAATTCTACGACGCGCAGCGCGGCCTCGACGTAGCCGGGACGGTCGGGATCGCCGGCTCAATAGTAAGTGGCCGGGTGAGTGCGCGCCGCGTCCTTGCGGGTGCGCTACTTTGCTACACCCTGGCGTTGTTGCTCGGCATCTACCTGATAGTCGTGGGCGGGTGGCCCATACTGGTACTCGGGTGCCTCTCGGCGCTAGGCGGCTACCTCTACTCGGCAGGACCGCGCCCTATCGCCTACACCCCCGCCAGCGAGGCCGCGGTCTTCGTCTTTATGGGGGTTTTGATCGTCGTCATCGCCTACGCCGTGCAGGCTCGTGGTTTCCCTCCGTACGTGCTGCTGGCGGCGCTGCCTATTGGTGGGCCCGTGGCCGCGATCCTGCT
>DASSCV010000423.1:0-5172 GCA_035697505.1 Rubrobacter sp.
GCCGGGGCTCGCAGGCACAAAAGCTGACCGGCTAAAATGCTGATACGTTACCTTGCCGGGGCGACGTGCTGACCAGTTCGAACCTTGCGCTAAACTGTAGGGAGTTCTCTGGAAGGAGACAGATGAATCCGGAGGAGTTTCTTCAGCGACTAAAACGTGAAGTCATCGGCCATCCTGCGCTCACGCACCCATTTCTGGAGCGCTTTGGGGAGGGAGATGCTGATGGGGAGGGGATAAGGACGTTTGCGATCCAGTACTACAGGCATGTCAGGGTGAGCCGGTTGTACCTGGCTGCTCTTATCTCGAACTGCCGCGACGACGAGAAGCTCCAGCTCGCGCTCGCCGAGGTTCTCTTCGACGAGTACGGTCACCTCGACCCCGAAGAGACGCATCCAGCCCTGTACAGGCGTTTCCTGGAGGCGCTTGGCATCGGTGAGCTGGAGTGGGAGGAACCTCCGACGCTGCCCGAGATAGAGATGTACATCACCACCCACTATGCGCTCTCGGGTCATCCGGATTTCAGGCTCGGGCTCAGTGCTCTGGGGCCGGCGAGCGAGTGGCCCGTGCCCCCGATCTACGCCCGCCTTTCCGACGGCCTCAGAAAGGCGGCCGGCCTTCCTGACGAAGCGCTGGAGATCTTCACGAGCCACGTCACTATGGACGTGACCCACGCCCGCATAATGATGGAGGCGCTCGTTCCATACGCAGGGGACGAGGAAGGCCAACGAAGAGTCCATGAGGGCGCCATGCGCTCGCTGGACGCCCGCTCCGTTATGCTCGGTGGTCTATACAGGGCCGTCTACAGGGAACCCGTCCCCCTGTTCGATGCTCCCTCCGTCCGGCTTACGGGAGACTGAGATAACGTCGGAAGGCAGCGATACGACGCGGTGGTACGGGGAGGACCTTGCGTACATCCACGACGTCGGCCACGCTGAGTTCGCCCTCGGAGCGGCGCCGGGCATAATGGGCGACTCTACGATCCGTCGGAGCTGTCCGCAGAACTCGAACGGACGAACTTCCGGGTTCGGACGTTGCGATCTTACGGTGGGCACCCGCTGTCGGAGGGCCACGCCGCCTTCGTGGCGCGTAAACCGGCATGAGGAAGCGAGAATAGGGAAGCGCCGAGCGGGTATATAGAGGGGTATGCCGGAGCTGCCAGAGGTCGAGACCATAAAAGAAGACCTGCGCCAGCTGGTCGCCGGCTCTGTGATAGAGCGGGCCAGGGTCATCGATTCCTCGCTTGTGGAGCAGCCTTCGGCGGAAGAGTTCGTAAGCCGGCTCGAAGGTGTCCGAATCACAGGGGCGCGGCGGCGGGCCAAGCACCTCATCGTGGAACTTGGCTCAGGGGACTCGCTGGTGTTCCAGCTCAAGATCGGGGGCCAGCTCCTGCTCGTGCCGCCCGTCGAGGAGCCTGAGACCGCGCTCATGCTCGTCCTGGATCTCGACGGTGAGAGGAGGCTCTTCCTGCGCGATGAGACGGGCTTCACGCGGGCGCGCCTGCTCGACGCGGACGGACTCCAGGAGCGGCTCTCCCCGCTGGGACCAGAGCCCCTAGAAGAAGAGTTCGACGCAGGATATCTGCAACGTGCCATCGGTTCGCGGAGGGCCCAGATAAAGCCCCTGCTCCTGGATCAGAAAGTCGTCTCCGGCATAGGGAACATCTACGCCGATGAAATCCTGTACGATGCGAGACTGCATCCGAGGCGCAAGGCAAACACGCTTTCGGAGGGCGAATGGGAGGCGCTGCACGCGGCGATCCGGTCCAACCTGGCGGCCGGCGTAGAGCATCGGGGCACCACTGTGCGGCTCTACAAGGATGTATTGGACCGGCCGGGCGAGCATCAGAACTACCTGCGGGTCTTCGAGAAGCACGGGTGGCCGTGTCCGGGGTGTAGAGGAGAGGTGGTTCGGGAAAAGGTAAGTGGGAGACCGACGCACTTCTGTCCTGCTTGCCAGCGGGAGGATAGCCCCGGAGGAGGGGGAAGGTTAGAATCGTTGTGGTAGTAGACGTGAAAGGAGCCAAGGGTGGCTGATCAGTTCGACCTCGTGGTAATCGGCGGCGGGAACGGTGGATACATACCGGCGATCCGGGCCAGCCAGCTGGGAATGAGCGTAGCCCTCATCGAGAAGCGGGAGGGCGGGCATCTCGGAGGGACGTGCCTGAATCTGGGCTGCATCCCGACCAAAGCCTTGCTCCAGACGGCCCATCTATTGCACGACGCCAGAAACGGCGAAGACTACGGGGTCAAGGTCGGCGAGGTGGAGTTCGACTACCCGCAGGCGGCCAAGCGTCGCGAACAGGTCGTTAGCCAGCTCAGACGTGGCGTGCAGGGCCTGATGAAGAAGAACAAGGTCACCGTTTACAACGGTGTAGGCAGCTTCGTGGAGCCCAAGAAGATAAAGGTAGAGACCGAAGACGGCGAGGAGGAGCTCGAAGCGAAGAACGTCCTGATCTCCACCGGCTCGGCAGTCAACACCCTGCCAGGCCTGGAGTTCGATCATGAGAAGATCATCTCCTCAGACGACATCGTCACCAACGACGAGGACTACCCTGAGTCCGTGATCATCCTCGGGTCGGGTGCTGTCGGCGTCGAGTTCGCGAGCATGTACAACGATTTCGGCACCGAGGTGACCATCGTCGAGATCCTGGACCGTCTCGTGCCGCTGGAGGACCCGGAGATCTCCGAGGCACTCAAGAAGGAGTTCGAGAACCGCAGCATAACAGTTCTCACCAGCACCAAAGCCGACCCTGAGAGCCTGGAGAAGACTGACAGTGGCATCAAGATCAAAGTGGCGGGCGCAGGATCAGGCGAACAGGAGGAGACGGAGGGCGAAGGCGGCTCCTACGGCGGCGAGGACCCGCCCACCGGTGAGGCCAGCGAATCTAGTGGCGACACACTGGAAGCCGAGGCGTTGCTCGTCGCAGTCGGACGGAAGACCGTTATCGAGGACCTCAACCTCGACGCGACCGGCGTCGAGGTCGATGAGCGCGGCATCGTCCAGGTGGATGGGTACGGGCGGACGGCCGAGGACGGCGTGTACGCGGCGGGGGACGTAGTCGGGGGTTTCTGGCTCGCCCACGAGGCCGGACACGAGGGTATCATCGCCGTCGAGCACATGGCCGGCGAGGACCCGATGCCCAAGGACAGGAACCTCGTCCCGCGCGTAACCTTCTGTAGGCCCGAGGTGGCCTCTTTCGGGCTCACCAAGGCGCAGGCCGAGGAGGAAGGTTACGAGGTCAGGGAGACGAAGTTTCCGTTCATGGCTATAGGCAAGGCGCTTATCGAAGGCGAGCCCAACGGGTTCTTCAAGATCGTCGCCGACGAGGAGACAGATCTGATCCTCGGGATGCACGCCATAGGGCCGAAGGTCACGGATCTCATCACCGAAGGCGTCTTCGCCAAGCTCGTCGAGGGCACCCCAGAGGAGATCGGTATGACCATGCATCCCCACCCGAGCCTCTCGGAAGTCGTAGGAGAAGCCGCGATGGCCTCGGAAGGACATCCGATTCATATATAGGTTTCGGGCATCAGCCGTCAGGTGGGGTTTTGGGGCTAACCAGCAACGTGGCGCCAACTTCGCCCCGGTGCACTACCTGAAACCTGTAGCCTGATGCCCGGAATGGGAAGGCCTCGAGGCCTTCCCATTCCGCTATGAGATAGGTGGCACGGCACGGGTCTGCCTCCGTGCGATACCATAGGCGCAGAATGCGAAGTAGATAGGAGCGCTGTGGCCCGCAGACAGATCAAGCTGAAGGTATTGGACGATGGTACGAAGACCTTCGAGGTCCGACACCGTTGGGAAGACAGGCCCGTGCCCCCGCCGCCCGACGGAACGCCGACGGAGTACCTGCCCTTCCGGCAGCAGGCGAGGGGAGTCCCTGGCGCGCACGGTCGTCCTGAATGGCTCAAGGCGCGCATCCCGGACGGCGAGGTCTACCGCGATATCAAGGAGACTATGCGCGGCCTGAACCTCCACACGGTCTGTGAGGAGGCCCGCTGCCCGAACATCGGCGAGTGTTGGAACAACCGCACCGCCACCTTCATGATCCTCGGCAACGTGTGTACCCGTTCCTGCGGCTTCTGCGCTGTGCTCACGGGCAAGCCAACCGAGCTAGATCTCGACGAGCCCTATCGCGTCGCCGACGCCGCAAAGAAGATGGGTCTTGAGCACGCCGTGATCACGAGCGTGAACCGTGACGAGCTCGCGGACGGCGGGGCCTCGATCTTCGCCGGGACGATACGTGCGATCAGGGAAGTAGTCCCAGGCTGCGCCGTCGAGGTCCTGACCCCCGATTTCAAGGGCGATCGCGAAGCGGTCAAGACCGTCATAGACGCCCGTCCCGACACCTTCAACCACAACATCGAGACGGTACCCCGCCTCTACTTCGCGGTCCGACCGCAGGCCAAGTACGGACGCTCCCTGGAGGTGCTGCGCTACGCCAAGGAGCTGAACCCTGACGGCCTGACCAAGAGCGGCTTTATGGTGGGGTTGGGCGAGGTCGAAGAAGAGATCCAAAGGACAATGCGCGATCTGCGCGATCACGAGGTAGATATCCTGACCATCGGCCAGTATCTCAGGCCCTCTGAGAACCACCTGCCGATGAGCCGCTACTACACGCCCAAAGAGTTCGCCGACCTCCGGAAGTACGGCTTCTCACTGGGCTTCAAGCACGTCGAGAGCGGTCCGCTGGTCCGCAGTTCCTACCACGCCCACGAACAGACCTCAGACGCCAGAAAGAGCCCCGCGGCAGGCGTCGCGAGCGTCTAGAGCCCGGTCATGACCCTGGAGAAGCAGACCCCGGCCACGACTACCGTCGAGGTCCGGCGGCTGCCTGGATTGACGCCTTACGCGGAAGCCTGGGATCTCCAGAAGGATCTCGTGCGGCTCAGGAAGAACGAAGGGATCCCCGACACCTTTATCCTGTGCGAGCACCCGCCGGTCTACACGGTTGGAAGAGCGGCCAGGGACGCGGGGAACCTGGGCGCCGGAGAAGAGTACCTCAGGGCTCTGGGGGCCGAGGTTTTCTGGAGCGACAGGGGAGGGGATGCGACCTTCCACGGTCCTGGTCAGATAGTGGGGTACCCGATCCTGCGCCTCGAAATCCGTGACACTCATGCTTACCTCCGCGAACTCGAAGGGCTCCTCATCGGGGTGCTCGCAGACTACGGG
>DASSCV010000424.1:0-3664 GCA_035697505.1 Rubrobacter sp.
GGCGCAGCTGCGCGTGACCCTGTAGAGCCAGGTGGAGAAGCTCCCCCGCGAAGAGTCGAAGGTGTCAGCCGAACGCCACACCTTCAAGAAGACCTCCTGGACCAGATCTTCAGCTAGAGAGCGGTTGCCCAGGATCTTCAATCCCACCCCATAGACCGTGCGAGCGTAGCGGTCGTAGAGCGCCGAGAGGGCCGCTTCGACCTCCGGCCCGCCAAGGCGGGTCATGCACTCCTCGTCGGTTAGCTCGTCCGCTCGTTGAGATGCCACGGAGCGCTGACCCCTTCGTATCCCGTCGCTCTCTAGAATATCACCCGCCGCTACTTCCATAGCGTCTCCGTAGAGGTTCCTAGTACGCATGCAGGGTTATACGAGAGATGTCGCTCAGCGGATTTGCGAAGAGCGAGGCGTGATCAGCAGGAATGTCTCGAATTACGGGCCACACCACACATGAGGAATTACCGTACGTGCTAGTAGGCACGAGGGTTCTTACTCTCACGCTGCTTAAGGGCCTGATCGATTCTCAGAAGCACTAACCGAATCCGAAGCGACGAACGGCTCGTATAACCCCGCGTTCTGAAGATCAGGTCGAAAGGAGACGCAACCTTATGGACAGGCTCACAAACGAGAGGGTCACCGAGAGTAGGAAGACGAGCACCCCGATCAACAGGATTACCTTCCCTGGCAAGCTCGCGTGGGCGGGTGCCTCGCTAATCGCCGCTGTTGGTCTGATTCACCTGCTAGAGGCCCCAGAAGAGTTGGAAGAGGCTACCTACCTGGGGCTGCTGTTCCTGGCCAACTTCGGTGGGGCGGTCGTGGCGGCGATCGGGATATACCGGGGCCACAAGTGGGGCTGGGGCTTGGGAGCCCTGCTCGCCGGAGGCGCTTTCGTGGGCTACGTGATCAGCCGCACGCTCGGTCTGCCCGAGATGCCCGTTGAGAAGTGGCTCGAGCCGTTAGGCGTGATCTCCCTGCTCGTCGAGGGCCTCTTTCTGGGGCTTGGGCTGGCGATCTTCGCCCATCCCCCAAAGGAGGCAAGGATAGATTGATCTAAATCTACCCACACCTACAACTTTACGAGCCACCGACGCCCACAAGAACGTGTACCTCAGTATTGCGCTTCAAGGGTACCGAAAGACGAAGAACGGAGGAATTTATGAGACGACTGGCGTACATGGTGGCGCTGGCCCTCGTTGCTGTGCTGGTACTCGCGCCCGGCACGACGGCCCAGCAGATGAAAGGTGACGTCGCAGCGTAGGGCGTCCCCTCCACCTCTCGACCGGGAAAAGGTGCAGGCGCCTTTCTTGGGACGCAATCGAAAACAACTAAGGTAAGGAGGAGCTTTGAAGCGACTACTGTATCTGGCCATACTCTCTATGGCAGCCATGCTGATCTCTGCCCCCGCCGCCTCAGCGCAGGATGAGATGACGGTTTCGATCCAGGATTTTTTCTTTGATCCTGATCAGCTTACCGTTGCTCCGGGGACGACGGTTACGGGGGTTAACGAAGGAGAGGCGCCGCATACCGTCACTTCGACGGACGGAAAGGAGCTCGACTCTGCCACCCTACAGCCTGGTGACACTTACTCGTTCACGTTCAAGGAAGATGACGCGGGCGAGAACTACGCTTATCAGTGCACGATCCATCCCGAGATGACGGCAAGCATTACTGTGTCCGGAGGCGGTGAGATGACGACTCCCTCAGCGAGTCCATCCGCGAGCCTATCTGCAACCGCATCCGCAAGCCCATCGGCGAGTGCTTCGGCGAGCGTGTCGCCGAAGCTGCCCGACACCGGTGGCGCTCCCCTGCCACTTGTGGCGGCTGTAGCGCTTGTGGGCCTCGGTATCCTGGCCCTGATCGCCATGCGGCGCGCCTCGTAGCTTCGGGGTATACATGGCTGAGGGGAAGCCTGCACCTCTCAGCCTAAATTGAAGTCAGCAAGCTTTTCCTGCTGCACAAGAACAGGAGGAGAAGGGGCTGAGGAGCCCAGCGCAACGACACCGACGGTACCCCCAGTGCTGCGGCCTACCTAAGAACCGATGGAGAGAAACGAAGCTGGATGAGGCGCATGGATGCGTCGCCACCCGACCTGTTCATATGCTGCTGAGACAGGCAACCAGAAAGGAGATATGACCATCTCCTTTGGGCCGGGGCTCGTAGCAGCCTTAGGAAGCTGCTGATTTAATCGAAGACGGAGGCGGCGCGGGAGCACTTCCGGGCCGCTTCAAGCGGCCAGTGCGTCTCGTAGACTATCGGCGAGATCGGCGTCTTCCACACTTAGAGTGAATAGCCGCTTGGCGTTTGCCATCGTCGCTGTGAATACCGCCTGCAGGTCGGTCTTCTGTTCTTCGAAGTACCGTCCCTGCCTGAGCCCGTGAGGCCTAACCAGCTCCGCTATCTTGCGCTCCACTTTCGCCCGGGGCCTCAGCTTCTCCCGCAGCGCCTTTCTCTGCTCGGGCGTCCGTTGGGCACCTCGAGCCTTCTGGATCTCTTCCTCATGGTAGTGCAACTGCACCTGCCTGCCGGGAGGTTGGCGCACCGGGTGTTCACTCCTACCAGCCGGACCTCCCAAACACCTCTCCCTCAGCTCGCATCCGTCGCAGGCCTCTCGCGGGAAGCGGAACAGCTTTACGGGACGGTACCATCCGTCGCGGGCCATGCGGTAGTCCGTCGTGGTCACTCCCGCTGGACAGGTTACGCTCCCCTCCCCGCAATTGACCCCAAGATCGATCTCGAACTGGTCCTTACGGAAGTGCTTTGAATCGGTGAGCGGCCTCATCTTGGCCACCACCTCTACCCCCATCTCGGCCAACCGGGCGCGGACATCGGCCGAGCCGTAGGCCCCGTCGCACAAAAGTTCTCTGGGCCTCAACCCCACCGACTTTCGCTGTCCTCCTACCAGATCGGGGGCCGCATCGGCATCGTACTCGTTGGCCGGACGCACCTCTACCTGGGTGATCAGCTCGCTCTCAGGCTCCTCGGCTATGTGGACCTTGTATCCCGCCCATGCCTGGCGCTTGGACTTGTGGCCGACGCGCATCCCGGGATCGACCACGCTGAGAATGCGGTCCTTCGCCACGCCCCGGCGCAGCCTGGGGCCGTCCTCTTCGGGGGAAGCGTCCCGCTGGCCGGACATCGGCCGCTCGGGCTCTTCCTCCTTTTTGTTGGGCGGGCGGCCCTTGGGTTTGGGACCCTGCGGGGGAGGTGGGCCCTCCTCGACGTCATCGGAGACGATCTTTTCGAGCAGCGCCGCGGCCTCGTTGGTCGCGGGAGTGGTGGTGGCATCTTCTGCCAAAGAAAGCGCCTCCCGCGCATCGCAGACGATGTCCTTGAGATGGGCGGCGCGAGCCTCCGCCTCAGCCCAGTCGATCTCGGGCTTCTCGGGGTCGATGTACCACCAAAGCCGATCGGAAAGCCCGACTGTGCTCGCCGGGGCGTATCCGAGTGAGCGTAGCAGCTTTCGAATACCACCCCGGATGAGTGTGTAGGTGTCTCTGGCTCCCGCAGCACCCAGTATGTGAGTGCTGTCCAACAGTTGGCGAGCGTCCTTGGCGATAAGCCCTGCTTCTCGGGCGGCGTTCACCAATCGCTCGAAGACTTCCCGCTCCAACCCTCGCTCCAGCAGCTTACGGCGAAAGCGACACAACACGGTCGAGTCGAAGCCTTC
>DASSCV010000425.1:0-7086 GCA_035697505.1 Rubrobacter sp.
CTGGGCGAATCCCTTCACAGCGCCACCAGCGCCAGCGCCGATCCAACCGCCCTCCATAATCTTTCCTATTCCGGCCGCCAGCCACAGGTAGCCGAGGTACACCCGCACGAGGAGCCAAACCGGGGCCATGCGGCGGTCTGCGAACAGGAAGCGGGTTATGTTCGGCTCTGGTATCTCGGAACCTCTGTTGAGGGTCGTGTTCGCGTCCATCGCTCCTCCTTTCTTGGGAGCCTGAGTCCTGATGAGCCAGGCTCTAAATCGTCTCGGCGTTGGGCCCGTATACCTTCTCGCCTCCTTCCGGCGGGTCTCGATGTGAATGTAACCCCGGGAGGGGTGAGTGCCCTGAGCACCCTTGCTCAATTCCCTGATCAAGATTGATCAGATTAGATCCAAAACGCTTGTTGACGCGACTTGCGGGACAGATAATGGGTCAAAAGGAGGCAAGGATATGGGAGAGCATACTCGAGATAACCTCGTAACGCTCGGCCAGGACTGGCCTGTCTGGGATCGGGTCTTTACCGTCAACCCGCTAGTTCTGATCGGGACTAGAGAGAGAGATGGTGAATACGACCTGGCCCCCAAGCATATGGCGTTCCCCATGGGATGGGAGAACTACTTCGGGTTCGTATGTACCCCGCGCCACGCGACCTACCACAACGCCAGGCGCGAGGGTGTCTTCACAGTCAGCTATCCGAAGCCGACGCAGGTCGTGCTCACGAGCCTGGCGGCATCACCCAGAGAGGGCGACGGCTCAAAGCCAGCCCTTTACGCGCTTCCGACCTTCCCGGCGAGCGAGGTCGATGGGGTCTTCATCCAGGACGCCTACCTGTTTCTAGAATGCGTCCTCGACCGCATCGTCGACGACTTCGGTGAGAACAGCCTGATCTCCGGGCGCGTCGTTGCGGCGCACGTTAGCGAAGACTACCTGCGCGCCTCCGATACAGACGACAACGACCTGATCCACGAGTCACCGCTACTGGCCTACCTGAGCCCGGATCGCTACGCACGCATCAAGGACAGCAACTCGTTTCCGTTCCCGGCGAACTTCATGCGGTAGGCCGGGATGGAGGCGATCGCACAGGAAGTACTTGGCTATCTCCGTGGACAGAGGCAGGTGCTTGTCGGGTTCCTGGAGCGTCTGGCGCTCGCGGAGTCTCCCTCGACGGAACCGGGGGCACAGAACGAGGTCCTCGACATCCTCTCAGAAGCCCTGATCGAGATAGGGTACGCGGTGTGGCGCTTACCAGGGCGCTGGAGCGGCGGCCATATCTACGCGAGACCCGAGGGTCGACGTGCGCCCGCGCAACTCCTGCTCGGACACTGCGATACTGTGTGGCCGCTGGGAACACTCGATGAGATGCCGGTCGAGGTCAGGGACGATGTTGTCAAGGGTCCCGGCGTCTACGACATGAAGGGCGGGCTCGCGCAGATGGTCTTCGCCCTGAGGGCGATGCGGGATCTCGGCCTGAGCCTTGCCGTAACGCCGATAGTCTTCGTGAACTCAGACGAAGAGGTCGGCAGCAAGGAGTCGACACGCCACATTAGGCGTCTCGCGCGCGCCGTCGAGAGGGTGTTCGTAATGGAGCCTTCGCTCGGGCCTTCTGGAAAGCTCAAAACGGCCAGGAAGGGAGTGGGACGCTACGAGATTACCGTCACGGGTGAGGCCGCGCACGCCGGACTCGACCCCGAGGAGGGTGCCAGCGCAATCCTGGAACTCTCCTACTTGATCCAGGCTCTCTTCGCCATCAACGATCCGGCACGCGGTACGACCGTGAACGTGGGTACCATAGACGGGGGTCTCCGCCCCAACGTCATCGCGCCGGAGAGCAGTGCCACTGTGGACGTGCGTGTGCCCTCGCAAGAGGACGCCCTCCACGTGCAAGAGACCATCCTCGGCCTCAAGCCCGTGACGCCTGGCGTGACGTTGCGCGTGGAAGGTGGCCTGGGCCGTCCTCCAATGGAGCGAACGTCCCGCAACAAGAGGCTCTGGGAGACGGCACGCGGGCTCGGGAAAGAGCTTGGGCTGGACCTCAGGGAGGGCATGGCCGGTGGGGGTTCGGACGGCAGCACTACCAGCCTCTTTAGCGCCACCCTGGACGGATTGGGGGCCGTCGGCGACGGTGCCCACTCTACCCACGAGTTCGTGTACACGGACAGAATGGTCGAGCGGTGCGCTCTGCTGGCGTTGCTATTGATGGAGCCACCATGCGCGGGAAGGAGAGATCCATGAAGCCAAGGTACATCTTTACCTCCTTGACCCGTATCTCTGACTTGCCTGAAGTCCCCTTCTCCGTGGAGCCGCTGCCCAGGCGGGAGTGGGAGACGGGAGACTACGTCGTGGGGGAGGTCGCCTCACCCCCGCACAGGCTCTCCCTTATAGAGTTAGGCAACGGACGCATGGTCGAGGTCGCGGAGGGAGACATGATCGTCGGGGCCTTCGGCGTACGCTACGCTACCCTGGAGACGGTGGGTGGGTGGCAGGGAATAGGGCACGACCAGATGATGGAAGCGCTGACTGGTGCAGGGCTCTTCGGGAAGGCCACGTCGAGGTCCACGCTCCTTCCCTCGCCACCCTCCCTCGTCTACAAGGGCCACGTTCTTACCAGTGAGAAGAAAGCGACGATGCGCGACTACGCACAAGATGTCTCAGAGCGTGAGTTCGAACTGCCTGTGGTGCTGCTCGTCGGAACCTCGATGTCCGCGGGGAAGACCACATCGGCTAAGGTCATCGTGCGCCTTCTGAGGGAGGCTGGCCTCGTGGTAATCGGGACGAAGCTGACGGGGGCGGGACGCTACAGGGACATCCTTGCTATGCAGGATGCGGGGGCCGATTATATCTTCGATTTCGTGGACGCAGGGCTCCCTTCGACCGTGGTCTCGGAGAGGGAATACCGTCGTGCCCTGCGCAATCTTCTCTCGCGCATGGCCGCCGTTGAGGCCGACGTCGTCGTGGCGGAGGTTGGCGCCTCGCCACTCGAGCCCTACAACGGTGCGGCCGCAATCGAGGAGGTAGGCCAGAACGTAAGATGCACGGTGCTCGCTGCCTCGGACCCCTACGCCGTCAGCGGCGTCGTCACGGCCTTCGGCAACAGGCCCGACCTGGTGACAGGACTCGCCACAAGCACCCGGGCTGGCATCGAGCTCGTCGAGAAGCTCTGCGGCATCGAGGCCATGAACGTCCTGGATCGCAGCTCGTTGCCGAGGCTGAGATCCCTCCTCGACGAGAAGTTGGACCTCTGGCGCCTGACGGATATTCGGGATAAGCGCGCAGGGCATCTGTGATGATGAGTTGGGAAGAACGCTCTTGAATGTCAGGAAAGGCCATTATCCTGTGAGTGGCCACCACAAAGAAAGGCGTGCATATGACGGACAAACAGCGCGAAGAAGCGCTTAAGAGCTTGACTGACATCTTCGCGGACCGGCTCAGGCTACCCCCACTCGGAGACGGATCGGACAACGACGACGCCCTTGCGTCCGTGCTGCCTTCGAGCGTTGAGGAGGTCAGGGCACTCTCCGAGGTGGCCGCACGCCACTCCGTGCCCCTGGTTCCTTTCGGCGCCAGGACGGGTCTCGAGCCCCGGTCGACGGAAGGGAGCATCCTCGTACGCTTTGATCTGATGCGTAATGTGCGCTCCCCGCATCCGGAAGAACCATGGATCGAGGCGGAGCCAGGGGCCTCCTGGCTGCAGCTGGAAGACTATCTGCGTCCCGTTGGGCGAGACCTCGTCGTCTACCCGACGAGCGCACCTCGCGCCACGGTTGGGGGCTGGCTTGCCCAGGACGGTCTGGGGGTAGGATCCTTCGAGTACGGGTGGCTCTGGGAGAACGTCCACTCGGCGAGCGTGGTACTCGCCGGAGGAGAGCTCCGCGAGGTGCCAGGGGAGGAGCTCAAAACGTACTTTGGGCCAGAGATTTCCAAAGGCATCGTGGTTGGCGCGAGGATCGGGACTCGGCGCGCCGCCGATGTGCCCTTCGCCGCGGCCTTCAGGGATGCCGGAGATCTAAGCGGCGCAGTGGTGAGTATATTCGAAGCGCGGCCGCCGCTATGGCACCTGGCGTTTCTCAGCCCAGCGATGGCCCGCGCCAGAAACGTCGGAGAAGATTTCCTGCTGTTCGGAGCCTATCCTGGCGAGCGCAAGGTGAGAGTCGAGGAAGATCTGCGCGGTGTGCTCGGCCACGCTCGTGGCGCAGCACTCGCCGCCGCGGATGCCTACCGGGCGTGGGGCGAAAGGTTCTTCCCGGTCGCTCCCTCACATCCGACCCCTGTGCCCACTGACAGGGTGCTCGTCGCGGTGGAGGATCTAGCGAATGTTCTGGACCGGTTTTCGCCCAAGGCCGTGCAGGGCACAGTAGCGCGCTCCGGGGAGGTGCTCCTGCTCGCCTTTGACACCCGCCGTGAGGATCAGCCGCGCTAACGCCGTAGGCCGCTTTAGCGGAGGAGGTTTCTATCGGTCGGAGCGTTTGCCGCGGGGTGCACCCGCGGCTGTTGGCCGTTTGCACCGGCAAGGTCCCTGACCGCGCTCTCCTCGCTCCGTTGTTCTACATCTCTTTTCATCGCTTCGCCTTCCCGATGGTCTTAGAATACTTAGGGTTGAGTAGTTCTCCCGAGCGCACCTCCATCGGCACCTCCGAGCAGCGAGGTGTAGAGTTCGAGCTCGTCTGCGATTAGACGCGTTATCAGGAAACGCTCCCTTACGATCTCCTTGCCCGACAGGGCGATCTCCGCGCCTTTTTTGGGATTGCGCAGCATGTAGAGGAGTCTTTCGGCGCACTCCTTGACGGAGCCTACGAGGAAACCTCCGGCTCCGCCCGGCATCTGCAAAGGGATTCCGCCGGTCTCTCCCGCAACCATCGGGGTGCCTTTCCACAGAGTCTCCGAGACGACGAGCCCGAAGCCCTCGCGAATGGACTTCTGGACACAAACATCCGAGAAGCGCTGGAAGGCGTTCACCTCGACGTTGCTCACCCCTGTCAGGTTGGTGAAGATGTCTATGTCAGGATCTTCACGGGCTGCTTCCTTGATCTGACGGTACACCTCCCAGCCTTCGGGATCGTCGAGGGCCATGGACCCGACGAGCGCCAGTTTGAGGTCTGGCATCTCCTCCTTGACCATCCTGTAAGCCTCTATGACGCCTGGCTGGTCCTTCCACGGGTCGAAGCGCGAGACTTGCGTGACAAGAGGCTTGCCGAACTCGACCCCGAGCCATCCCAGAATCCGGTCTGCAGTCTTCGAGGAGAGTTCGATGTTCTTCGGGCTCTCTGGATCTATGGCGGGTGGGATAACCTCCACCCGCGGGACTGGAAACTCGGGGGGAACAAAATCTCCTAGAGTGAAGACCGCCGCATCGTAATCCTCGAGATAGGGTCGCAGGAAGGCCCAGAGTTCAGGGTTTGGCTCAGAGGTGTCTATATGGGATCTCCAGATCCACCTGGTGCCTCCGCGGCCGTGAAAGTAGGGGCAAGCCAAGGGCTGGGGATCGTGCGCGACGATCAGGTCATACTCCTCCTCCAACAGGTGGGCGTTGCGGGTGGAGTAGGTCAGGTAGATCTCCTTCTCGTGATCGGTGATCGAGCGCTTGGCGCCCTGCAGGGCGTTGTGCATCGTCTTGGTAACTGAGAAGAAGTCCTTATCTCCTGTAATGATCTTCCAGTCGCAGGCGATACCCAAGTCCCTCATCAGGGGCACCTCGGAACGCAGTATCTCTGCCACGCCGCCCCCGTAGGGAGTGGCATTTAGGTGCAAGACCCTAGCCCCTCGCAAGGGCTCGGCCAGTGAGCGCAGTCGCTCGATAACTTCGCGTCCGGCGGTCGCCTCGTAGTCGCCGATAGATTGCCTGCCTACGTCTACGCTTTCAAGCATCACATACTCGATTCCGCCGTGGTCATTGCCGGCTTGGCGCCCACCACCAGTCTACCTGCAGAGACGGCGGACGTACCGGGACCGGTGCCCTAACCGCCCCAAAAAATTCGACGCAGACGCTACCCAGTCTCGCGCACTCCATAGACGCGGGCCCACTCACGCCGACCGCCGCCAGGGTTGGAACTATCCTCTCGCTAGCAGATCCCATGCCGTTGGTCTTTGCTCACCGGCCGGTGGTATATCTCTTCCCAAATGACCGGTCCTCACATGGTCGAGAAACGCGTCCGGGGGGAAGAACGTCCCGAAGGGTGCCTCAGCGGCAGTGCCCCTGTCCCACATTACGCTCCACCAGGTAAGGATCTTCCTCCCTAGAGGAAGGGTGTTCAATCTTCAACAGGTTAGCCCGATCCCGTAGCTAGTGTTGCCCACATAAGAGAGTATCCTGTATTCTCCCAGGGACCTCATGGCTACGAAGCGATCACCACGTCAAACAAGCGGCACTGACCAGCATGAGCGGCTGGTCGTGGGCTGGTTTTCTTTCACCTGCTGCGAAGACAGCACGATCCTCCTTACTGAATTACTCAACGACCACCTCGATGAATGGAAGAAGGTGGTCGAGTTCAGGCACATGAAGGCGCTCAAGACGAAGAACTCCCTCGCCGGACTGGACGTGGCGTTCATCGAAGGGGCGATTTCGTCTGAGTCGCAGGTGGAAGAGGTGAGGGAGATCCGTGAGAACTCCCAGTACGTGGTGGCTATAGGCGCGTGCGCCTGTACGGGCAAGCCTTCGACGAGCAGGAACCAGTTCGTCAGTGAGCAGCTGAACGAGAGGATCCGGTGGTATCTGAGTCACTTCGACTACGCAAAAGAGGTAAAGAGCCTTAACGAGGTGATACGTGTCGACGACATGGTGCGTGGGTGCCCGATGAAGGTGCCTGCCTTTTTGCAGACGTTGAACAAGTACCTGGAACTGTTCGGTATCGTCGAGCATGCCTAGTAGAAACATAGCGATAGACACCATCACGAAGATCGAGGGTAACGCAGGCCTGAAGGTCTTGATCGAAGACGAAGAAGTCAAGGACCTGCAGTTCATCGTCAGCGACTACCGCAGGTTCTTCACTACGGCTGTAAGAGGCAAGCGGGTCGTTGCTGTACCGTCCTTCCTGTCCAGGATCTGTGGCACGTGTTCTGTTGCCCACCTCTTCGCCTCCCTGATGGCGATCGAA
>DASSCV010000426.1:0-9661 GCA_035697505.1 Rubrobacter sp.
CGCGTGCTCCGGCGGGCCGTCGAGCTAGGGGTTAACCTCATCGACACCGCTGACTCCTACGGTCCCGAGGTCTCTGAGCGCCTGATCGCTGAAGCGCTCCACCCCTATCCAGATGACCTGGTCGTCGCCACCAAGGGTGGCTTGACGCGCCCTGGTGGTCGATGGGTCTCTGACGGTCGTCCCGAGCACCTGCACGAGGCGTGCGAGGGCAGCCTGCGTAGACTCAAGGTGGAGCGCATAGACCTCTACCAGTTACACAGTCCAGATCCGAGAATCGCGTTCGAAGACTCGGTCTGGGCCCTAGCGTTGCTCAGGGAAGAGGGCAAGATCAGGCACGTCGGCCTCTCTAACGTGGGTGTGAGTGAGCTGGAGATGGCGCTGGACATAGTGCCGGTGGCGTCGGTCCAGAACCGCTACAACCTCTCTGAGCGCTCCTCGGAGGCGGTGGTGCAGGCCTGCGAGCGGGAGGGGGTGGGATTCATACCCTGGTACCCGCTGGCCACCGGGAGGCTGGCGAGGCCAGGTGGACCCCTCGAGGAGGTCGCCGAGCGCCATGACGCCACCCCATCACAGGTAGCGCTCGCCTGGCTCCTTGGGCACTCGCCCGCGATGCTGCCCATCCCAGGTACCTCGTCGGCCGCGCACCTGGAGGAGAACGTGGCTGCAGCGACGTTGGAGCTCACGGACGAGGAGATGGCGATGCTGGAGAGAAGCTAACTGGATAGGAACCATGGACGCTGGGATCGTCGGCTCGGGGAACATCGGCGCTACAGCTTTCCCTCGTCTCGAGTTTTCCGCTTATCTAAGCTGCTTGGTGAGAACCGAAGAAGGAGGAGCCTCATTTTGTCGAAGAAGGCCCAAGACGGATATTACGCCGCAGGACTGAGCGTTCTTGTGGATCGGTTGTAGGATGACGAGAGAAGGACATTCGCCTCCGATCATGGGGACCGGTGGCTGCCTCTGCGGCGCCGTCAGATACAAAGTGTGTGGACCGCTACGTCCCGTTGTCAATTGTCACTGCACGCTGTGTCGCCGCACCAGCGGGCATTTCGCAGCGTTCACAGCGACGCGCCCGGAAGACTTGGTCCTGACCGAGTCCGAAGGACTACGCTGGTACCGATCGTCAGCGACGGCCGGACGAGGGTTCTGTGAAATTTGCGGATCGAGCCTGTTCTGGGAGCCTGTTTCCGGCGAGCGGGTCTCGATCGCTGCTGGCACGTTGGATCTACCGACAAGACTCGAGACGGCTGCCCACATATTCGTTGAGGATTCGGGCGACTACTATACGATCAACGATGGATTGCCCCAGAGAGCAGATGGCAATCATGGCATCATGATTGCCGCCGATTGATTCATCACGCTACACTCGCTAGACGCCTGAGCAGTAGCCGGATCATCGACACCTCGATGAGTGCCTCGCTGGTCTGCCTGGGTGCATAAAATCACCAACGTCCTCGAATCGATGGGCAAGAGCGTCCACCCGCGGGCGAAGGCGTCTATCAGGGAGATCACGGGCGCTGAGAACAAGAAAGAGGCGCGGAGGGCCATCGAGGCACAGAGTGCCAACCAAGCGGCGCCGTGCCAAGGAGCGCATCCTCGGACTCCCACAGCGAGAGCTCGACGCACCGATCGAGCTGGCCGAAGAGCGAGGTTCCGCCCCGAGCTTTTAAAGGTTTTAGCTGTGCGTCGGCCGGTAGGTGAGGTAGACGACACCGGTGCTGAACGCCTTGGAGTCCACAAGCTCCAGCTCCTTCCGATCACCGCCCTCCTCGAAGAGGCGCTTCCCGCTGCCCACGACAACCGGATGGACCATGAGTCTGAGCTCGTCGAGCAGGTCATCTCCCAGCAGCGACCTGACCAGGATGCCGCTACCTGAGATCGCGATGTCCCCACCACTTTGCCGCTTCAACTCGGCGATCTCCTCAGCCACGTTCTCCCCCCTTATGAGCTTCGAGTTGTTCCACTCAAGCGGCTCCTTCAGGGTCGTGGAGACCACGTATTTGCGCACAGCGTTCATGTGGAGTGCGGCGGGGTTCTCCTCAGGGTCCTGCTGCGGCCAGAACTCGGCCCACTCCTGGTAGTTGACCCTCCCCATCAGCATGGCGTCGGTCTGGGCCATAGCGGCTTCGATCTCCTGTCCCATCTGCTCGTCGAAGTACGGGAAGTGCCACTTCTCTGGTGATTCCATGACGCCGTCAAGGGAGACGAACTCCGAGGCCACTACTGTCCTCATGAATACCTCCTTCGTTCGATCCTGCAAACGCTCTCACGTCCATGTATGGGCCACCGTGGGCGCGGCGGTGACCGGGCGCGCCCGACGACTCCGACCTCGTCCCACGCGCGACCGTACGGGCCGCCCCACCGCCGATCGATCCTCCCGCCACGCAAAACCATCATCGTCGAGCCCTCATAGGGATCACGTTACCCACATAGGAATTCTGCTGGGGGTGTGCTCATTCGCTCGAGTCCTCGGCTTGAACCTGCTCGAGGTGCGCTTCGAGAGCGTCGAGTCGGTATTCCCAGCGCCGTTTCTGTTCCGTGATCCAGCAGATGAGTTCGTCCGCCGTGGCGATCTCCAGTCGACAGGGCCGACGTTGGGCGTCCACCCCTTGGCTAATAAGCCCAGATCTTTCGAGGACCCTTATGTGTTTGGAGACCGCTTGCAGGCTGATCGTGAACGGCTCGGCCAGTTCTTTTACCGTCGCGTCGCCAGCGGTGAGGCGAGTGACGATCGCCCGCCGGGTTGGATCGGCCAAAGCGGAGAAGGCGGCGTCGAGCCGTTCCTCAGTAAGCGTCACGAGCTACGAGGGTCGTCAAAGGAACCGAAAGTGAGCTCACCGGCGGGCTCGTAGGTCAACACCACCAGCCCGGAATCAGTCGCCCTAGAGTCGGTAAGATGCATCGAGTGATCAATGCCAGTCTCGAAGAGTCGCTTGCCTTCGCTAACCCGATGGTTGTTCAACCGTTATGTTGAATACTACGGGACATCGGCTCACGTATCAAGCCTATTTCGAAGGTCTCAATTTTTGCCACCGAGCTTCTCGACCGGCACATGAGGGTGTAGCCGATCGGTGCGCAAGCAGTTCGCAGTAGCGTCCTCCTCAAAGCTATGGGGGAATAACGTCTACGGCGACGATCAAAAACGTTGACCCGGATGTGATCGTGGACCGGGTGCCAGCAGTCTTTTCTTGGCATCGCTGGTACCGTCTGCCGGTTCAGCCGTCATGACGAACGGTGTGGCGTCTAGGTGCCTGTGAAGCGAATCTTTCCGACCGAGCCTGTGCCGTGGCCCCTGCTCAGGTAGTAGAGGCTACCACCCCTGCTCACCTCGAGAGCGACGGGCATGCTTAGCCCGGTGGCAAACCCGGTGACGTCTCCTGTGGCAGCATCGAGTCTCCTTATCCACCCGCTGCAGAAGTCGGCAAAGAAGTAGTCACCGACATAACCGCTCGGGAACTGCATGGTGGTGGGATTGTAGAAGGCGCCGCCGGTTATGGCGCAACCGGAGGCCTTCGTGCTGCCATGCCCGTACACGAAGACGGGATTGCGGTACTTGGAGTCTGACTCAGGGCCTTCGTATCGAGGCCACCCGTAGTTCGCTCCCGCAGCCCCCCGATTGATCTCCTCCCACCTTTGTTCACCGACGTCATTGATGAACATCTTGCCCTTGTGGGGCTGGATAGCAAAGCTGAAGGGGTTGCGAAGTCCGAGCGCCCAGATGGCGCGGTTTGTGCCTGTGGCCCGCTTGTAGAAGGGATTGTATCGGGGAATCGTGCCGTCCTTGTTTATGCGCAGTATCTTCCCCTTCAGGGTGCGCAGGGACTGCGCGTTGCCGCTGTTGGCGTTGTCACCTACAGCCACATAGAGCTTGCCATCCTCACCGAAGTGTATGGCCCCTCCGTTGTGGTTTGTGGCACTGCTCAGGTTATCCAGTCGGAGGATGAGCTTCTCACTGCCTGTAACTGCTCTATCACCCCGGGCGGTGACGCGGATCACCCGGTTGTGGGCAGGGGTGGTGCCGGTCGCCCTCTGTGTGTAGTAGAGATAGACGTAGTGGTTGTTGGAGAAAGCGGGGTCGAAGGCGACCCCTAACAGGCCGCGTTCTCCCTCCGAGTGAACTCTGCCAGAAATATCCAGAAACGTCGCCAAACTCCCTCCCGCCTTCACCACTCGCAGCATACCGCGTTGTTCGGCTACGAACAGCCTACCGTCTGGGGCGAACTCCATGGCCGTAGGACTCGCAAGGCCACCGACGACCTGCGAGCGCGCGAAGTTGGACGGGAGCATTGCGGCACCTCGCGCAGAGTTGGAAGAGAACGCCAGAACAGCCACGACGGAGGCCAATAGTCCACAGAGCACCATTGCCAACAGCAGCCCGCCTGGAATCCCCTTTTCAGAGCGCACCGCCTTCGAGCTAGCGTAAGAAGAACAAAATGATCTCACTAGCACTATCCTTTCGGCGGCACGCCCGCCTCCTTTTAGGAGCGACCCGTAGCTTTGGGTCTTAGCCGCAGGGCTAATTTGCGTTTCCCTGGGACGGTTGCCAGTATACTGGCGACGATCCTCTCGTAGCAATCATGCCGCTTGTCGGTAGCCACAGCGCTCACAGGATTATGATCGCAACGGGTCAATACTTATGATCAGTGCTGAACCAGCGGGCCGCGGGGTGTTGATCTGCCCTTCCTTATGGCCTCTTGCGCAACATCCGGTGGCAGCGCTGCGTGCAGGCTGCCGTCTCAGGGAAGGAGTTACGGTGAACATAGTTGGCCAGGACTAACCACCTCATCGGTCGTCATCCTCCATCAGCCTCATTATGGACGGGTGCAGACGTCCGTTGCTCGCCACTATCTCTCTGCCATCGAGATCCAGCGCGTCGCCTCGGTAGTTTGTGAGCTTCCCCCCGGCCTCCTGGAGTATCACACTCCCCGCAGCCAGATCCCACGGCCAGATGCCCCGCTCGTAGTAGCCGTCTATCCTTCCCGAAGCCACGTAGCACAAATCAAGCGCCGCAGAACCCAGGCGCCTCATGCCTTGGGTGGTCGCCGCGAAGCGTCCAAAGAGCTCGAGGGCCTCGGGCATCTCAGCGCGATCGTAGGGGAAGCCGGTTGCGATAAGCGCCCGGATCAGCTCGTCGGTATCGGACACTTTGATAGGCTCGCCGTTCAGGGTGGCGCCTCGGCCTTGCTCGGCGACGAAGGTTTCGTCGCCTATCGGGTCGTGTACCACACCCAGGACCCCCTCGCCGGCCCTCTCGAGCGCTACGGAGACACAGAAGATGGGTAACCCGTGCGCATAGTTGGTGGTCCCGTCCAAGGGGTCCACGATCCAGCGGGCGTCCGCCTCGCCCGCGAGCTCTCCTCCCTCCTCGGCCAGCATCCCGTAGGAGGGGAAGGTTCCCAATAACTCCTCCCTTATCACCCCCTCCGCTTCCTCGTCGATCTCCGTGACGAGGTCCACTTCCCCCTTGTAGGTGATCGCGTGTTCGGTGCCGAAGCCGGCACGCAGCACTTCGCCCGCCCTCCTGGCTGCGGAGAGTGCGGCCTCCAGTTCGCTCGTCAAGTTCTCGATCCCCTCGTGTAATTGCAAGTGTGATACATGGTAACGTGCCGGGGGCAGGACGCGCGAGTGGCAGGGCGACACCCTGGACGATCTGTAAGTCCTTCAGAGCGACCTCAAATGCCCTTCCAGGAGAGTCGGGCTGCCATCCGCCTGATACATTGGCTTGTGCTCCCATCTTGTAGGAAAATCAGTAAGGTCGTAAGGAAACGCTACCCCTAAGAGAGGGGAAGGAAGAGGATGGGTTCTTCTGACTCTAAGCGTGCGAGGAGTCCCGAGGCGCCGACAGGCGAGAAACGCAAGGTCGTAAGGGTATGGTTGCTGGGAGGCTTTCGGGTTAGTGTAGAGTCTAGAGGCATAGTCCAACATGCCTGGCGCCTGAGGAAGGCAGCCGCCTTGGTGAAGCTCCTGGCCCTGGCTCCTGGCCATCGCATGCACCGAGAGCAGGCGATGGAGGCACTCTGGCCTGAAGCCAGCAGGAGAGCGGCCTCCAACAGCCTGCGCACTACCCTCCACGCCGCCCGTAAGATTCTGGAGCCGGACGCAGGCTCTCGTTACTTGGCATCGGAGGGCGAATCGCTCCTGCTGTGTCCTGAAGGTGATCTGTGGGTGGACGTAGATGCCTTCGAGGAAGTAGCAAGTACGGCCAGACGCAGCACGGATCCGGCGGCGTACAGGGCGGCCATCGAGCTCTACGCCGGAGAGCTCTTACCGGAAGACCGCTACGAGGAGTGGACGGAAGGTAGGCGTGACCAGCTGCGACAACTGTATCTTGCCCTGCTCGTCAAGCTCGCAGGACTACACGCAGAACGCCGCGAATACGAGCCGGCCATCGATGTCCTTCGCAGGGCGACAGCCGAGGAGCCCACCTTCGAGGAGGCGAATGTAGAGCTCATGCGCCTTCACGCCCTCTCTGGGAGGCCCGAGCGGGCCATCGCCCAATACGAAAGACTCCGCGACGCCCTCTGCAGAGGGCTTGGCCTGGAGCCCGCCGCGGCAACCCGGCGACTGCGCGACGAGATAGCCGCCGGAAGGCTACTGCCTACCCCGTTCGTGGGTACCTCTCACGAGGAGGAACCACCCCGTGTGGGCAAGCACAACCTGCCCGCACCGAGAACCAGCTTCGTGGGTCGCGAGCAGGACATGCTAGAGGCAAAACGGCTGATCCCCATGACTCGCCTCCTGACGCTCGCAGGGGCGGGCGGCTCGGGCAAGACGCGCATGGCCCTCGAGGTGGCCGGGGATCTGATCGGAGCATACCCCGATGGCGTGTGGATGGTTGCGCTGGCCCCCCTCTCCGAGGAGGGGCTGGTAGCTCAGGAGGTGGCATGGGCTCTGGGGGTTACGGAGCGCCCGGGAGAGCCGCTTGCCGATTCGCTCGTGGAGGATCTGGGCGACAAAGACATGCTACTCGTCCTCGACAACTGCGAGCACCTGATAAAGGCCGCCGCGCGCCTGGCCGAGTATCTACTCCACTCGTGCCCGCGCCTTAAGGTTTTGGCCACGAGCCGCGAGCCTCTCGGCATCGCGGGGGAGGTCATCTGGCAGGTGGTCCCACTCTCCCTACCGAATAGGGATAGATCAGCGAGCGCCGAGGACCTTATGCGCTACGAAGCGCTTAGGCTGTTCGTGGAACGGGCTCGTCTGAGGATGCCTGACTTCGAGCTGACAGAGATGAACGCCGGCGCGGTGGCGAGGGTGTGCCGCAAGCTGGGGGGGATACCGCTAGCCATAGAGCTTGCCACGGCAAGGATGGGGGCCCTTGCGGTAGAGCAGGTGGCCCAGAGGCTAGAAACCTCCCTTGACGTGCTCAGAGGTGGTAGCCGGACCGCCGCAGCACGTCAGCGGACATTGAGGGCCACGCTCGACTGGAGCCACGACCTGCTCTCGGAGGACGAGAAGGCGCTGTTCCGGAGGCTTTCGGTCTTTGCCGGTGGGTGGACTTTAGAGGCGGCGGAGGCTGTGTGCTCCGGAGGTAGCGTCGAGCAGGAAGACGTGCTGGATCTTCTGGGCACGCTGGTGGACAAGTCGCTAGTTGTGGTGGGAGCGACTTCGAGCGGCGCGTTGCGCTACGGGATGCTCGAGCCCATCCGCCAGTACGCCAAAGAGTTGCTGGAGCAAGGAGGGCAAGCCGAAGTGGTGAAGGGCCAACACGGCGCTTTCTTCCTGGCACTGGCAGAAGAAGCCGAACCGGAGCTAGCCGGAACAACGCAGGGCGTGTGGGCGGAGCGGCTGGAGGCCGAGCACGACAACATGAGGGAGGTGCTCTCGTGGCTCCTCGAACATGAGGAGGGCGAAACCGCGCTACTACTGGGAGCGGCCCTGTGGCGATTCTGGAGCGTCAGGGGCCACCTGAGCGAGGGGACCAAATGGCTCGAGCGAGTGCTCGCGGAAGGCGACCCGGCGGCATCGCCGGCACGGGTGAAGGCGCTAGAGGGGATGGGATGGCTGGCTCAGTTCCAGGGCGAGTATCAGCGAGCGAGCGCAATATACGATGAGATGCTGGAGTTATCCCGAGGGTTGGGTGATAAGGGGAACATGGCGACCGCGCTCAACAGCCTGGGGACGGTGGCAGCGCAGCAAGGCGACAACGAGCGGGCGAGGAACTTGCTGCAGGAGAACCTGGGGGTGATCGAAGAACTGGAGGCGGAAGGAGACCCCGCAACGCCGCTCAAGAAGTTCTACGTTTCCAACCTGCTGGGATACTTAGCGATCAACGATGAAGGGGACTACGCTAGGGGCACGATTCTCTGGGAGGAAAGTCTGGCGTTGGCCAGGGAAGTAGGAGACGACTATTCGGTCGGGATAACCCTAGGCAACCTCGGGCACGTGGCGCTTCTGCAGAGAGACTTCGAGCGGGCGAAGTCACGTAGTGAAGAGGCCCTGGCGTTCGCCGATCAACTCGGGAACGCGGGCGTGGAGATCGTCCCCTCAGCTTGCGTCAACCTGGGTCTTGCTTCGCTTGGCCTGGGCAAGCACGAGCGGGCGATGGGCTCGTTCGAAGAAGCCCTGCTGATGAGCCAGGATATGGGCAGAACGCCGCAAGTTATCGAGGCTCTGGAGGGCATGGCGAGCCTGGCCGGAGCCAGGAGGAAGGCCGCTCACGCGGCACGCCTGTGGGGAGCAGCGCAAGCCGCACGCGAGGTTACCGGCATCAGTGCTTTCACACCCGACGAGTGGGCGTTGCACGAGCCACACCTGGCCTTGGCTACTTCCCAGCTCGGGGATCAAGCGTGGCAAGAAGCGCTGGCCGAGGGACAGGCGATGTCGCTGGAGGAGGCAGCCCAATACGCCCTCAGAGAGGAGGCCGATCAGGCCGTGGCTACCATTGCCCAAGAGCACTTAGCCAGCGCTAAACCGATGGGCAACCTTACTCCTCGAGAGCTGGAGATTGTGCTCCTCGTCGCCCGGGGCCTCACCAACCGCCAGGTATCCACCGAGCTCTCCATCTCCGAGCGCACGGCGGCTAACCACGTAGCAAAGATCCTCAAGAAGCTGGGGCTGAGCTCGCGAGCTCAGATCGCTAGCTGGGTAAGGGAAACGTAGCTTGCTGTCTCTAGCCCAGATTTGGGCTGCTCACCCCTCGACTTCACCGGAGCGAGCCATATTTCTCAGGTTGGGGCAGAAGATGAGTAGAAATACTCACACCCAGATGGATGGGGTCGCAGCTACCCACGCCATAAAGAGGGAACTTCATCACACCCTCGTGCTCATCTTGACCGCCGTCGACGAATCTAGGGGTCTCTCTAACGCCCTCGAGGCGGGTGCTGCCGGATACGTGCTCAAAGACGCTCCCGCTGCCCGGATAACCGACGCTGTGCGAAGGGTGCTCGCTGGGGATTCTCCGTTGGATGAGAAGGTGGCCATGGGACTGCTTTGATCCTATCGTAACGCTCTTCAGAGAAATCCCCTTTTACGCACCTCTTCTACGCGCTTAGGTGAATAGCCTGGGGTAAGATACGTACATGGCGGAAAAATGGGTGAAAGTGGCCGCGGCCCCGGACGAGTCTGTGGGGCTGCTGATGGACGGTGTGCTAAAGGACGCCGGCATCCCTTCGCTGATCCAACGTGCAGCAGGCTTCGATGCCCCAGACTTCCTGGCTGC
>DASSCV010000427.1:0-7699 GCA_035697505.1 Rubrobacter sp.
CGCGATGCTTTTGCGGAACGCGAAGCGGCCCCTGATCCTGGCCGGACACGGCGTCACGCTTGGTAGCGCCGAGATGGAGCTCAGGCTGCTCGCGGAGAGGACGGGCATACCCGTCGTTACGACGCTGCTTGGCATAAGCGCCTTCCCCGACGACCACCCGCTGTACCTGGGCTGGCCGGGGATGCACGGGCAGGCCAGCGTCAACCGCGCCATAGACCGCTCCGACCTCCTGTTCGCCGTCGGGATGCGCTTCGACGACAGGATCACGGGCGCGGCCCACAAGTTCGCGCCAGGGGCGAAGATCATCCATATCGACGTGGACCCCTCGGAGCTCGGCAAGGTCATAAAGCCGACCGTGGGGATAGCTGCAGACGCGAAGGCGGCAATGCGTTCGATCCTCGGACACCTGGATAATGCTCCGGACGGGGGCGAAGGATGCAAGCACTGGCGTGAGGAACTGGCCAAGAGCCAGGAACCGGAGAGGCGCCGCAAGGACTCGGCGCGGGACGAGTACGGTCCTATACAGGTAATGGAAGCCATAAAGGCCGCGGCAGGCCCGGACCTGCGGCTCGTCACGGACGTGGGGCAGCACCAGATGTGGGCCGCCCAGTTCTTCGAGTTCACCAAGGCCAACAGCCACATCACGAGCGGTGGCCTCGGCACGATGGGCTTCGCGCTGCCAGCGGCGATGGGCGTGGCTTTCGCCTATCCGGAAGACCCCGTGTGGGTCATAGCCGGCGACGGCGGCATCCAGATGAACATCCAGGAGCTCGCCACCATAAGGGACTTCGGGTTGAACATAAAGGTAGCCGTTCTGAACAACGGTTACCTGGGGATGGTCCGCCAGTGGCAACAGTTCTTCCACAACCGCCGCTACTCGGAGACGCCCATAACGGGGCCCGACTACGAGCAGCTCACCGCCTCTTACGGGCTCGCCGGGCGCACCGTCAGCGAGGGCGACGACGTCGAGGCAGCGGTTCAATGGGCACAGGAGCAGGAAGGTTGCACCATCCTGGACTTCCACATCGACCCCGAGGCGAACGTCTACCCCATGATCCCATCAGGCATGTCCGTCAACGAGATGATCGAGGAAGACGGTGCCTGAGTCGGCAACGGGAGTCGCCCTGAACACCATCGAGGTCCGCTTTACGGGCGGTATGCTCGCCCTGAACAGGCTGCTCATGACGCTGCAGAACAAGAGGATGCCCGTCGCAGGCTTCACGCTGGGGAGTGACAATGATGGGATGCGGGCCACCATCCTGCTAGACTGCCAACCCGAGTCGGCACTGCGCTACACGGCCCTCATCTCGGCCCTCGAAGACGTAAGGGAGGCGGGACCGGCTGAGACCATAGAGATGGCCCTGATCGAGACCTCGAGAGACTGGCGCGAGCCCGCGGAACAATCAGGCATCGAAGCTCACGAGGACGATGGTACGGTCGTGGCGTCTGGCGAGCCCGAGCAGGTGGACGCCTTTCTTGCTGCACTTGGCGAGGGCGTGAATGACATGGTTCGGGTTGGTCCTGTGGCCCGTCCGGAAGCACGGGGAGGAGTCTAGATGGCACGGGTATACCGCGAGGGAGACATAGGGAATGAGATCACGACCCGAAGAGTCGCGGTTCTGGGCTACGGCAGCCAGGGCCACGCCCACGCCCTCAACCTGAGGGAGTCGGGCTGCGACGTGAGGGTGGGCCTCTACGAGGGTTCGAAGAGCTGGCCCAAGGCCGAACAGGACGGCCTCGCCGTCGCGACCATCGCTGATGCCGTAAGGGAGGCGGACGTGGTTATGATGCTGCTTCCCGACGAGAAGCAGCCCGCCGTCTTCGAGGCCGAGGTCGGGCCGAACCTCTCTGAGGGCGACCTTATGCTCTTCGCCCACGGCTTCAACATCCACTTCAACCAGATCGTCGTTCCTCCCCAGGTCGACTTGGGTCTCGTCGCTCCCAAGGGTCCAGGACACGTGCTCAGGCGTCTTTATGTGGAGGGCAAGGGTATGCCTTCGCTGTTTGCGGTCGAGAACGACGCTTCCGGGCAGGCTCGGGATGTGATCCTCTCCTACGCCCGCGCCATAGGGAGCGGCCGCGCAGGCATCATCGAGACCACGTTCGCAGAAGAGACCGAGACAGACCTCTTCGGGGAGCAGGCGGTGTTGTGTGGGGGGCTTACGGCCCTCCTCACGGCCGGATTCGATACGCTCGTCGAGGCTGGCTACCAGCCCGAGCTCGCCTATTATGAGTGTGTAAACGAGCTCAAGCTCATCGTCGACCTGATCTACGAGGGTGGGCTTGCGGGGATGCGCTACTCGATCTCGAACACCGCCGAGTACGGCGACTACACGGCGGGGCCGAAGATCATCGACGAGGCCACAAGAGAGAGGATGCGCACTATCCTCGCGGATATCCAGAGCGGCAAGTGGGCCAAAGACTGGGTGCTCGAAAACCAGGCTGGGGGATCTAGCTTCCTCGCGATGCGCCGCAGGGAGGCCGAGTCGCAGGTGGAGAAGGTCGGACAGGAGCTGCGGGCGCTCGCGGCCGAGGGTATCGAGACGCCCGCTGGCTCCGCTGGAGGTGAGAACCTATGAGTCGTAAAGCTTTTGCGGCGTCAGACGCCGAGTGGGCCTACCACGGCGGGGAGCTGGTTAGGGTGGGCGACATTCGCCTCTCACCAGCGACGCACGCCCTGAACTACGGCACCGGTGTCTTCGAGGGCATAAGGGCCTACTGGAACGAGGCGCGGGGGACGTTGCAGGTCCTGAAGATACGCGAGCACTACGAGCGCTTCGAGAGGTCCTGCCGGCTGCTACGTATAGAGTTGCCCAATACCGTCGACGAGCTCTGTGATGTCACGCTGGAGATCCTGAGCCGCAACGCCCCACGCGAGGACACTTACGTCCGTCCCCTGGCATACAAGGCCGCCGAGTCCGTGGGGGTGAACCTGAAGGGTGAGACCGAACTATCTATCTTCACGGTCCCCATGGGCAACTACGTGGAGCTTACCGGCCTGAAGGTCTGTGTCTCTTCCTGGCGGCGCACGCCGGATAACGCTATCCCGGCCCGCGCAAAATGCACGGGCTCCTACGTCAACACGGCCCTCGCCGTCGATGAGGCGCACATGGCAGGCTACGACGACGCCATCTTCCTCACCCAGGACGGCCAGGTCTCCGAGGCTAGCGCGGCGAACATCTTCCTGGTCAGGAAGGGCCAGCTCATCACACCGCCCGTCACGGCGGACATCCTGGAGGGCATAACGCGCGACGCCGTTATGGAGCTGGCGGGCAAGGAGCTCGGGATGCCGGTTATCGAGCGTGCGGTGGACCGCACAGAGCTCTACGCCGCAGACGAGGTCTTCCTCTCGGGGACGGGGTTTCAGATAGCGCCCGTCGTCGAGGTGGACGACCGTCCCGTCGGGACCGGTAGCATAGGGCCTGTCGCCGAGCGCCTGCAGGAACTGTACTTCAAGGCCGCGCGCGGCGAGTGGGAGGAGTACGCCGACTGGACCGTTGCTATCGAGGTTGCGGAGCGGGCGGCAGGATGAGATACTGCCGCCCTTCATGAAGGAGATCTTCTAGACATCTTGCGTGTTTCTCGCCACATCCTACGACTAACCAGGGTGGCCGCCGGGCGAATTACCAGCCCCGGTATCTAGCCGGCTGTCCGCGGCCACCAGCCTCAAGTCGCATCTCTTATACAGGTTTTTGAAACGTAGGAGGACGAGAAATATGCGCCGAGTAGAGATCTTCGACACCACCCTTCGCGACGGCGAGCAGTCGCCGGGCATCTCCCTGTCCGTAGAGGAGAAGGTAGAGATAGCCCGCCAGCTCGCCCGCCTGAAGGTGGACGTAATTGAGGCCGGGTTCCCGATCACCTCCGAGGGGGACTTCGAGTCTGTGAGCCGCATAGCCTCGGAGGTCAAAGGGCCGAGGATCACGGGCCTGGCCCGCATCCACGAGCAGGACATCGTACGCGCCTGGGAGGCGGTGCAATGGTCACAGAGGCCACGCATCCACACTTTCGTAGGCACCAGCGACCTGCACATAGAGCACCAGATGCGCTCCAACCGGGAAGACATACTGCGGAGGGCCGGCGAGGCCGTGGCCTTCGCGAAGAGTCTCTGCGAGAACGTCGAGTTCTCCCCGATGGATGCGACGCGCACGGACATAGGCTACCTTTCCGAGATCGTCGCCGCGGCCGTCGAGGCCGGGGCCGACGTGGTCAACATCGCCGACACGGTCGGCTACACCACGCCGGTGGAGTTTGCGGACTTCCTGAAAGAGCTACAAGAGCGGGTGCCGGCACTGGAGGAGCGCATCCTCTCGGTCCACTGCCACGACGACCTGGGGATGGCCGTCGCCAACTCGCTCGCGGGGGTCGAGGTCGGGGCCGGCCAGGTAGAGGTGGCCGTCAACGGCATCGGTGAGCGGGCAGGGAATGCCTCGCTGGAGGAGGTCGTTATGGCGCTCGCCACGCGCTCCGACTTCTACGGCGCAGAGGTCGGCGTCGAGACCCGCCAGCTCGCCAACACGAGCCGCATGGTCTCCAACATCACGGGCTACGAGGTTCCCCCGAACAAGGCCATCGTGGGGCGCAATGCCTTTCTGCACGAGTCTGGCATCCACCAGGACGGCGTGCTCAAGGATAGGCGCACCTTCGAGATCATGACCAAGGAAGACATCGGCCTGGAAGGGACTAACATCTTCCTCGGCAAGCACTCTGGCCGCCACGCCCTCAAGGACGCCCTGGAAGAGCTGGGTTACTACGTGGAGGGCGATGTGCTCAAGCGGGCGTTCACGCGTTTCAAGGAGATAGCGGACCACAAGAAGACCGTGACAGCCGCGGACCTGGAAGCGATCGCCGCGGACGAGGTCGGCTCCTTCGAGGGCAAGTTCGTCCTGGAGTCATTCAGGGTGGTGGCCGCAACGGGGCGCCAGAGCAGGGCCGCCGTGACCATCTCCCACGCCGAACAGGGGACGTTCGAGGCCGAGGCCGAGGGCGAGGGACCCGTCGACGCGGTCTTCCGCGCCATCGACGCCGCGACGAACATAAAGGGCAGGCTGACGGACTTCCGCATCGACGCTGTGACAGGCGGGAAGGACGCCCTTGGCGAGGTCAGGGTCTCTGTGGAGTTCGAGGGGGGAGATTATGCCGGACGCGGCCTCTCCCAGGACGTCGTGGAGGCGGCGGCGCGCGCCTACGTGCGGGCCGTCAACGTCTACACGGCAGGCGTGGTTGGAGCCAGGTGGGACGCGCAGGTAGCGCCGTAGCTTCCCCTGGGAGACGGGAGGTCGCCCCGCCAGGTTACGAACACCTGGACGCAGAAGTGCCACTCCTCTACGCCCCACGGCTGTCCGGGAGGGCCGGGGCGCTCTCTGACTATCTCGCGCAGGGCTACAGGACGCTCGGGCGGATACTCTCCGTAGAGCCTCCAGCTATCGTCGCCTACCTGGTGGCCGGCGAGGACTGGAAATGGGCTCCGCGCGACAACGCGCGTCCCTATCCGCCTGGCCTCCCCTACTTCACCCGATCGGTCGAGCCTCCCGCCCTGGTGTTGCCGGATGAGCTATCCACAGTGTTCAGGCCGCGCACCGCGGCCACGCTGCCCCTGACCGTCTGGCACGAGCTGGCCCACGCTTTCCTGTTAGGGCGGGAGGTCGTGAGAACCCCAGCGTGGCTCGGGGAGTTCGTGCCGCAGGCCGCCTCGGCGGCGGTCGCCAACAGGGCGGGTCTGCCCCTGCAGGAACATCTGTTGCGCATAGATAGGGAGCCAGGGTTAACCGTGCGGACCTTTCGCGGACCGGCGGGAGCGGGGGATCAGATGTCGTTCCAGAACCTACTGCTCCTGCTCGGCGCAGCGGCCCTCGATGAGTTCGGAGAAGGTTTCCTGCGACGCATCTTCCACGCGCTCTGGGAAGAAGACGAGATCGTCGACGAGGAGCGGGCCGAGGAGCTGCTAGGAGACGCATTAGGCCCAGGCGGACGAGAGTGGCTGGTGTCGAGGCCAGAGTTCCAGGAGGAGCCGTTATGAGAAAGTCTTTCGACGTACTACTTCTCCCTGGCGACGGCATCGGACCCGAGGTGGTCGGGGCCGCGCGCGAGGTCGTCGACGCAGCGGCTGAGCACTTCGGCATCGACGTGCGCTACGAGGAACGCAGGATCGGCGGCACCGCCATCCGCGAGGAAGGCGAGCCCGTCTCCGCGGAGACCCTGGAGGCGGCCGGCGCCTCAGACTCGGTACTGCTCGGGGCCGTCGGTCACCCCGACTTCGACGACGCCCCCGTGCGCCCGGAGGCCGGGCTGCTGAAACTAAGGAAGAGCCTTGGAGCCTTCGCCAACCTGAGGCCCGTGGCCGCCATACCTGCGCTCCTCGGCTCCTCGCCCCTCAAGCGCGAGGTCGTCGATGGCGTGGACGTCCTCATCGTCAGGGAGCTGACAGGCGGGGCTTACTTCGGGGAAAAGGAAGAGGGAGAGGAGTGGGCCAGCGACCTCAGCGTGTACACGCGGGAGGAGATAGAGCGGGTCGCCAGGGTGGCCTTCGATGCGGCGAAGCGCCGCAAGCGGCGGGTGACGAGCGTGGACAAGGCAAACGTTATGGCGACGAGCCGGCTGTGGCGCAGGGTCGTCTCGGAGGTGGCCGAGGATTATCCTGATGTGGAGCTCGACCACATCCTCGTCGACGCGGCGGCGATGTTCCTCGTTCAGGAACCGGCGAGGTTCGACGTCGTGCTTACCGAGAACCTTTTTGGGGACATCCTCTCTGATGAGGCTGCGATGCTCCCAGGCTCGATGGGGATGCTTCCGAGCGCGTCTCTGGGCGAACCCGGCTCCCCAGGTATCTTCGAGCCCGTCCACGGCTCGGCCCCTGACATAGCAGGAGAGGGAAAGGCCAATCCCTACGCGACTATTCTCTCCGCAGCGATGATGTTCCGCCACGCTCTGGGACGCCCCGACGTGGCCGAGGCCATCGAGCAGGGCGTCTCAGTAGCCCTGGAGACCCATTTCCTGACCCCCGACGTAGGCGGCAAGAAGACGACCGAAGAAGTGACGAAAGCCGTGAGCAAGTGGGTCGCGGCGGGAGAGGGTGTGGCATGAGCATAAAGCTCTTCGATACGACGCTACGTGATGGTACCCAGCGAGAGGGCGTTAGCCTGACCGCCGAGGACAAGGCCCGCATAACCCGCGAGCTTGACTCTCTGGGGGTCCACTACATCGAAGCGGGCTTCCCCGCCTCAAACCCCAAGGACCTGGAGTTCTTCGAGGGCTTTGATGACTCTTCACTCTCCCACGCGAAGCTCGTAGCCTTCACGCGGGCCAGGCGCCCGAACGGCAGGGCGGAGGACGACCCTGCGGTAACGCTCCTACCCTCCCTCTCAGCGCCCGTCGCCTGCATCGTCGCCAAGAGCTGGAAGCTGCACGTGGAGAAGGTCCTGCGGACCACGCCCCAGGAGAACCTCGAATCCGTGCGCGACACCGTCGCCTACCTGGCCGGCAAAGAGGTAATCTTCGACGCCGAGCATTACTTCGACGGCTTCCGCCACGATCCCGGGTACGCGCTCGCGGTGCTCCGCGCCGCGGCCGAAGCAGGCGCGACGACGCTGGTCCTCTGTGACACGAACGGCGGGACCTTGCCGACGGAGCTCAAAGCGGTCGTGGTGCGCACGGTGAGGGAGTTCCCCGACGTGGAGGTAGGCATCCACACCCACAACGA
>DASSCV010000428.1:0-6395 GCA_035697505.1 Rubrobacter sp.
AACTTCTGGTCCTCTTGGTTTAAGTGCCCACGGTAGAGCACCATCTCGGTGTCAGCCCGGATCAGGGTGAGGGGTGTCTTGAGCTCGTGGGAGGCGTCAGCTACGAAGGCACGCTGCTTCTCGAAAGACTCGCGCGCCGGACGCATGGCCCGACCGGCCATGTAGAGACCGCCGAAGAGGGCCGCCCCGAGGCCACCGAGCCCCAGGGGCAACAGGAGCAGGACTAGCCTGCCGATCGTCTGCTGCACCCCCTTGAGGGAACGGGCATACTGGACGACCCCTACTACCTCGCCCGACTCCTCGCGCATGGGCATGCTCACGACCCTCACCCTGCCCTGCGGTCCGTGGATCGTCGCTGATACCCCCTCGTCTTGCTCTAAAGACTCTCTGGCGAGCTCTTTGGAGGGGAGGCCCAGAGTGCCAAGGGTCGCGGCGGTGGGATCCCTGTCTGTGACGCGGCCTTCGGTGTCGAGGGCAACCCAGCTGTACTCTGCTGAGCCCTCAGCCAAGACCTCCCTGTGGTCATCGTCTAACAGATTACTCTCCAGGTCCTTGGCCTCCTGCATGAGCAGTGTGTCCTGCTGGTTGGTCAGTTCCCGCGAGAAGCCGATCACGGCCGCCGTGGCCAGAAGTAGTAGGATGAGGGTGAAGATGCCAGCGTAACCCATCGTCAAGCGATCGCTGGTCGAGATGAGCGACGCCTTCCTCGCCAACCGGTGGCAGCGGATCTGGAAGATCGTACTGCCGGCCGGAAGCGGGCTGATCTTCGCCGGGCTCCGGCTCGGGCTCGCACAGGGCTTCACCGGCGCCGTGCTCGCCGAGCTGATCATCACCCCCACGGGCGTTGGGGACCTCATAACCTTCTACCGGGCCCAGTCCGCATACCCGTACATGTTCGCCGCGATCCTCTCGATCATCCTGTTCGCCAGCATCAGCGTCACCCTGCTCCAGCGCCTGGAGCAGCGCATCTTCCGACCCGAAATGAGGTCAGCATGACCGACACCCCGCGAAACCAGCATCAGGAGGGTGAGCTGGTCACGGGTCAGGAGGAGCCCGCAGTGCGCGTCGTCGACGTTATGATGGACTTCGCCGGCGGGGTGCGGGCCCTCGAGGACGTCAGCTTCGCGCTCCCAAAGGGCGAGCTGACCAGCATCATAGGTCCCAGCGGCTGTGGCAAGACCACCACCCTCAAGATCATCGCGGGCCTGATCCAACCGACGTCAGGAGAAGTGCTCGTGGACGGCAGCCCGGTGCAGGGTCCCGGCCCGGACCGGGCCATGGTGTTCCAGGACTTCGCGCTGATGCCGTGGGCAACTGTCCTCCGCAACGCGGCGTTTGGACTCGAACTTCGAGGAGTGCCCCGTAAGGAACGCGAGGCAACCGCGCGCGAGTACATCGCCAAGATGAACCTCACCGGCTTCGAGGACTCCTACCCACACCAGCTCTCCGGCGGAATGCGGCAGCGGGTAGGCCTGGCCCGGGCCCTGGCGGTCGACGCCGACATCTTGCTGATGGACGAACCCTTCGCCTCGGTGGACGAGCAAATTCGTCGCAAGTTCCAGGAGGATCTCCTCGAACTGCTCAGCGGCGAATACAAGACCGTCGTCTTCGTGACTCACTCGATCGAGGAAGCGGTTTACGTCTCGGACCTGGTGGTGATCATGTCACGCGGCCCCGGCCGGGTCTCCAATGTTGTGCGCCCGGGCATCGACCGAGAAGGCGGTTCCGACCGCATCCGGCGCAGCCCCGAGTATCTCGACTGGGTCGAGCGAATCTGGGTCGAGCTACGGGACTACCTCGAGAAGTGAGGGAGGCGAGATGACGTTCCGCGGGTACAAGATCCCGATTGCCTTCTCCGTGCTGGTCTGGTGCCTAGTGTGGGAGGTGGTGGGCAGGCTTGGCCTGATCTCGCTGATCCCTCCCTTCACCGAGGTCCTCGGCGCGATGCCCGAGGTGATGGGGTCAGCAAGCTTCGCGGAGGCCGCCACGATCACGTTCCAGGCCTACGGCATCGGCATGGCGTTGTCCCTGACGATCGGCATCGGCGTCGGCATCCTGATGGGCCGGGTCCGTGCGATAGGAGAGCTGATGGGCATGTGGGTGAACATATTCGAGAGCTCTCCGCTGACGGCCGTGGTGCCCGCGCTCATCGCGTTACTGGGTTTCGGCCTCTCCACGATGATCGTCACCGTATTTGTGTTCTCGGTGTGGGTGATCGCTCTGGACACGCAGGTTGGCGTCGAACGGGTGAGCCCCTCCCTGGTAGAGATGGGCCGGTCCTTCGGGGCCTCGAAGCGCGACCTCTATCTGAAGATCCTGTTTTTCGCCGCACTCCCCGAGTTGCTAGCAGGGATCCGCCTCGGCCTGATCCGTGGTCTGAAGGGCGTGATCATCGGCCAGCTGCTGATCGCGGTGGTGGGAATGGGGTACCTCTTTGAACTCTACTCGCGAAGCTTCCTGATGGCCGACTTCTGGGCGCTGCTGATCGTGGTGTTCGCATTTGCCTTCCTCGCCTCGGAGGCGGTCGCGTACTTCGAGCGCAAGGTGTCATACTATGCGACCGCCCGCTGAGAGGACGTGCATCCTATGACCTACGCTGTGCAGCCGCCGCCCATCACCGCACTGCCCGTGGCCGGGACGGACGAGAGCTTCCCGGTCACGCGGGTTTACTGCGTGGGCCGCAACTACGCAGAGCACGCCGTGGAGATGGGTCACGACCCGAACCGGGAACCACCGTTCTTCTTCGCGAAGCCGGCCAACTCCGTGGTACCGAACGGCGGAATCCTGCCGTTCCCGTCAGCAACGGAGGATTTGCATCACGAGATCGAACTCGTGGTGGCGCTGGGTGAGGGCGGGGCGGACCTAAGCGCATCGACGGCCCTGTCCCATGTGTTCGGGTACGCCGTGGGGCTCGACATGACGCGCCGCGACATGCAGGCTGAGGCGAAAAAGGCTAGACGGCCCTGGGACATGGCCAAGGGCTTCGACCAGTCTGCCCCAATGAGCGGGATCTGTCCGGTATCCGCAATCGGCCACCCGGAGCGGGGCTCGATCTGGCTGCGCGTCAACGACGAGCTCCGCCAGCAGGGGGACCTCAGCCAGCAGATCTGGAAAGTTTCCGAGACCATCGCATACCTGAGCACCCTAGTGGAGCTGCGATCCGGTGACCTGATTATGACCGGGACGCCTAAGGGGGTGGGCTCGGTGCGCCGAGGCGACAGGCTGGTCGGACACATCGACGGAGTCGGCGATCTAGAGGTCGCCTACCGCGCGTAACGCGCTCAACGACGTCTGAGGGCGTAGCAGGCAACCGCCGTGGCCGCCGCGGCGTTGAGGCTATTGATGCCGGGTCGCAGACGACTCCCAACGCGGAGACAGCCCTATGCTCCTATCCTGTGAAATCGGCTTATCTACGCAGATGTCAGAGAGCCGACGAGCGTACTCGATCCGCTGACCTAATCTCCAGCTACGAGTGATCGATACACCTTCTGTGGACTTCGGTGAATAAGCCCACCCTCAGAAGTTCGCTGTGCAGGTGGAGGATTAAATTCTATACATCCTCGGCTGGAGGAGCTTGCTCCTGCTCGGCGACCGGCCTCCGCTCCTGCTCGACGATCAGCTCCCTGACGTGCAGCCGGCCGACCTCGAGTTCTTCTATATTGAGGCGCCCGATCCTGCCGCGCTTCACAGCGAGCGCCCGGATAGCCAAGGCGCCGATCGCCACTGCTCCCGCCGCGCTCGCGCCTACTGCCACCGCCCCGAGGCCCGTCCATACTAGCCCAGTCGCCACCCGCGCGAATGCCACCTGCGCCCCGAACGGGGGCTGCTCGACCCGCCTTGCTCTGTGCATCTTCTTCATTGTCCTCTCTTTCCGCCCGCTTGCTCACTCAGCGAGCTAACTTCAACGCACCAGCGTGATGCACGTGCCGAGGTCCAGCGCATCCCCCGAAGGTAGGCTCCACCACTTCAGAGCTCGAGAAGCTCTCGTCCAGAAGGGCCCGGCCGGAAAAGGAACTACCTCGAGGTTGAGGTCTGGATCTCGACTTCCTCTAACGTTTCCTTCAGCTTACGCAAGTAATTCTGCTGTGCTTCGGCCGCTGCATCCACGGCTTCTATGGCCGGATTCCCCAGCGGTCCCCAGAACTGGAACCAGACCTTAGTGCCTCGAGCATAGGAATCGACCATCGCACTGGCGAAGTCCAACTGGGCGCGTGTTAGCGGTGTCAGCTCCCTGTCGTGGGTACGCACCATCTCGGAGCCTCCTTATTGTCTGGGGTTGCGTCCTTTTCCAACCCTACCAATTCGACTACCGTCCTCAGTTAACGACTGGAAAAGTTCTGGTTAAGCAAATTTAAGGGCCCGCTTCCAAAGGCCTCTAGCCCTCTCGGTCAGTGCTCAAAGTCGCGTGTCAAAGGCCCCCAAGACCAAGACCGGGCCATACCCTACTTCCGCAACAGAATGAGCTACGCCGCAGTAGGCGGTCCGAACCAGGTGGTTAGCGCGTCGGGAAGCCCCAGGTCCGTGCCGTCTCCCACCCAGGCGACATACCCGTCGGGCCGAATCAACACGGCAGTGGGAGCAGGGACCCCGCCGAATACCGGAAGCTCCCACTTACCAACGTATTCAGCGTCGATCAGCTGAACTCGATCCGCCCATGGAGTGATGTCGAAGCCGCCGGGCTCACCGAGGTTGAGGAGCACCGGCCGGGCATCATGCAGCAGGGTGAAGACCCGCAGCGGGCCGTTGGCAGTGACCAGATCCAGATCGGGCATGCGGCGCCCGAGCAGAGGGTGTCCCTCACCGAGGTCGTAATGAATGTCCAGACCGGACATTATCGCGGCGAATCGTTTGCGAGGCTCGTCCATGCTCAGCAGCTCGTACATGGTGTCGCGCAAGGCGTCGATACGCGCGCCGGAGCCCAGGAGCGCGGTTTGCGCCATGGTGTTCTGCAACACGCGGGCAGCGACCGGATGCCGCTCGCCATGGTAGGTATCCAGGAGGCTTTCAGGCGACGTCTCGTTGACCACCTGGGCCAGCTTCCATCCCAGATTCACCGCATCCTGCACACCGGTGTTGAGGCCCTGTCCACCCGCCGGGGAATGCACGTGCGCGGCGTCGCCAGCCAACAACACCCGCCGGTCTCGGTAAGTCGCCGCCTGCCGGGTCATATCGGTGAACCTGGAGATCCAGGTGGCACTGTGCATCCCGTAATCCGTCCCGAATACGGCGATGAGTGCCTCGCTGAGATCACGCAGGGTGGGCTCACTGGTTTGTCCGACGTGCTGTTCGGTCACCATGACCCCTATAGGCCCCTCATCCATGTAGACCACCTCGCCGTCGCGGACCTCGTACTCCAGCTTGCCCAGGGAATGGATGCCCTTGTCATCGCGGCGGATGCCCCATTCCGGCTCCTCGGCCATCTCGACCTCGGCGATCAGGCAGCTGGTTGTCGGATCCCACCCGGGGAACTCGATGCCGGCTGCCTTACGGATCAGACTGCGTCCTCCGTCGCACCCGACGAGATATTCCGCCCGCAACGACTGGCCGTCGGAGACCTCGACGTCGGCGCCGGTGTCGTCCTGCGCGATACCCGTCACTTCACGTCCGCGATAGATCGGCACCGCCAGCTCGCCGACCCAGCCGGCCAGTATGCGCTCGATGTGGTTCTGCCACAGCCCGAGCCCGTAGTTGTGCCGGGTGGGAAAGTCGCTGATGTCCAAAGGGATCCAGGCGAACCCCGCGACCTGAGCGACCTGCCCCTGCGAAAGGAACCGATCGGCGATTCCACGCTGATCGAGAACCTCGATGGTGCGTGAGTGCAGACCGCCTGCGCGCGAGCCGGGGAGGTCCTGGCTGGCGCGCCGCTCGACAATGGCAACGTCGACCTTCGCCAACGCCAACTCGCCCGCCAACATCAGCCCTGTCGGACCTCCTCCGGCGATCACCACCGCATGCTCGGTCATAGCCGCACTCCGGCCGGCATCACGCCGGTCGTCACCAGCGCGTCACATCCCTCGGCCGCCGCGGGGACCGTGTCGAACTGCGCGGCGACCAGTTCGGCAGCGCGCCGGGACAGGTCCGACGGCGGCGTCGCCCCGTACACCATCGGGCGCACCGGCTGGCCGACCGGCACCAGCGGCACGCCGACACGGGCCAGCAGCTCCGCGAAGTCCGGCGGCGCGCACACCCGCACCTCCGCGCCGAGTCCCACCATCGGTTCGACGTCCCCGCGCGACCCATACGTCGACAACAAAACACGCATTTCGCTACTCCCATTTCCGTAGGTTCTGGCTTCGGCCGGCATTATGCGGCACGACCCGGGGCTTGATGCAAGCCCCCCGGTGCGCTATATACTGGAAGTGGAAAGGAGTGGGTACTCTTCTTTCCACTTACCG
>DASSCV010000429.1:0-7043 GCA_035697505.1 Rubrobacter sp.
AAATGAGTCGAGGGTGGCTACAGCTTCTGCCCAACAAGGGATATGATCCTCCTCTGGGGTGCCCCACGCCAACTTCTGAGAACACTACTTCTACGTCGTTGGGCCAATAGGCGCCTCCAGAGGGTGCATTGGGGCACGTGATCGCGCACCAGCGGCTACTCACAGCTCCCGATTCTAGGAGTCAGGCATTCGCCCGCTCTTCTTCCTCTTCTACCACCCGCGCGTCGAGGTCGCACATGGGCAGCGTGCAAAACGTCCTTATTACGCCGCTCTTCTGCCACACGGGGTGAGATTGCTCGCCCCTCTCTACTTTGATCTCCCGCCCGCACGAGTCGCATCTCAGTTCTTTGTCTGGGAGCTAGAGATCATCCATCACGCCGATCTCTATCCCTTCTTGAGGGTGGGTAGGGGCGCTCTTGTCCGACTGTGGCCCCGCGCGCACCCCCGAGTGCTCCTCCGATGAACGGGAACAAGAGGGCGAGGATGCCAGAGACCGAGAGAATGGTGCTCACCCCTTGCTGCGGGACGTTCTGCGCAGCCTTCCCTGCCGGACCAGGCAGCGTGACGCCCCCAAGCTGGTCTGAGAAACTTGCACCAACCGCTGCTCCTAAGAGTGCCAGTACGATCGTTGCGACTAAAGCCAGCAGGGCCACAAACAGCCCGTGCTTGACTCCGGAGCGGCTTGCCATGCGCCCTGCGGCATAGCCCCCCAGGTAGAAGGCTATGAGCAGCGTCAGCAGGAAGCCGATCACTCCAGAAATCCCGCCGCCAGTGGTGCCGCTCTTGGCCCCTAAGGCCGCAAACAGTGCGCCTACTATGGCGCCGACTATGCTGCTCAAGATCAAGGCAGCCCCCAAAGCGGCGAGCCAACCGAGCACTACGCTCACCCAGCTGGTGCCTCGCCCTGCTGTTTGGGCCATCCTCTTCCTCCTTCCTTAATAGGGTGGAGGTTGATGGTGATCAGACCTCCGTCCCTTCCTATGCCACAGGTGAAGCATATCCCCGGACGGGGTAGAGCGTATATACCAGCTATCTATTTCTGGGGATGAACTTCCGAGAACACCGTAAAGGGGAAGCCCAAGTCGAGAAGCACAGACTTCCGAAGATTAATCTACGTAAGGAGTAAGCGATGTATTCTAGTGGCCGTAATATAGTTCTTGGCCTAGCTCGGGTTGCAGAACGGTTGCTGTAACTTAGGCTCAAACGAGTTCTGCCGAACTTACGTTTTCCTGCAAATCGCTACAAAATAAAGAGCCGACGAACGGATTCGAACCGCTGACCTAATCTCCAGCTACGAGTGATAATTCATGCGTTGCAGGAGCTTGCAAATGCCCCTTATCTAAGGGGATTTCTTTGCTGTGCCTTGTGTTGCACCGTATTGCGTTCCCGGTGGTGTCAATAGAGGCACAGTGGCTTTACGATCCTGCTCGCTCGCGGAGACGCACCCCAAGTACGTCCAGCACCTCGCCAGGCTCGCTAACATCCAACCTACCCTGGATCGCTACTCCCAGTAGATGCTCTCGATGGGCCACAACACCACCGAAGGGGTGGGCGAGGTGTTGGGCTAGGCGACGTACTCTGGCCCTTCGCTTCCCCTGGGTGGTGAGTCGGGGCGCAGCCACAGCGAGACGTGGGCAGGCTGCATTGTCTCCCTAACCACTCCCACCAGATCGTCGCTCAAGGCATCGAGGTCCGTCTCCTCTCTGAGCTTGGCAGAGAAGGTCTCTAGCGTCTTTGTGACATCGTACTTCCTGCGATAGAAGCGCCTATCTATGAAGGACTGGATACGGCGTCTCAGCGGGTTGAACAGGGCGGCGATCACGAGGGTAGAGGCGACCACCGCAAGGGTGGACTTCCCGCCGGCAAGGACGACGAAGAGCCGCTGCAACACAACGATCCCGCCGAAGTAGACCGCCGCTAGTATTGCGGTGAGCGCTCCATAGACAAGCGTGCGGTTTATGAGGAGGTCTATGTTGTAGAGGCGGTACTTCAGGATGGCGACGCCGATGGCTACCCACAGGCTCCCGAAGAAGATTGCGCTGAGGATGGGGCTAATGGGGTCGAGGGCCTCCCCGAAGATGGAGTCCACGAGGAGGTAGGCCGCGATGAGTGCGGCGGCGTAGGCAACCCATTTGATCTGCTGACGCTCCTCCCTCCGCGAGCGGCGGAAGCGTAACACCAGCGAAACCAGCGAAACCAAGCTGCTAAGGACAAACAACATCCAAGCGCTCACCTGGCCTACGCCAGGTACTATCTCCCCGGCGGCCCCTTCGTGCCCCAGCGGGTTCTCCACAGACGGGAACGTAATCAGCGGGCCGGGCAAAACCGCATAACCAACCGGGAGCACAACGTACACCAATACGGCGAAGACAGCGACGGGCCGCCAGCGGCGTGAGGGCAGCCTCCCCGTGGGGAACAGCAAGAGGAAGAATGGTAGGAGGCCGAGGGCCAACATCGGCACCCAATTCGACACCCAGGCCGTCACCAAGCCACCGGGGAGGGAGTTCGGCTCGGCCAGCAGGGCATACGTGGCATAGCCGTCCGCGAAGTAGTCCATGGCGTTCGCAACGGCCGCCGCGCAGACTATCCACCCTATCAGGTTGTCGGGACGCCGGGAGGCGATGAGACCGCCGAGGATCGGCAACGCAAAATCGACGGTGATCTGTACCGCGGTTCCCCATAAGCTTCCAAGCTCAGAGGGAAGCGCAGCGGAGCCGGAAAGCAATAGGAGCGCGAGGGCAAGCGCCATCAGCACAACCGACACTGCGCACAATGTCCAAGCGATCCATGCGGCGGTGCGGGTGCTCATCGCACCGACCCCTCGATCCTGTTCCTTGTCCCTTCTGTCACGGCACCACTCTACAGCACTACCGTCTTCTAATCGTTACGGCAACCATAACGAGGCAGCAAGTTGAGAATCTATTTCACCCCCGTTCGCCGTCGGCGGTCCCGGCACCCGTTTTCCCGGCCGTGGTCTTGCTCCGAGCCAACGCCCCGGTTTCGGCCGACCTACTATTTAGCCGACCCGCTCCAACACGCGACCTTTCCGGGGCGACGGATACGCCCCGCGGCGGGCGCGTTTGCGTCCCTCGACCGGCACGTTTAACCACACCACAGAAGGACAGCCACCAGGGTGCGATAATAATACGACGCTTCGCCAAGTAGCAAAGATTACATCAGGAGGTCAAGCGACTCGATACAGTGCTTGTCTCGTACGTACCCCCGCGTGGCGGGGACCGCCTGTCCATCTGAGGCGCGCCCGTTCGTCGTATTGGTGCGTTGGGATCCACGTTAGGAGGAACCGTGCGGTACATGTTGATGATCTGCGACGACGAGTCCGGTCGGGCCGACCCGGAAAAGATCGAGGCCGATCCGAGGTTCCGGGCCTGGAGCGAGGAGATGGGCCGTCGGTATGGGGTGCTGCGAGGCGGCGCTCGTCTCAGGCCGAGCGGCGACGCCACTACGGTGCGGGTGCGCGACGGGGAGGTGCTGCTCTCTGACGGCCCCTTCGCCGAGTCCAAGGAACAGATGGGCGGCTTCGACCTGATCGAGTGCGCGGACCTCGACGAGGCCATCGAGGTGGCCTCCAAGCACCCGGTCGCGGAGTTCGGGGTTATCGAGGTGAGGCCGATCTGGGAGGCGTGAGGCCGGAGGTGGAGGCGGCGGTCGCCGATGCGTTCGGAGAGGAGTGGGGGCGCATCGTCGCGACCCTGATCCGGACGACCGGCGACTGGGACCTGGCCGAGGAGTGCGCCCAGGACGCCTTCGCGCGGGCGCTTGAGACCTGGCCTCGTGACGGCGTCCCCCGCCGCCCCGGCGCCTGGCTGACCACCACGGCGCGCAACCGGGCAATGGACAGGCTTAGGCGCAGGTCGACGGGGAGAGACAAGCTCCAAGAAGTAGCGATGTTGACGGACCCGGACGAACCAGGCGACGACGAGAGCGGCGTAACCGACGACCGGCTGCGCCTGATCTTCACCTGCTGCCACCCGGCGCTGCCGCTGGAGGCCAGGGTAGCGCTCACGCTCAGGACACTGGCCGGACTCACCACCTCAGAGATCGCCCGCGCCTTCCTGGTCTCGGAGCCGACGATGGCCAAGCGCCTGGTGCGGGCCAAGCGCAAGATCCGCAACGCCGGCATCCCCTACCGAGTACCCCCCGCCCACCTGCTGCCGGAACGCACGGGAGGGGTCCTTGCCGTCCTCTACCTGCTCTTCAACGAGGGCTACTCGGCCAGCGCGGGCGCCGACCTGGTAAGGGAGCGTTTGAGCGCCGAGGCCATCCGCCTGGCCCGCGCCCTCGCCCAACTGATGCCCGACGAGCCCGAGGTGCTGGGGCTGCTCGCACTCATGCTCCTCCACGACGCCCGCCGTTCCGCCCGCGTCGACCGCGAGGGCGATCTCGTTCCCCTGGAGGAACAGGACCGCTCACTGTGGGACAGGGACGTCATCTTCGAGGGGGTGGATCTGCTCGACGCCGCGCTGCGGCTGGGCAGGCCGGGGCCGTACCAGGTGCAGGCGGCCATCGCCGCTCACCACGCCACAGCCGCCGAGGCCTCCGCCACCGACTGGGCCCAGATCGCCGCCCTCTACGGCGAGCTCGCCCGGCTGATGCCCTCCCCGGTCGTAAATCTCAACCGGGCGGTGGCCGTGGCGATGGCCGCGGGTCCCGCGGAAGGGCTGGCGATGGTCGAACAGTTGGAAGCGTCCGGGGACCTGGCCGGCTACCATCTGCTGCCCGCCACGCGGGCCGACCTGCTCCGCCGCATGGGACGCCCCGCCGAGGCGGCCGCCGCCTACCGCCGGGCGATCGGGCTTGCGGCTACGGACGCCGAGCGCCGGTACCTCACCCGCAGGCTGGCGGAGACCACCGGCAACCCCTGACATCGCGCTGACGGGCAGCTTTCGTTTCGCCTGACGGTCCTGCGGCTTTCCATAGGCGAGCGCGCCAGGAAGTTCCTTGGGCGATCGGGCGGCGGACTTCACCTCGATCAGAAGCAAGAGAAAATCTTGCGGCAAAATGTCCATATGCGCCCCGCTCGTTCGTCGTCTTATCAGACGACGGAGAAGACAGAGAGGGGAGTCGAGTGATGATCCTGATGGACCTCAACGAGCAGGCGGACAGGGACTTCGGCCGCGCGCGGCGCAGGGCGTGGTTGCGGCGTCTCGCGGAGCGCTTCCGTGGAGAACCCGCATCGCAGAACGCATTGCCTTCGTTCGACGAAACGAGAAGATCCCTGAAAGCCTTCAATCGGTTGCGCCGGAGAAGGAGGGTCGTCGATCTGGAGAAGGTGGTCGGGAGCGTGGGACGCAGCAAGGACTTCGACCGCAGCTTCATGCCCCTTCGCGCGAGCGCGGGGGAGAGATGGAAGCGCGTGGACCTGGCGTTCCATCGGGGAGTGGACCTTCCGCCGATAACGTTGTACAGGCTGGGCGACGCCTACTTCGTAGAGGACGGCAACCACCGCGTCTCCGTCGCCCGCTTCCACGGCGCCGAGTGGATCGACGCCGACGTCACGGAGCTTCGGCCCGCGGGCGCGGAAGGCCAACGAGCGCAAGCCGCTCCCGAGCCGGCATCGCGGGCCGCATGATCCAGGCCCGAAGTCCGGCCAGGCGATCGGCCCACGCCGGTTTGGCCGCGGTGCTACCGTCGACCAGGGAAGTCCGGGAACCGACACGAGAACCGGCAAAGGCCGCCAAAGAGCCGAGTACGGACGGCGGATACGGGACGCAGCTCGGTGACGAAGGCTGAGCGCGGAGTCCGCTGTGTGTCCCTGTCCTGAAGCCAGGTGCAAAACGAGATTAGTTTAGGAGACGTCGATGATCGAGAAAAACGTGCCCGAGGTGGTGTCGCCTGAGGAGTGGCTCGCCGCCCGCAAGGACCTGCTGGTGAAGGAGAAGGAAGCGACCCGGGCCCGTGACCGGGTCAACGCCGACCGCCGTCGGTTGCCGATGACCCGCGTCGACAAGCCGTACACGTTCGAGGGTCCGGACGGGACGGTGGGCCTGCTCGACCTGTTCGAGGGCCGGCCGCAGCTGGTAATGCATCACTTCATGTGGATCAACGACATCGACGCCGACGGTACCGAGCATCCCCGTGACACCGGCTGCCCGAGCTGCTCCTCCGCCGCCGACGGCATCGGCAATCTGAGGCAGCTGCACGTGCGGAACACCTCGCTGGTCGCGGTGACGCGGGCGCCGTACGAGAAGATCGCCGCGTTCCGCGAACGTATGGGGTGGACGTTCCCCTGGTACTCCTCGGCGGGCAGCGACTTCAACTACGACTTCCACGCCACGGTCGACGACCAGGTCGCGCCGGTGCAGATCTTCCACCGCACCGAGGCCGAGCTCGCCGAGGCGGGAATGCCATTTACGGAGAGCATGCGCGGCGACTGGCCGGGCATCAGCGCATTCCTCCGCGTCGGCGACGAGGTATTCCACACCTACTCCACGTTCGGCCGTGGCATCGAAGAGTTCCACAACGGCTACCGCTACCTCGACCTCACCGCGCTCGGCCGGCAAGAGGCGTGGGAGGTGCCGAAAGGACGCGCGGTCCCACTCGGCCTGCAAGTCGGCGGCCCCGCCATGCGCCTCCCCGACGAATACGACACCTGACATGTGGCCATGATCGCCAACCTCACCGACGGACGAAGTACGTCGATGTCGCCGGGCACATAGCTCCGGCTCTCTCACACATCTGGCTCTCGAACTCTCTGTGTCTCGCCTACCTCCCCTTGTATGCTACAACCTCACCGGCTGTGACTTGGGGTGGGTTCGGAAGCAACGGCGCTAGATGCTCCGCCACGAACTCTCCTGCCAGAAAGGTCGACTGCTCCTCAGCGTCCTTATGCTCGAAGACGCTAGTCGAAACTGTTACGCCGTCCCCGGCGTCGACCAAGTAGTAAGCTACGAATCCTGGCATTTCGCTGATGATGGGCACAAAGCCCTCCTTGGCCACCTGCGTCACCTTTTGGGAGTCGGTGACGCCCTCGAACCGCCGCACTGCAACGTACATCGCTTTACCCCACCTCCTAAGAGAGGGCG
>DASSCV010000430.1:0-18259 GCA_035697505.1 Rubrobacter sp.
GATCAGCCTCGACGGCGAGGACTACATGATCCTCGACGCAGACGACATCCTGGGGATAGTCGAGAGCTAGAGGAAAGAGCAAGAGTCGGCTCTCCGGAGCGCCGGGCCCCGCGAGGATGCCCGGCGCTCACGCTTTGGCCGACTCGACGTCTGGGCGAGGAAAGAGGGGAGACCGGTCGGGTACGTGCGTACGCTGCGTAGGGGAGACAGGGGGCGGGAGGTCGTCGACCTCCAGACCCGCTTGCAGGCCCTCGGCTTCGACCTGGGTAGCAGGGGCATAGACGGCGTTTTCAGGGAGAGGACGGAGCTCGCCGTAAGGGCCTTCCAGCAGCGCCTCGGGCTCCTCGCTGACGGTCTTGTGGGTCCCATCACGTGGCGCGAGATAGTGGAGGCCGGCTACAGGCCGGGAGGTCGCCTGCTGTATCTCAGGCAGCCGCCTTTCAGAGGCGCCGACGTCGTCGAACTCCAGCAGATGCTCGACGACCTCGGATTCGACCCTGGCGCCGTCAACGGCCTGTTCGACCCCCGTACCGTCAGGGCCGTCCGCGACTTCCAGAGGAACGCTGGACTACAGGACGACGGGGTGGTGGACGCCACGGTCTTCAAGGTACTGAACACATACGCCGCCCAGTCCCTCGGCACCCACCAGCTCCCTGACAAGAGCGGAGGATACTTTACGGATGACCTGTTCTCCGGGGCCATAGTCGTGGACGCCGCCCACGGTGGCAGGGACACGGGATACGAGAGCCCGACTGGGCTCTCCGAGGCAGACTTGAACCTCGCCGTAGCGCAGGAACTGGCCCAGATCCTGCCAGCCAGGGAGGTCCTTTTGACCAGGAGCGGGGACGAGGAGGTCTCGGCGGTGGACAGAGCTTTCCTTGCCAACACCTCGGGGGCGATGATGATAGTCTCAATCCACCACGCTTCTCATCCGACCACTACCGCCTGCGGTACAGCCTCTTTCTACTTCGGGCGTCTCGGCTACCAGTCGCACAGGGGCAGGATGGCCGCTGCGTATCTGCAACGGGGTATCAGCCAGGCTCTAGGTACCCACGACATAGGGGAGTTCGGCAGGTCTTTCGAGATCTTGCGCGAGACGAACATCCCGGCCGTGATCCTCGAGCCCCTGCACCTCACCAACCCCCAAGAACTGGATCTCGCCACAGACCCCTACTATCCAGCGACCGTCGCCGAAGCCATGGCCAGCGCCCTCGAACTCTACGCCGGCCGCGACACAGCATTCATAGCTGTGTAGCAGCGTGCCAGCCAGGACTTGCACAAACGAACAAGCTGATATGCTGACAAGTCGCCTGGAACTCGCGCCGACAGGGCGCGTGCTGACATGCTTACACGCTGACAGCAAGTAGCCGGCTGGTATAATACTTGCCTCAGTCGGGACGTAGCGCAGCCTGGTAGCGCGCCTCGTTCGGGACGAGGAGGTCGGAGGTTCAAATCCTCTCGTCCCGACTTGTGTTGTTTTCAGCCGTCAGGCTTTCCGCAGCCCACCTTCATCACGCTCTCGAATCTCTGAGTAGAATCTCATGTTTCCTCGGTCCGTATGAGCGTTTCTGGATGACAGAGAGTCTGGCTTCAGGCTACCTGAAGCCTTCAGATCCCTGTTTCTTCCGCCTCTTCGAGTAGCGCTCCCCAATCGGTGTATAGACCGTCGAGAGCCCTTCTCAGCTGGCGGTGTTCGGTGACGATCTCACGGGAGCGTTTGCCATCGGAGTAGAGTTCTGAGGTGGCCAGCTCCTTTTCGAGGCGGGCCAGGCGGCGCTCGGTCGCGTCGATCTCACCCTCCACAGCGACGAGGCGGGTGGCGAGGACGCCCTGCTCTTTGCTCTGCCCCGGCCTGACGCGCCGGCGCTGGCGGCCCTTCGAACCCTCGTCAAGCCGGCGGTGGGAGCGGTAGTAGTCGTAGCCACCGAGGTAATTCCTGAGTTTCCTGCCTTCCAGATCTACGACCCTGGTCGCCAGCTTGCGGAGGAAGTAGCGGTCGTGGGAGATGAAGAACATCGTGCCCCTGTACTCGAGGAGTGCATCTTCCAGGGCCTCGCGGGCAGGGATGTCGAGGTTGTTGGTAGGCTCGTCGAGCAGGAGCAGGTTCGCACCGCTCACCACGATCTCGGCCAGGCTCAGACGGTTCCTCTCGCCGCCGGAGAGGGATCTCACCTTCTTGAAGACATCCTCGCCGGAGAACAGGAAGGCGCCGAGAAGGTCGCGGGCCTCGGGGGCGTCGAACCCCGTGGCGTCCATCGCCTCCCTCAGGACGGTCTTGGAGTCGTCGAGGCGGGCCACCTGCTGGTCCTGGTAGGCGAGCGTTACGTTGTTGCCCGGCCTGACTATGCCCCTCTGGGGGGAGAGTTCGCCGGTGGCGAGGCGCATGATCGTGCTCTTCCCAGTCCCGTTGGGACCGAGCAGGGCCACCCTCTCCCCGCGCTCGATAACGAGGTCGAGGCCATCCAGCAGCGGCTCGTCGGCATCATCGTGGGTGTAGCGCACGTTCTCCATCTGGAGCACGACGCGCCCGGCCCGCGTGGTCTCCCCGCCGAGGTAGACCCTGACGTTCTTCGAAGCGCTCCTCGGGTCTTCTATCTTCTCCATCCTGTCGAGTAGCTTCTGCTTGCTCTTGGCCTGGCTGGCCTTGCTCGCCTTGGCCCTGTTCTTCTCGACAAAGCGCTCTAGATGCGCCCTGCGTTCGGCGTTGGCCTTGGCTTTGCGGGCGAGTTGCTCTTCGCGAGCCCGTTTCTCGGCCACATACTTGCTGTAGTTGCCGGGGTATCGGGCGAGACGGCCATCTTCGAGGTCCAGGATCGAACCGGCAACGGCGTCGAGGAAGTAGCGGTCGTGGGAGACGACGAGGACGGCGCTCCTCGCCCCCTTGACGAAGTTCTCCAGCCACTCTATGGCGCGCAGGTCGAGGTGGTTGGTCGGCTCGTCGAGGAGGATGAGATCCGGCTCCTCCATCAGCAGGCGGGCCAGGGCTATGCGGCTCTGCTCGCCGCCCGAGAACGAGCCGACCGGACGCTTCCGGTCCTCGGGGGCGAAACCCAGAGAGGAGATGGTGGAGGCCGCCCGCGCGCGGTACTCGTAGCCGCCGTCCCGCTCGAACTCGCTCTGAAGCCTGCCATATCGTTCCATGAGCGCGTTAGATGGGTCCTCGGAGAGGCGTGTGCCAAGCTCCTCGAGCTGCTTCTCTCGGGCCATCAAGGGCTCGAAGGCGGAGATGATCTCTTCCTCCAGAGTGAGGGCGCCCCTCTCTCCCAGATAGAGCTTCTGGGACGTCATCCCGACCTTCGCGCCGCCCGGATGCTCGACCGAGCCCGAGTCGGGTTCCGAGTGTCCTGCCAGAAGATCGAGCAGGGTCGTCTTGCCTGCGCCGTTGCGCCCGACCAGCCCGATCTTTTCCCCGGCTTCGACCGAGAGCGTCGCGCCGGAGAGGACCTTCAGGTCTCCACCGTGGTACTTTACGAGATCTCTTGCAACAATTACCTTCATGACACGGGGATTATACAAACAGGACCCCCTGACGCCGGGAGAGCGAGAGGAGCTCGAAGAGGACCTCATCGCCTTTTGCGACCGCGAGCTCGACCTCCTCGGAGACCTCAGCGGTCTCGACGTCCTCTACGCAGGGGGCTCCTCGCCGCTCTGGATCGAAGGCCTCAGCCAACGGGTGGGGGAGAGCGGTAGCGTCACCGCCATCGACCTGGACGTAGGATTTGTCGATGAGAAGCAAGATTCTCTTGGTGAGGTTGAACTTGCTGCCCCGATCCGCCTCCTCGCAGCAGACGTCTTCGAGATGCCTTTCGGCCCAAGCACCTTCGACCTCGTTTACTCCTCAGGCCTGTTCCACGAGCTGGACGTAAAGGAGAGAAAGGCGGAAGATGCGCTTGCGGCGCTCCACTTCGTGGCACGGCCCGGTGGCAGGGTCGCGACGAGCGACTTCGTCGATTCTGAACCGGCGGTGCAGCTCGAAGACGAGAGACTGGAGGCGGAGCTGATGCGTGCGGCGTACGCAAAAGAGCTCTACGGGATCCGGCCGCCAGAACGTCTCGTGCTCTTACACGAGAAGCGTCTCACTGACGTGTGGTGGCGCTACCAGCCACCACGAAGAATCCGTCACCTCGGAAAGCTGGTCCTGGCCGAGAACGAGCCCGCGGAGTTGTCTTCGTTGCCGCCGGTGACCGCCAGACAGTTACGCGAACGTCGCGACGCCATGCGCGGTCGGATTGCGGTCGAGGGCTACACGCGTCCTGCTACCCTGTACGTCGAAGGTCTGGTACAGAATGCTTAGATCTCGAAGATCCTCCAAATGGGTGATGCGCCGGTTACGCACGGGTGTCATCATTCGTCCGGTGAGTAAGACATATCTTGTCAACGTCGGGAGGTCCGTATGACACTCATCGGCCTTAAGTCCGTAGAGAAATCTTACGGAGGCAGGACCGTGCTGCGGGATCTTGGGTTGAAGGTGAACGCGGGGGCGAGGATCGGGCTCGTCGGAGGTAACGGCGCTGGCAAGTCCACAGTGCTTCGCATCCTTGCAGGTACAGAGGATGTCGATGCGGGAGAGATGCTCCGGCGCCGGGGATTGAGCGTCGCCACTTTGCCCCAGTACATCGAGGGCCACGAACGTACGCCGATGGAGATCGTACGCGCTGCGCGGCCAGAGATCTCGAATCTTCAGGAGGAACTCGAAGCTTGCGAGGAGCAGCTCGGCTCGCCCGGGGTGGCGGCCGACCTCCGCCGGATGCAGCGGGTGCTGGAACGCCAGGACCGGCTCCTGCGCCGCTTCACGGAGCTCGGTGGTCCCGGCTTCGAGGGCGAGGCACGCGGCTACCTCAGATCGCTGGGCCTTGGTGATGGTGACATCTATCGTCCGATGGGGGATCTGAGCGGCGGGCAACGCAAGCTGGCTGTCCTGGCCTCCTGCCTCGTGCGGCGTCCCGACGTCTTGCTCCTCGACGAGCCAGAAGCCCACCTCGACGCTGGACGCAGGGAACTACTTGAGGCGATCGTGCGCACGTTCGATGGCGCTGTCGTCATCGTCTCCCACGACCGCTACCTGCTTGACGAGACGGTTGAGGAGATCGCAGAGCTGGAAGACGGGAGGATCACCTCGTGGCCAGGCAACTACTCGGCGTATACCGTTGCGCGTGAGCTCAAGCTCAAACGACAGCAGCAACTCTACGTCGCTCAGCAAAAGGAGATAGCGCGCCTGGAAGAGGCGATCCGGCGGTTCAAGCTCTGGGCCAGCATGGTCATAAACGAACGTCACATCAAGCAAGCCCGCAACAAACAGCGCCAGATCGACCGCATGGACAAGGTGGAGCGCCCCGTGCTGGAGCGGCGCAAGATAGGGCTGGAGTTCCGCGGCAGGGTAAGAGGTGGCAGGAAGGTGATCGAACTAAAGGACGTAAGCGTAGCCTTCGACGAGGACCCGGTTCTCATCGAGCTAGACCTGAGCGTCGAGCGCCGCGAGCGTCTCGGGATAGTCGGGTCTAACGGCGCTGGCAAGAGCGTGCTCGCAAAAGTCCTCGCCGGCATCCTTCCCCCGACGGAGGGCGAGCGCTGGGCAGGCCCATCTATAGATATAGGGTACCTGGCACAGAACGACGAACCACCACCAGGCGCTTCACCACTGGGGCTCGTGCGGGACACCAAGCCGCTCTACGAGGACGAGGCCGTGAAGCTGCTCGGGCGTTTCCTGTTCCGCTACGAGCAGGTCAGGGAGCCGGTGACGTCCCTGAGCGGGGGAGAGCGCACCCGGTTGCAGCTGCTCCTGATCATGCTGAGAGACCCGAACTGCCTCGTCCTGGACGAGCCTACCAACCACCTCGACATAGACTCGCTCGAGATCCTCGAAGCCGAGCTTGAAAGGTTCCCAGGCACGGTGATCTTCGTCTCGCACGACCGCTACTTCCTCGACCGTATCGCCGACGGTATCGTCGAGGTCAGCGAAGGCGAAGTGCACCGCCACACAGGAGACTACAGCGACTGGCGCCGTTCAGCATTTCAGCACGCTCCGGCTGACGCCTCCGCTCGTCGGCAATTAAACTAGTCAGGACTGGCGCGTGCGAAGCCTGGACAGCTATCTCTCCAGGACGATCGTGACGGGACCGTCGTTGACGAGCGATACGTCCATCATCGCGCCGAAGCGGCCTGACTCGACCGGGTGAACGCCGGTCGCGCGGAGTCGGTCGCAGAAGTGGTCAAAGAGGCGCGTGGCCTCCTCGGGCGGGGCCGCCCCGACGAAGCTGGGACGCTTCCCTTTGCGTGTGTCCGCGAGGAGGGTGAATTGAGAGACGGCTAGGATGGCCCCTCCGACTTCTCTGATACTGCGGTTCATCTTCCCCTCTTCGTCGGACATGATCCTCAGTCCTGCTATCTTCTCGGCCAGCCAGTTTGCTTCGGGTTCGCCGTCTCCGTGCGCGATGCCGACCAGCAAGAGTAGGCCCGGGCCTATGCCGGAGACCTTCTCTCCCGCGACCGTAACGGAGGCTTTTCTGACGCGTTGTAGGACTACGCGCAAAGTCTTCAGAGTGGTCGGCGGCCGGAGTAGCCGGCATCGATGTCGTGCCAGTACTCAACCCTTTCTTCGGGTGGGTGCCAGCAGAGGAAGACGACGCGTCCTTCGCGTTCGTGCGGGAAGTCGAGTAAACCCATATTCAGGTCCTTGAGGACGACGCCAAGCTCGCTGATGCGCCCTATCGCCAGGTAGAGATTGTAAGCCTCGACGCCGTACTCCGAGCCAGCCTTACCACCGCCGTTCCAGATTGCGGCCTCCAGGATAGGTTGCATGTGAGGGGCCTTCTCGCGCAGGGCGTCGCGGTGGAGCGCTACGTCGTCAAGTATCTTACGCAAGCTGGGTAGGAGGGCGTTCGCTTCTTCGACGGTGAAGAGCCTCTGGAAGGCGGGTTCCACGTCTGGGGAGGGCTAGCGGCCCACGGCCAGGCGGTCTGCTAGCATGTCGGGTAGGCCAGCGGCCCGTATCTTGGCCTGGGCCTTTCTTATGTCGTACTCGACGAAGCGGTATGTCACGCGTTCGCCGTCGGCGATCACGTACGAGGCGAAGGTATCCCCATCGCGCGGCTGGCCCACCGAGCCGGGGTTGACCAGGTAGGGGCCTCCGGTGTGGAGATCCAGGCTGTGTCCCCCCAACATCGCGCCGTTCGGCGAAGGGGCTACAGCTTTCACGTGCGTGTGGCCGAAATAGCAGATCGGGACATCAGGGTACTCGCTCTTCAACATAAGGAGGTTGTCGTGCGCGGAGATCGTGTTGATGATGTACTCGTCGGGATCACGTACGGAGCCGTGGACGAAGAGGGCCTCCTCGGTCCGCATCATGCGCGGCCTCGTGCGCAAGAACTTGGCGTTCTCCTCGCTCAAGTGATCCCGCGTCCACAGCACTGCCGCCGCGGCCGTCGGGTTGAACCAGTTCAGGTCCGTCTCCAGGTCGGTTACGGCGAGGTCGTGGTTGCCCGAGATCGTCGGCATCCCCAAGGAGCGTACCACGTCGCAGCACTCGTCCGGGCTTGCCCCGTAGCCGATTACATCGCCAAGGCAGTAGATAGTCTCCACTTCCTCGGGCACGTCGCCAACGACGGCTTCTAGTGCCTCGAGGTTGCCGTGGATGTCCGAGATCACCGCGTACATATAGGGTGCGGCGTAGTTTATACGTTGGATAGGCGATTTCAATCGCCCCTCCCGTCCGTTGAAGCGCCGCAGACGTTACGGTAACATCCCTGGGCGGTCCCCGCTCTTGCGCGGGCCTGTAGCTCAGGGGATAGAGCAACGGTTTCCGGGGCCGTGTGTCGCAGGTTCGAATCCTGCCAGGCCCGCTTTCCGGGGTTGGCCGAACGAAGTAGGCCAACCTCTCATTTCTAGGCGGGACACTGCCACTCTATCGTGGCAACGGTGCCGGAAGGCTGAGCTGTCTCTCGATGAGGTCCGAGAATATTGGGACGCTGTAGTGAGGAGTCTCCTCTCCTCATGGGTGACATGTTGTCGCTGATGCCGCTCGCTACCGAGATCGCGGCCGCATCATCTACGTTGCCCTTTTCGTAGCGCTTGCTGAGTACGAAAACACAGTGGCTAGACTTCATTCATCGAACTGCGCAGAGTAAGAAGGGCCGGGTATATTCTCCGATGCTACCGACTCGGAAGTCTGCGCCAGTGGGACCTGACGTGCTCCCAGCACTCGAAGCGCCAGAGATAGTAAGAGCGGACGTAAACCATGCCCACGCCTCCGTAGGTCTGGTGGCCACCGTGCCCCCTTCCCTGACTAGGTGCGGAATCGGCTCCGAGGTACACGATCTCGGCTTTCCGGCTCGGAATGGGGGTGTTCTCGACGCCGTTCGTCGCTGCGCCTTCTCTATTCACGAATGACGTGGTTTGGATCTTCTCGGAAGTGCACGTCCACGATCCTGAATATCCAGGTCTATGAGACCGGGAGAGAGCGGCTCAATCTGGCCTCATGAATAGGATGCTTCCACGAGATGTGGGGGTTCTGGATAGATATTCGCTGTCGTGAATCATGAGAGCCTCACGTAGAGTTGAGAAGAAGTCTGCACAATGGCTTCCCGTTCTGAGGAGCAGTCGCGATCCCGCTCCTCATTTCGACCCGGCGCGATCTCCCCATCCTCCTCGCGTCGGGTCGTTGGTTACGGGTAAGCCCATGCGCTCCTTCTGGGGCGTCGGCTTCGACGAATGGGAGTCGGTTCGGGCTCAGGAAGGTAGAAACAAATCTTGAGGGAACATCTGCAGGGGGTTGCGTGCGCGTCTGTACCACTGTATATTGAGATTTGTTGGGACAACTGGATGTAGAGGAAAGCCTGAGTGGACTCTGTGCGCTTGACGGCAACAAAGACAGCAATAAACCTCGTGGAATGCTTAGGGCAATACCGGATCTCCTCAGGAAGGCTCCTAACAAACGCACTGATTTGATCGGAACAGGGGCATACCCTATGGAAGCGCGGCACCTAAAATGCGAACATCGTTTTCGCTACGTCGCTCGCTTTGGGTCGCTTGTGGTTGCCTTCCTGCTTTGCCTTGGCGTCTTGCTCCTGCCCTTGCCAGCGACTGGATCGGAAGTACCCTCTGCTTTGGCTATGGCGCATTCGCCACGCCTGGATCTAGCTACGAACGGGAACGGTCACCCGCTGGACGAGACCTACCTCGTCGCGCCAGGGGAGGAGGCGGAGGATGCAGAAAAGGATCCGCTGAACGCTGAGCTGCTGACGATGCTTCTCCTTACGCTCTGCTTCGGGCTGAGCGTCGGATGGCTGCTCAGGAACGCTCAGAGGCAGGGAGCATTGTGCTCTTTGGGCTTCGTCCGTCCGTCGTTTGCCACCACCTGTGAGGATCTACCCTTCTTAGGCGTCTTCCGGCTGTAGGGAGCTCCCCGCTTCGCCTCGCGGAGCACAGGAGCAATCCCACTCCGGAACACCGTAAAGAGGAGGGTCCGAGTGCCCAGCAGAAACGAGTCCACGCGCGAGCTGCGTGAGCTGCTAATCAAGAGGATGTTCTTGGGCGCCTGCGCCCCTAACGAGCGTGAGGAGAACATCCTCAAGTACGTCATCCACTGCAATTTAGGAGAACGAGCATCGTGCACACGAAGGGGTGTGCGCCCCACGAGCTTGGGGGTCTGATAATGCTCAGACTCAATGCGCGGCGAGTAAGACGGTTGCCCACCACCCGTAAGTGCAGGAGGCAGCTGCGTGCCGCCTGCGCTGGTCTTGTGCTGATCGCCGGCGTAGTAACTCTTTCCGCCTGTAGCGAGGCAAGTTCAGGCTATGACTACGAGACGGCAAGTCATCACGAGCCCGCCAAGCTCGAGCCGATCAAGGGAACGGACGTCCAGCGCGTTATATTCGACGCCGAAGCGGCCGAGCGAGTCGGCCTCCAGAAGGCTCCAATTCGTCAGAACGGCCAGGGAAAGATCATGCCTTACGCTGCCCTCATCTACGATGCGGAGGGCAATACGTACGCCTACACAGCTCCTGAGCCGCTGACCTATGTGCGCCAGGAGATCAAGATCGACCACTTTGACGGTGATAGCGTCGTGCTCTCCGACGGCCCACCCGCCGGTACAGAGGTTGTGACGGTCGGGGTCGACGAGGTGTACGGCACCGAATTCGAGGTCGAGGAATGATTAGGAGGGATGCCTGATGCGTTGGATCGTTGGATCGAGCTTGCGGTTCCGGTGGTTGGTTCTCTTCGCCGCAGCGGCGCTGATAGTCTTCGGCATCGGTGAGACTCGCAACGCAGATCTAGACGTCTTCCCAGAGTTCGCCCCACCTCGCGTGGAGATCCAGACCATCGCGGTCGGTAACTCCTCGGAGCAGGTCGAGGAGCTGATCACCATCCCGCTGGAAGACCAGCTAAACGGGCTCCCTGGACTCGAGGAGATGCGCTCCAGGTCCGTCACCGACCTATCGCAGATCGAACTCCTCTTCAGCAGGGACACCGATATCTACGAGGCGCGGCAGCTGGTGCAGGAGCGCCTGACGGAAGCGTCACCCAACTTGCCTACCTGGGCGAGCCCTCCCTGGATGATGCCTCCTCTGTCGTCGACCAGCCGGGTCATGAAGATCGGGATCACCTCAGACGAGCTGAACATGAGAGAGATGTCCGTGGTCGCCTACTGGAAGATCAGGCAAGAGTTGCTGCGTGTGGACGGCGTGGCGAACGTGGCCATCTGGGGGGAGCACCTCAAACAGGAGCATGTGGAGGTCGATCCACAGAAGCTGGCCGAGCACGGCGTGTCGCTGGAGCAGGTGATGGACCAGACAGCGGACTCCCTGGATGCCGGGCTGTTGCGCTACTCAGAAGGTCACGTGATCGGGACCGGTGGTTTCGTCCAGACAAGTGGCCAGAGGCTCGACGTGCAAAACGTTCTGCCAATCGTAAGACCGGACGACCTCGCCAAGATACCGCTCGAGGGCAGCGACGGTTCGAACTTGCGCCTCGATGATGTGGCGAACGTGAAGTGGGATTCCCAACCGCTAATCGGTGATGCCGTCATCAACGATGGCCACGGCCTGTTGCTGGTCGTTCAGAAGTTCCCGAACGCCAACACGCTAGAGGTAACGCGGGGCGTCGAAGAGGCGATCGACGACATGCGTCCAGGTCTTCCCGGCATGGAGATAGACACTACGATCTTCAGGCCTGCCACCTTCATCGAGCTGGCGCTCGACCACCTCACTGAGGCGCTGCTGCTCGGCGTTTTGCTCGTGATCCTGATCCTGGCTGCGTTCCTCTTCGAGTGGCGCACCGCCTTCATCAGCCTTATCGCGATCCCGCTCTCTCTGCTCGCTGCCGTGCTCGTGCTCGTCTCGCGCAGCGCCACCATCAACGTGATGATGCTGGCTGGGCTCATCGTCGCCATCGGGGTCGTAGTTGACGACGCGATCATAGACGTCGAGAACATCGTGCGAAGATTGCGCCAGAATCGGAGCGAGGGCACAGGCAAGTCGACACTCGCCATCGTACTCGAGGCGTCGGTGGAGGTGCGCACGGCGATCACCTACGCGACGCTGATCAACGTAGTTGCGATCGTGCCGGTCTTCTTCCTGCCCGGTCTCTCGGGTGCGTTCTTCAAGCCTTTGGTTCTCTCATACGGGCTTGCGGTGCTCGCCTCGATGGTAGTGGCGTTGACGGTCACTCCGGCGCTGTGCCTGATCCTCCTCTCCAGAGGGCACAGGCACCAGGAATCTCCCCTGCTGCGGGTGCTCAAGCGTGGCTACGGCGCGGGTCTTGTGCGCATCATCCGCACCCCGCGGCCAGCGATGGCCACCGTTGCTGTGTGCCTGCTGGCCGCCGCCGTGGTGATACCAACGCTCGGGGAGGACCTGTTTCCGACCTTCAAGGAGAGAGACTTCCTCATGCACTGGTTGACGAAGCCCGCCAGCTCGGCGAAGGAAGAGACACGTATTGTGGCTCGGGGCTGCAAGGATATGCGGGAGATCCCCGGCGTGCGCAACTGCGGATCTCACATTGGGCAGGCTTTCCTGGGGGAGGAAATATCCGGTGTGAACTTCGGCGAGAACTGGATCAGCATCAATCCCGCGGTCGACTATGACAAGACTCTGGCCTCTATTCAGGATACGGTCGATAGCTACCCGGGCCTCTATCATGACGTCCAGACATACCTGAGAGAAAGGATCAAGGAGACTCTGACGGGCACCAGCGAAGCCATCGTTGTGCGCATCTACGGCCCCGACCTCGATGTGCTCTACGCCAAGGCTGACGAGGTCTCAAATAAGCTGCAGAACATACCCAGTCTCGTCGACGCGCACGCCGACTTCCAGGAGGAAGTACCACAGTTGGAGGTCGAGGTGAACCTGGCAGCAGCGCAACGCTACGGCATCAAGCCGGGCGACGTGCGCCGGCAGGCGGCCACATTGGTCGCCAGCGAGGAAGTCGGTGACATCTTCCAGGGCGGCAAGGCATACGACGTCCACGTCTGGAGCACGCCTGAGACTCGCCACAACGTTGCCAGCCTACGCGAGCTTCCGATCGACACGCCAGACGGCAAGCAGATCCCTCTGGAGCAGGTGGCAGACGTTCGCATCGCGCCGACTCCAAACGCCATAGAGCGCACCCAGCAGTCGCGCCGGATCGACGTAGGCGCCAACGTGGAGGGAGGCGACCTCGGCTCCGCAGTTAGCGCCGTGGAGGAATCCATTGCGGGAGTCGACTTGCCGCGTGAGTACCACATGGAGGTCCTGGGAGAGTCAAGCGAGCTGGCCGCTGCGCAGAAGAGCCTGCTGATCTACGGGATCGCCGCAGCACTGGCGATCTTGTTCCTGCTTCAGGCTTCCTTCGGGAGTCTGCGTCTGGCTCTCCTGCTCTTCCTCACACTGCCGATGGCGCTGGTTGGGGGAGTGCTCGCGGTGTGGCTGGGTGGAGGCATCCTCACGCTAGGCTCGCTGATCGGGTTCCTGACCGTGTTCGGCATAGCGGCTAGAAACGGGATCCTGATGATCAGCCACTTCCAGCACCTGGAGGGCGAAGAGGGCGAGCCGTTCGGGCCAGGTCTGGTCCTGCGCGGGGCGAAGGAGCGGCTGGCACCGATCCTGATGACCGCCTCGGCTACAGGGCTTGCGCTGGTACCGCTTGCGGTTGCGGGCAGCGTCGCCGGTAATGAGATCGAATACCCCATGGCGATAGTGATTCTGGGCGGGCTGGTGACCTCGACGTTGCTGAACCTGTTCGTCCTGCCCTCCCTGTACTTGCGCTTCGGGAGATCGGTCCGAGCTGTGAAAGGTGATTCCGCCGGGTAGTAGAGAAATAGAGGAGAGAAGATGAGACCGCACCGCATCAGCTTGGCGACAGCCGCTTTGCTCTTGGTGTTTTCGGCTTCGGCTTGTGCTGCATACAGCTCGCAATCGGGCAGCTCTCAGCAGAGTTCTCAGCGAAACCACTCTGAGCATCTGAGTACTGTTAGCGCCAAGGACTTCGACCGCACCAACTTCGACAATTCGACCACTGTAGACAACAAATGGTTCCCTCTTGAGCCAGGGGCACATTCCGTCTTCGAGGGCTCTGCCTTCGACGATGGTGAGCGCATTTCCCGCCGCGTGGTATCCACCGTAACCGACCTTACCAAAGTGATCAACGGCGTCAATACTGTGGTCGTCTGGGAGAGGGACTACACTGAAGGCGAGGAGGTGGAGGCTGAGTTGGCCTTCTTTGCACAGGACAATTACGGCAACGTCTGGCACATGGGTGAGTACCCCGAAGAGTACGAAAACGGTGAGTTCGACAAGGCTCCTGGCTGGCTTGCTGGCTTCAAAGGCGCCTCAGCAGGGATCGCCATGAGGGCAGAGCCCAGGCTGAAAACGCCAAGCTACGCCCAGGGATACGCTCCGCCTCCCATCAACTGGGTCGACCGTGGTAGGGTCTACAAGGTTGGCCAGAACAGCTGTGTGCCCGTGGATTGCTACGATGATGTTCTTGTGATCGAGGAGTTCGAGCGAAACAAGCCTGGAGCCTACCAGCTGAAGTACTATGCCCCTGGCGTTGGGGATATCCGAGTAGGCTGGCGGGGACCAGAGGAAGAGGAGAAAGAGGGCTTGGAGTTGGTCAAAGATGTGAGCCTAAGCCCACAAGGAGTGGCCAAAGCCCGCGCGGGCGCGCTGGAACTGGAGAAGCACGCTTACGAGATCAAGGAGTACTTTGGTAAGACTCAGCCAGCGAAGCCCACACTTTGAGAGGGGACACCCCCTACGCCATGCGTCCCGCGTGGCGAGGTTTGGAGCTCCTCCCTAGAGAAAGGCGCTGAATGTTCATGAGACGGATCACTTTATTGAGTGCAATCGTAGGCTCTGTGCTAGTGCTCATGACAGCGTGCACCAGCAACTCGTCTTCCTCCTCCCAGAAAGGGCACAAGGCTTACTCTCCCCACATCGATCCAGCCCACTTCACCACCAAAATAGACAATGAGTACTTCCCCATGAAGCCTGGCACCACCTTCATATATGAAGGGAAAGGAGAGCGTGATGAGATGAGCGTCACCCACCAAACCAAGAACGTGATGGGCGTGGAGTGCGTTGTGGTCGATGACAGGGCTTGGGAAGACGGCAAGCTCATCGAACAGACCTACGACTGGTTCGCCCAGGACAAGGAAGGCACCGTCTGGTACTTTGGGGAGGACACCAGGGAGTACGAAAACGGCAAGGTGGTGAGCACCAAGGGCTCTTGGGAAGCAGGTGTTGACGGGGCCAAACCAGGCATCATCATGCAGGCCCATCCAAAGGTAGGGCAGGTCTACCACCAGGAGTACTATCCTGGGGAGGCCATGGACATGGCGAAGGTGCTCAGCTTGGACGCATCGGTTAGGGTGACCTACGGATCCTTCGATCACGTGATTGAGACCAGGGAGTGGACGCCGCTCCAACCCGTATTCTACGAGAAGAAGTACTACGTTCGAGGAGTTGGACCACTGGGTAATCCTGCTGACTTAGCCCTGGTGGAAGTGAAGCACAGCTGAGGGAAGGATGTGCACCCTCCTGCGGCCTCAATGCACGATCAAGGACGCTATGAAATTGTCTCGGCTCGTCAGGTGAGATGACGCGTCTTCGATCAGCAGGTGCCCAGGCAACGGACTGATCAAGACCCACGCTACCCTCTCGTGAAGCGCGAACAGCAATGAGATCAACTCACCAACGGAGAATCCCCTCACGTACCATCCCTCTCCGAGGGCACGGGAGTCTATGAACCTCCTGGCCGCTTCCCTGGCAAAGAACACCGGTAGCACCCGCTCACCGCACCGAAAGTAGGTGTGGGGAGCCTCGAAGCCCGTGAGCTCACGCCGGACGATGAGGTAGTGCGCCAGCGACTGGTACATGGGAGGGGGAGACGTCGCTCCCCTTCGTTCCCACCCGTAGTGCTCAGTCAATGGCTCTCAATTCCTGTTGATAGAGTCTCTCCGAACGCAGGTAATCATCCCTCCACTCCCGATACTCCCGGTCCCACGGGTGGAGTGCCTCGTCAGACGGTTGCCCGAAAGCCGTGGTCTTACGAACCAAAGCCACGTGGTCGGTCCCACACCAGCAGACTGATTCCGAGGCGGTCAAGATCAGCGTCTCGCCGCAGTCGCATTCGACCACGATACATTCGGGACACCAGACGTACGCCTTCCCGTAAGACATGCTCTGCGTCGCGTAGTGCCCCTCGACGTGATCGATCACCGTCGTCATTCCGTCGCCTCCTTCTCCCCCCTGGACGCGTCCCACCGATCCCTAGCATGATACTTTTGTATCTAAGCACTATAGCTGTATAGTGGAAACATTGTCAACCCCAGATTTTGATCCTTAACCAAGAGTTAATGAGGGGCCACAGGGGAAGTCGAACCCCTACTCGACCCTTTACTGAACCTCAGTGGGGCATAGGGCGCCTTAGACAGCAAACCAATGCAGCTGCACGCATGTTTTTGGGATTACTCTGCCTTCACGAGGGCCCACATCGGGGCAACACGACGAATGGACTACTCGCGGAGCTTTCTTGCGTCTCGGGCGTTTGACCCAAGTTTCCCATGGCAGGTCGTGCGGGACACTTTGTATCCCTCAATACACAAAAGGGTGTCCAAGCCTGCTATATATCCTTATCGGGAAAGGGAAAGACGTTTGGGGTCGGGTCCTTTATTCTCACTGATGAACGGAGCTGGCCCCAACGAGGTGATGCACAGGAGGTTAGTGCTCTTGCAGGCTTACGAAGCTCGTAGAGGCAAAGTGGTGCAGGTGAGGAACGGTCATTGGAAAGACGAGTTTGCCGGAATGCGTGGCACCATACAGGAGCGCTGGGGCGATTCAGAACATGCTGCTGTCGAAGTTCTGCTAGTGGACGGACGTTCTGAGTTGTTCTGGCTCCCCGACCTGTCTGAGGTGGATGAGCGCATCACCGTCTAGTCGTTGGGTCTTTTGCTGGTGAAGCATGAGAGCATAGACGGGCAAAATGGGTACTGGTTGCCGTTCGGCTATTACCTGGAACGCGACGCAGACCTGCTGATCCTACGTAGGTCCGACGATTCTCTCGTGGCAGCGTTCAATGCCGAGGGCGTGGACCTATTCGAAGTGGAGTCGGCGGTTTGGGCAGATGCCGATTAGCGTTGCAGGCACTCCCCTCCCGATACGCTCGATCTGGTGCCCTTACCTGAGGTGATAGGTAATTGGGGAAAGGAGAGATCGGGCACCAGATACTCCTTTCATACCGCACGTGGTCCCTGCGGTAAATGCTTCGTGCAGAAATTTCGGCCAAAATGGTACAAAGTGTGTAGCCTGCTGGCACCTTCCTTAGCTCGAAGTTGGCTCGATAACCTGCCCGCGTGATGAAGCCTGTTCCGAGCCTCTTCCGTGTAGGTGGAGAGGTAAGATCCGGAGCGGCCTACCCAATCGTTGCACCCACGGTACAATCCGCTCCTGTGTTTGATCTCAAGGACAGGGCTGCGGTGGCGACTGAGGTCTCGCTGGCCCTGGCCGCTACCTTCTGGGGCCTGAACTTCGCAGCGACGAAGTATGCCGCCGCGAGTATCTCGCCAATGTTGCTGGTCGCCCTGCGGTTTACGGTCGGCGGGCTATTGTTACTGCTCGTTCTACGGCTTTTCGAACCGAAGAGCAGGCTCCGAAGGAGCGATGTGCTCCCGATGGCGGCACTGGGTTGCTTCGGGGTGGCGACGGCCCAGACGGGTTTTACGTTCGGCGTTAGCCTCTCCAGCGCCGGCAGCACGGGCCTTATCTTCGCCACGGCGCCGGTGTGGGGACTATTGCTCGGCGCGACCCTCGGTCTCGAGCGACCGACGTGGAAGGGTGTTCTCGGCGTCGGGCTCTCCATCGTGGGCGTCGCCCTGGTCGTACTGGATGGTCTGATGTCGGGGCATGCCAGCCTCGTCGGAGACTTGCTGGTCCTGATCGCCGCCTTCTGCATCGGCGCATACGCGGTTCTCTCGATGCCTCTGCTGGAACGCAACACCCCGCTCGCGGTCGCGACCTATCCTGTCTTGTTTGGCATCCCCTTCCTGCTGCTCATCTCCTCCCCACAGATGCTGAGCCTGGAGTGGGGAAGCGTGGGAGCAGGACCCTGGGCCGCAGTCGCCTACTCCGCTGTCTTCGCCACTGCGTTCGCGTTCGCGGCCTGGCAGAGGGGGATTAGCCGCATCGGGGCGAATAGGGTGCTCGTCTACCAGTACCTCATCACCGCCGTCGGGGTCACGTCGGGTATCGTGTTCTTCGGCGAGACGCTGGGGATCAATAAGATCGTCGGCGGGGTCGTGATCCTGCTCGGCGTCTATCTGGCCCGCAGGCAGTAGGGAAGGTTTCAGGCATCAGCGCCATCTGACTTTGATGTTCTCCGCTTTGAGTGCTCTTCTTTCGTTGGTGACGTAGATCGTACGCTCTTGTCCTGGCTCGATGCCGAGCATTCCGTAGAAGCCGATGGTCTCATCCTCGTCGTGGGCGGCGAAGGCGGGGTGTCCGAGGTCGGTGATCATGCATCCAGCTCCTATCGGTGCAGCAGCTGGGCGATATCTTCGGCGAAGCGGACTTCGGAGTCGTCACTGGGCTCGTAGCGGATAACCTTCCTGGCGTTGGTTATGCTCCAGAACTTTCTGGCGTTGTCCGAAACGCCGTAGAAGATGTGGAAAGGGACGCCGTGTTCGTCTTCTATGTCTGGCATCTCTACGGACTTGCAGAAGAGTTGCTGCATGTCGCGCTCGCTGATATAGCCTGCGAGCTCGCGGACGTAGCGTTTGGGCGGCTCGTCC
>DASSCV010000431.1:0-7616 GCA_035697505.1 Rubrobacter sp.
GAGGTGGCTCGACGCTGCATGATCCGCAGGAGTACTCTTCCTACGAAGGGGTGCTCGAGCCAGAAGGTCCAGGCATCTGGTTCGACCCCGAAGTGGGAAACGACCCCCGCTGGCAGAAACGCTGGAAGAGCATCCAGAGGGGGGAGTTGCGCCTCACACCGACCAGGATTGTCTTGCTGAGGCGGGGGGGCGCCAGGGGCAGGGCGGCGACGACCCGTTAGCGAGCGTTTGGGCAGGCCCCGGCAAGCTCATGCCGCTTTTGCCGGGGCGGCATCTGGCGGCCTCTGAGCATTCGCTCGCCGAACGTGCACTAGATCCTCCTGCGGCACCCGTAGTCTCTCTCTGGAGAGCGCGCTCCAGGAGAGGGCATAAAGCGTCGGTGGGTATTATCAGCATAGGACCAGGGGCATGCCTACTTCCGAGCATGGGGCATAGGCGATGTTCGCAGAATTCTTCTTCCACGCACTCCGGTTAATAAGGGCTAGAAGGAGGAGGGCTGGAGCGGCTACGCCCCGGCCCTCCTCAAAGCTACTGCTTCGTATCAAACGGCTTACCCAGCTTTATTGACAGCTCTCCGAAGACAAAATCTGCAGGCTCAGAGCAGACGATATCGTGCGGACTGTCCGACATGGTCGGCTCATCGGCGGGGCAGTTACCAACGGAGATGTCGCTGTTGACCTCCACCACCATTGTGGTGTGGAGCTCGGCATTGTAGTAGAGGGAGGTGTTGTAACCTGGTACCTCACCGGTGTGTCCGAGCCATCCACGTTGGTCGACGAGGCCAAGGCCGTAGGCCCGCTGGGGCGTGTTCGGCTGCAGGCCGTAGAGGAACGAGGTGAGCCGCTCGGCCTGCTGCTCGGTTGGGAGCAGACCTTCTCCTGTGCCCAAAGCCCGCCCGTAGACCAGTAGGTCGTCCACCGTCGAGATCATCGCTCCTGCGATCCACGACCATGTGGGGCTCCAGTGGGTAGCGTCTGCGGGCTTCCCGTTGGACTGGCCTTGGAGGGTGTAGCCATGCTCGTACGGCTCGGGGAGAGCGGGGTCCGCGTTGGGGAAGGAGGTCTCCCTGAGGTGGAGCGGCCTGATGATCTCTTTTTGGTACAGCTTGCCGATCGGCTTGTCCGTCACCTGCTCGAGGACGAGACCTAGCAGCTCGTAGTTGGTGTTGGAGTACTGCCATCCTTTGCCGGGATCGAACACGGGAGAGTCCTTGATGCCGATACGTGCCAGCTCTCGGGGCTTCCAGACCTTCCTCGGGTGGGATAAGGCCTCCTCAGCCCACTGCTTGTCCGCTTGGTAGCTGGCGATACCGCTGGACATATTGGCCATCTGGCGCAGCGTGATCTCATCACCGTTGGGAACGCCCTTTACGTACTGGTCGATGGTGTCATCGAGCGAGAGGCGCCCTTCGGCCGCGGCCCTCAGGAGGAGGGTGACGGTGAAGGTCTTGGTAATGCTGCCTATCCGGTGGTGCATGTCGGCTCGCATCGGCTTCCCGGAGGCCTTGTTGGCCACCCCAAGGGTAGAGACCCACGTACCCTCGGGCGTACGGACCGCGGCGATCGCCCCCGGTACACAGCTCTGCCTGAAGGATTTCTCGAACGCCGCATCTAGTGACTTCTTCAACGCCGGATCGAGGCTACCCCCATGGCCCTGCTGGTGCGGATTTGTGGAGGAAACCCTCTCGTGCGCGGGCGGACTCGCATCCACCTTGCTCCCGGCGGCTCCGACCAACAGGACGCCCGGCTTGACGATGGATCGGATCTTGGTGCCAAGACGAAGCGGATCACATATGCCAGGTGGCCACTTCTCGAGGCGAACTTCTGAGAATTCTACTTCTGCGAGGTTCGGTGAATAACGGTCAATCGGCCAATGGGATGCATACGTCCACCGCGCTGCCCCGTCCGTGTTCCGAGGAGACGTCCAATAGCCCTCCTAGCGAGCGCTTCCGTCCGCTCCCTCATAGACCATAGGCCCACCTCCGCTGCAAGTTCGCCATCCCCGCAGTCGTCGTGCCATACGCCCTCACCGCCGTTCGGATCGAAGCCCTTCCCGTCGTCCTCCACACGTCCCCTGAGCTCCGCGTCGTCGACATCGACGCTCACCTCTATGCATCGGCATCCGGAGTGAGCGACCGCGTTGCGCACGGCCTCCCCCATCACCAGCGACGCTTGCTCTTCGGTCGGTGAGGAACGGCCGACTCGTCGCCAGCCACCGAGAGCGTCGTCTCCACCCCCTCTCCGACCGTATTTGCATCTTTGGGGCCATGTCGCCCTCGCGGTAGTATGCGATAAAGGGTGGCATGAGGCGCACTGACGAGTCGATCGACGTGCGAGGCGAGGACCCCATACGAGTGGTGCTGGCAGAAGACCACGCCGAGTTCCGCCTGGGCCTAAAGGAGATGCTCGCAACCGACGGGGGCATCGAGGTCGTCGGAGAGGCCGAAAACGGCGCGCAAGCGGTCGCGCTCGCCAGGGAGGTTCGGCCTGATGTGATCATCCTTGACCTGATGATGCCGGTCATGGAAGGCAGAGAGGCGCTAGGGCTGATCCTGCGGGAGGTCTCTCCCCCGCCCGGGATCGTGATACTCACGATGCATGACCAGCCCCACCTGAGGCGCGAGCTCATGAGGATGGGGGCCAGCGCCTTCCTCGCCAAGAGCGCCTCCTTGGCCGAGGTCATCGGCGCGGTGAAGGGATCGCGTCCGATGCGTACGCCACTAGAGGGGGGCTCCGGCGAGGCGCCGCCGGCTTCTTAGGGTACTTCGAGAAGTTCTTTGCCGAACTACATAGAACCCCTTCAAAGCGAAGTTCGCAGAAAGAGCCTTCTACGAGCTTCGGTGAATAGGTCCGCCGTGATCGAATCCGACCGGGTTGGGAGTTATAATAGCGCGACCACCGCGGGAGAGCGGAGGATCGACGACACACGAACGCTTGACATCGGACGGGAAGAGGGTAAGGGTCGCGGTCAAGCACACCCGGGCCGAGAAAGCGCTGCGGACTAATGAGAAGCGGATGCGCGGGCAGAACGAAGCGTTCCATGCGGCGATCCATGGCGCACCGCTTGAAGATTCACTCGGCATCCTCGCTGGCATTGTCACCGAGGAGACGGCGGGCGAGGCGCGGACAGCCTTCTATATCGCCGACCCGGACGTCACCTGCCTGCACCCGATCCGAGGCGCGGGAGACATGCCCGAATCCTACCTGAAGCAGGTGGAGGGGTTTGTTATCGGAAAGGATTCGCTCGCCTGCGGCCTGGCGACCGCCACTGGCCGCCCGGTCTTGACCCGGGATGTTTTTGAAGAGCCGCTGTGGAAGCCTTGGATCCATCTAGCCAAGGAGTACGACTTTCGCGGCTGTTGGTCTTTCCCGATCGAGACACGTGATGGCAAACCGATCGGTACCTTTGCGCAGTACTTCACCACGGCGCGTGAAGCCACGCCGCACGATCTTGCACTGGCCGATGTGGTAACGCAGGCCGCCGCTATCATAATCTCTCGTCATACCGAGGCCCAGGAACGCGCCAGCGCCGAAAAAGCCCTACGGGCAAGCGAGGAGCGCTACCGCACGCTCGTGGGGAACGTCGCGGACCACGCCATCTTCATGCTCGACGCCGAGGGCACCATCACCGAGTGGACCGAGGGCGCCCGAAAGGTGAAGGGCTACGCCGCCGAGGAGGTCGTAGGCCGCCACTTCTCGATGTTCTACACGCCCGAGGATGTCGCCTCCGGGGAGCCGGAGCGTTTGCTGGAGCAGGCCGCCCGCGAGGGCAGGGCCGAGCGCGAGGCGTGGCGGGTTCGCAAGGACGGCGGGAGGATCTGGGCGAACGAGGTGGTCACAGCCGTGCGCGACGCGGAGGGGCGGTTGGTGGGGTTCACGAAGATCAGCCGCGACCTCACCGAGCGCCGCGCCCTGGAGCAGGAGAGGGAAAGGGTCCGGGCCGTCGAGCTCATCGCCCGGGCCGAGGTCTCAGAGAGGGAGCGCATAAGCCGCGAGCTGCACGACCGCGTCGCCCACCGCATGGGGGTGGTCCACCAGTCCTTGGAGCTTTTCGCGGCGCTTAGGGAGGGCGCCCCCGAGCGGGCCGCCGAGAAGCTGGATCTGGCCAGACGGAACACCAGGCAAGCCCTCGACCAGACCCGCAACCTCTCGGCCGAGCTGAAGAGCCTGCAGGAGGAGGAGCTGGAAGGGGGGCTCGAGGCCGCCTTCGGCAAGCTCGCCGAGTCCTACCTCCCGGACGGCATGGAGATGGACGTCTCCTTCTCGGGGGAGGAGTCGGCGCTCCCGGACCCCGTGGGGATGCAGGTGTACCTGGCCATGAGGGAGGCCATAAGGAACGCCGTCAAGCACGCAGGATGCTCGCGCATAGGGGTGGCCCTCAAGGTACGAGACGGGGACGTCCACGTGCTCGTGGAAGACGACGGGGAGGGCTTCGACCCGGAGGCGGTGGAGGTGGCCACGCCCTCGTCGGGTGTGGGTTTGAGGTCGATGAGGGAGAGGTTAGAGATGCTTGGCGGTAGCCTGCGAGTGTACTCGGAGCCGGGGGCGGGCAGCAAGGTCGAGATGAGGGTTCCGCTCGACGGGCGGCGACCCTAGAGCAGCCTCCTCGGAGAGCGAGCAGGTCGCGTCAGCGGACTTCGTATCTCGAGTCGTCCAGCGCCGACGAACTTCTGAGAACGCCGTAAAGTGGAAGTTCGACATCGGAGAATTCACCTTCCACGCACTCGGGTGAATAGGGGCAAGTACTAGGGCCGAAGCCCAACGCTCCGGCCCTCATCCTACTCTATGTCGACTTTAGGGAGTCCATTACACCAGACATAAACGCCCCTACTCTCACCGTGGTCGCCGTAAGATGACCCATGCCGGACGGAGTACAGCATCCTCTAGCCGACAGCCGCTAGCTACTTGACTTCAGCACTCTGGGCGCTCCGCATTTGGCATCTATTATTTGGGGTACACCACTCCTCGGTAAGCTTCGCGGTACGCCTTCGAAGCTCAACATACCAATGCGACGGGGATGAAGGCACCTGCGTTGTTCACGACGATGTGTATACAGGCAGCGCCCCAAGATGCAGTATTGGTTTCAATGCGTAGGACCGGGGCTATACGACGTATCTGGCCCATACGATCGGGACTTGCAGGATCCTGCAATTGGATTGCGCAGAATTCCCCTTCCCCGAAGGTGGGTGAATAGGAGGTACGACGCAAGCAGCGTTGACGACCCCGGCTACACGGACACGGTGCGCGAGGACTTCGATCGGATCACCGACCTTTCCGAGGCGGAAGGGTGGGACCGGAGGGTGGTCAGGGGGCCTCGTCGTCCGGGGCACCGCTGAAGACCTCGAGTATCACCCCAAGGTCGCGCTCCGTTGCGAGGAACGCGACCTTGGCGCCGCTGAACTCGCCGCTGAGGATCACGTTGTTCTCACGCTCGGCCCGCGCAACAGTCTCATCGAAGTTCGGTGTGGTCACGGCGACGTGATGTATGCCCTCACCTTTCTCGGCAAGGAAACGGGCATAGATGCCTTCCTCGTCGAGTGGCTCGATAAGCTCCCACATCACCTGGCCGACCGTGGCGACGGCGATCCGCGTGGAGCGCTCGACCGGCCGACCGTACTCGCGGTAGTTATTCGCCTCACCGGCGTCGATCTGAGCGAACTGCCACGGGCCGATCCCATAGTGGTCCACGTACCTCAGTACCGTCGCCTGCAGATCGCGCACGACGATCCCCAGTTGCACCGTTTCGTCGAAGGCGGGCTTTCGCATTGATCCCCTCCCCAAGTCGATGAGGTGATCTTACTGAGGCGATCTTACTGGAACTCGGACCCCCAACCACCGGTAACGACCACCGGCAAACCTCGCAGAATTCGTCTTCCAGGCACTTCGGTGAATAGAGCGACAATAAAGCGACGCAAGCGATCGACAGCTTGCCCAGTATCTCCTGGCGCTCACCTGGTTGGGCCACGCCGCCTGGAATCTTCCGTCCCTCTAATGAAGCGCGGTTTTTCCCAAAGAGTTCACCGAGCAGCGCCCTAACGCCTGGCTACGTTGCCCGCTGACTGTGCCCCCTACCGGTGGTTTGTTGATGTCGGGGAGGAGGCCCAATTACGACTCGGGAGAGCCTGTTTTGGGATCGAATGGAAGCATATTTATGGGGCCGGGGTCTCCTACGCGCTGCTCTCAGGTAAAGCACGAGCCAGTTGGGCTATAAGCCACGGCTTGATCCCGATAGGGGGCGAGCGGAAGGTGACGCGGTCCCAGGGCAACGTCATCTACGAGATCGACGGTAAACCCGCTACAGATGTACTCAAGGAGTATCTACCAGATCATGCCCTCTCTGAGGATCGCGACTGGATGCAGTACGCCATATCGCTTGCGCTCATTTTCAAAGCCCCTGGCTACATGAAAGACGAAGAGTATGTCGTTCGAGGCGTACCTGCAGTGACGATGGCCGACGGGTCCATGATCGTACAAACGGAGGTCGAGGAGGGCACGAGTGTCTGGTTTTCAAGCCGAGATAAGGAAAAGTTGACTATCGGCTTCGATCGGATGGCTAGGCAGATCAAGGAGCAACTCGGAGGAGAGAAACCCAAACTCGTCTTGCAGTTCGAGTGTTTGACCCGAGGCAAGACGATGCTGCGTGAGCAGGAGAAGCTGCAGCTTCTCAAGCGGTTTCGCCAAGCTGTTGACCCGGATGCACCATGGGCAGGTTTCTACGCTATAGGGGAGATTGGTCCGGTAGAGGAGCACAACAACCATCATCTTTTCATGTCTGTTGTCCGTGCGCTGAGTTGACGATGGAAGAGACCATCCTAGCGTAACGCGTTTGACGGAGGAGAAGCATACCCCGAACAGGTAGGCGGCCTAACTCTTCTTCATCCCACGCCCCACGGCTTTGACTTACTTCTTGCATAGATCGTAGGAATGGGCTTTTATGCAGTCATACATCCTTATGGTTCAATATGGTCGCAAACTCCTATAGACCATCCTGGCGCCTCCTCGTGCGCGTACTGGGAGTCGCTTCAGAAGGCTAGGAGGACGCCGTGTAGGCATCGGCGAGCAGCAGCGCGATAAGGGCGACCTCGATCGCCTTGTCAACGTAGCCAATGATCGGGTACACCGGAGCCATCAGGAAAAACAGCACGATCGTCAGCGCTGCAAAGCCTATAAGGGCCCATCGCGAAGCGCTCCGGAAGCGTTCCAGTTGCCGGATCGGCAGCTGCAAGAGCGCCAGAAGCCCCAGGTAACCCAGCCCATTAAGGATGAACAGCATGACGCCGAAGTTGAACCCCATGGAAGCGATGGCGGTGAGCGCCAGGTACAGGTGAATGACTGCCGTGGCCAGGGTGAGCACGAAGATCCCGACCCCCAGGCTGAGGCCAACAGAAGAAGTGCGCGAAGAAGCCATTTGTGTTTCTCCTTTCTCGCCTTAACGAGTCTTAGGACCATGCTGCCGACCGTCGCCGTGGATCAACAATAGGTGGCTATCAGCAGCGTGCTCCCCTCTCAGGGATTGGCATCATCTGGTCGGAGCATACGGCACTTGTTCTGAAATCAAACTAGCAAATCCTAAAATACAACTAATTGAACGTGGGTTTCATCGACCCCAGCACGCTG
>DASSCV010000432.1:0-12742 GCA_035697505.1 Rubrobacter sp.
CGCACGTAGTTCAGGAGAGCCCAACGCCGGAGCATGACCTCCAGTTGGGCCACGCCCGTGCCCGGCTCGTAGAACAGGGGGAAGTTGAGCTGGGTGATGATGTAGGCGCCAAGCAGCGCGGCGCTCACCGAGAGGGCGGCGCCTCTGGCAATCATACCCAGATGGCGTGGGAGGTCGAAGACATCGAGGCGACGGTGGAGCGGCTGCGAGCGCGTGGAGTGATGTTGGAGGAATACTACCTTCCGGGCTTGAGGACAGTCAACGGCATCGCCGATGTCGCCGGGAACTACCCGAGCGAGGGGGCGTTGGCGAGAAAGCCGCGTGGTTCAGAGACAACGAGGGCAATCTCCTCGGACTCGGCCAACCGATGAGTTGACGCCCGGTCCTGATCGGCTGAGGTCAACGGAGGTGGAGTGCCGTGTCAGAAGTGAAGGGGCGAAGCTCTCGACACGTGCTCAAGGGGCCGTTTGGCAAGGGAAATCTCGATGGCGTCAACGAGCTGATCCACCCTGAGTTCGTCAACCACGAGGCACTCCCGGATAACCGACAGGCCATGCGCTTCAGTTCAGATTCTCCGCCACGGTGGGAGGGGAGCCGGAGATCGAGGTGGGACTGATCTGGCTATTGGACGCTCATGCCCTCGGTCCTATACTGATTAGAGCAAGTAGCAAGCCGGGCAACGAGGCCCGCATGTCGAAACCCGATGGGAGGAGATCATGACCCACGTTGTTGACAAGGACGAGCTCCCTTACGGCACGATCGCGCACAGGTTCGAGGGACACCGCTACGGCGATGTGGACGTCTCATTCTTCCTGGTTGACAGCCCTCCCGGCGGTGGAGCAGTGCTGCACACCCATCCCTACGAGGAGATCTTCGTGACGCTTGAGGGTAACGCTACCTTCACCGTTGGCGATGACACAATAGAGGTGAGCGCAGGCCAGATCGTGGTGGCGCCGGCGGGCGTACCCCACAAGTTCGTCAACTCCGGGTCTGGGCCGCTTAAGCAGGTAGACATCCATCCCAGCGGACGCATCCAACAAGTCAATATCCCGGACGATGAATGACCACCTGATGGCTCGAGGGCCAGAAGCTCTACCCGTGCGATAGCTGGCACCAGCGAGGCCGGGAAGAAAAGGAGATGCCGTGCCCACCGAGAAGAAGCCCGAACAGCCCATAATCCCGTTCGCCTCCCGCGACGCGTGGGAGGCTTGGCTCGAAGAGCACCACACGGCCTCGGACGGGCTGTGGCTCAGATTCGCCAAGAAGGGCTCGGGTCTGGAGACCGTCACCTACGATCAAGCCGTCGGGGCCGCCCTCTGCTACGGCTGAACGACGGCCAGGTGCGCAAGTTCGACGAGTACTACTACCTGCAACGGTTCACGCCGCGCAGGCCCAGGAGCAAGTGGTCGAGGATCAACCGCCAAAAGGTCACGGAACCCATAGAGCGGGGCGCGATGAAGCCCGCGGAGTTCCGCGCCGTGCTTACCGAGAACGGTGCCCTGGTGCCATTCCATCGCGCAGTGTTCGACAAGCTCGGTGAGGATCTGGTATAGGCACGGCGTTCGCCTCATCCGCGCGACCACCAGTTTACGGAAGTGCCGTGGGTGGGGCTTCACCTCTCTCAAGAGCGTACTCGACGGCCTGCTCACGGCTCATGGCCTGCCCCTCCGCCCACGCCCTTGTCCACGACGCCTCGTCGAGCTGTGAACGCGCAGCACCTACTTGGCTCTGGTAGAGCGAGCGGTCCGGCGCATAAGGAGATGCCCCGACCCCGGTTTGCTCGAGCAGCGCCTCCGCAGCTCCCCACAGGCGTGCGGCCCGCACTATCCTGCCTTCCGCCCCGGCGATGGCCGCGAGCCCCTCCAGGCAGTGGGTGACGTTGATCTCGTTTCCCGCCTCGGACGAGAGCGTAAGCCCCTCTTCGAACAGCTGCCTCGCGAGCTCGTGGTCACCCTCAGCCTGAGCTGCCATCCCCAGGCGATAGAGCGCGACGGAGGTGCCGTACCTGTCGCCTGCCTCCCGGGACAGTGTCAGTCCTCGCTGTGCCAACTGCTTCGCACGCGCGTGATCACCCTTGTCAAGCCACGCCATCGAGGAGTAACAGAGCATGTAGGCGGCAGACCACCTTTCTCCCGCCTCAAGGCAGAGGTCTGCAGCCTTTTCGAAGAGGATGGCAGCTCGGCGGTGCTGGCCCTGGTCGACTGCCATGAGCGCGGCGCCACCCAGCGCGTATGCGGCTCCGCTCTTGTCTCCCAGACCCCGGAACAGCATCAGGCTTTCCTCGATCAGCGGTTCCGCCGATCTGAAGTCGTTCTGTCCCTGCGCCATAATGCCCGCGAGGAACAGGGCCTTCGCCCGAAGAGGAGCCGGTAGGGCAGAACCCTCCGCCAACGTTTCTTCCATCCACCGTCGTCCCTCAGCGAAGTGCCCGCGTTTCCCCCAGAACAGCCGCAGCGCCCAACCGAGCCTGACGGCCTCTTCCAATTCTCCTCCTCCCAGCAACCATCGCATGGCCGCCCGAAGGTTGTCCTGCTCTTCTTCCAGCCTCTCCAGCCACTCTGCCTGCCGCGACCCCATCAGCTCAGAGGCCGCCTCCTCAGCGAGCGCAAGGAAAAATATGCCGTGGTTGCGGCTGGTGGTTCCGGCATCGTCGCCTTCCTCCAGTCGCTCAAGCGCGTACTGGCGCACCGGCTCGAGCATGTAGTAGCGCATAGCCCCGTGCGCTCCTATCTCTGTTACTACCAGCGACTGATCTACCAGCTGCCTGAGTAGACTGAGCACGTCCTCGGCTCCAACGCTCCTCCCTGGGCCGACCGCCTCCGCTGCCTCGAGCGTGAAGCCACCGACGAACACTGAGAGCCTTCGGAACAGCGCCCGCTCCGCTTCGCTCAGCAGGTTGTGGCTCCAGTCCAGGGTCGTCCGCATCGTCCTTTGGCGGTCCGCGACGTCCTGTGCCCAACCCGTAGAGAGCGCCTGGTCAAGCCGCGAGAGCAGCGTCGCGGGGTCCAAGAACCTCACCTTCGCCGCCGCCAGTTCAAGCGCGAGCGGGATCCCGGCTAGTCTCCAGCAGATGGAGGCGACCGCGGACGCGTTAGCCTTGGTGAGGGAAAAGGTAGAGGATACCGCCCGGGCGCGTTCCACCAGCAGCCTGCCGGAGGGCGAATCGAGGACTTCCTCCACTCTAGGATCCCGGGTCGAGGCGGGCAACTCGAGTGGTGGAACGGAATATTCCTGCTCGCCCCTGACGCGCAGCGGCGCGCGGCTGGCGACGAGTACCGTCAGGCTTGGGCAAGACTCGACCAGCCCGGACACTTCAGGTGTCGCCTCCAACAGGTGCTCGAAGTTATCGAGCACTAAGAGCAGTCGCTTATCTCTCAGGTGGGCGTGTAGCGCCTCTTGCGGGGTCTGCCCTTCTGCCTCTCGCACGCCCAGCGATCTGGCGACGGTCGAAACTACGAGACCAGGGTCTATGAGTGGCGCCAGGGCGACGAACACTATCCCGTCCGGGAAGAGGTCTCCGGCATCCCGAGCCGCTTGGATGGCCAGTCGAGTCTTGCCAACGCCACCAGTCCCGGTGAGCGTGAACAACCGGACCTCGGTGCGACGGAGCAGATTCGCTACCTCTTCCAGGTCTCGCTCCCTGCCCACGAGCGGCGTGGGTGGCACCGGCAGGGCTGACCTCGGACCTGCCGCCGGGGAGGAGCGGCTCCCGCCGCCCCGCTTGGGGACCGCCGCGAAGAGGGCGGCACGCTCGGCCACGGGCAGCTCCAGCGCAGCAGCGAGGGAGCGCACGGTGTGCGGGTAGGGGCGCCGTCGCTCGCCGCGCTCCAGGTCACTGATGCCCTTGGCGCTCAGGCCGGACCTCTCGGCCAGTTCCTCCTGCGTCAGTCCGGCGGCTTCCCGCAGATGCCGCAACCTCTCGCCGAACGGGGCATCCTGACCCCGGGGCCACGTCGCGTGTCCGTCCTTCGTCATGAACCTACGTGCCTTTCCCAGGTATGAGGCATGGTAGCAGACAGCACGAGCGATCGGCGTGCTCCGCCTTTACTCCTGCAGTCAAAGTGCGTGAGTAGTGCGGGAGAGGTGTGGATGGTTTAGGGACGCGCCGGGGGGCAGACTCAGTACCACAACGAAAGGTTTACGTCATCCGGACAAGCGAAGGAGGTGGAGAATGAACGCTACAGCTATGTGTGGAGGAGAGAACACACTCGGCGGAGAAGAAGTCGAAATAGAAGTGCCGGGGCGATAGGTCCGCCCAATAGAGAAACAAAGGAGCAAAGCGAGATGACGAACTTCGTCCTCATCAATCCCTTCGAGGTGCCGGAAGGCGTAGACGACGATCGGTTCCTGGAAGGTTGGGGCCGGGCGGCCGACTTCATGCGGTCGCAGCCTGGCTTCGTCGAGTCCCGTCTTCACCGCGCGGTGTCGCCCAATCCAAGGTTCCGCTTCGTGAATGTCGCCAAGTGGGAGTCCCCGCAGGACTTCCAGGCGGCTGTTAGGAGTCCCGAGTTCCAGGCGCTGGCGGCGGACGCGCCTCCCAACTACCCGGCACTCTACGAGGTCGTGCGCGCCTTCTGACGTACGTGCGACTACCGAAAGGAGACAAAAGATGAGCACCTGGGCAAGCCCCATGCTGATTGCAGGTGGGTTGTTCGCTGGCGGTGCCGCGACCTTCGCGTGGTCTCGCGTGCCGATCTGGCGACGGATGCCGGCGCAGGAATTCATCGGCGACTTCGAAGAGACGATTCGCCGGACGGATAAGGTGCAACCCGCCTTGCTGGTCGCGGCGATCGTCTCGACAGCCGGGTTCGCCCTCACCGCCGATGGCTTGGCGCGCGTGCTCGCGTTCGTGGGCGCCGCGGGCTTCGTGGTGACTCTCGCCGCGTCGCTTGCGATCCTCGTGCCGCTCCAGCGGCGCATCGTCGCGACGCCGCCTGCGGAGGCGAAAGCGATCGACGAGATGCGCGCCCGCTGGTTCCGTGGGCACCTAGGCCGCTCGATGCTCGGGGCGGCATCGTTCGTGGCGGTTGCCGTGGCAGCGACCTTGTGATCACCCGGTGACGAACTGAGAAAGGGTTAGCGCGTATGTTCCTGGAATTAATTGCCACCCTAGCGGCGGGTTTGTTCGCTGGCGCCGCGATCTTCATCAATCTGGTGGAACACCCGGCTCGGATGGAAGGCGGCACCGCCGCTGCCTTAAAGGAATGGAGACCTAGCTACAAGAGGGCTACACTGATGCAAGTACCACTAGCGGCGGTCGGGTTCTTGAGTGCGAGCGCTGCTTGGTTAATGGGCGCGGAGATTTGGTGGCTGGCGGGCGGGATGCTTCTGGGGTCCGTCATCCCCTTCACACTCTTTGTCATAAAGCCGACGACAAACGATAAGCTTCTGGATCCCACCGTGGACGAGGATGCGGCTTCAACACACAAACTGTTGGTCAATTGGGGGAGATTGCATGCAGTAAGGAGTGTGCTGAGTTTAGCGCCTTCCTAATTTTCATGTTGTTGTGAGGGGTGTAGTGGATCGCGGGTAGTGATGGACGAGCGCCCACCATTACTCGTTGTGGCGACGGAGATCCACATAGAAGAAAGGAGACAAAGTCCTATGTCGACCGAAGAGAACAGAGGAACGGCAGCCCCCTACTGTCTCTAGGTGCAGGGTCAGTAAAGCTTAGGTAGTAAAGAAGGACGAGCATTATGCCATCATGGGAGGGGTTAGTGCGGCCCTCTTGGGGTAGGCGGACAGGAAGGAGCTGACTTATGTCGGCAGAAGAAGAGAACAAGAGGCTCGCACTGATCGTGATCGAAGCCCTCAATGCTGGCGACTTGGAGCCATGGTCGCAGAAGCTATCAGGCGACTACGTAGCGGAATACCCCGGTGTGCCCGTGCTGAACAAGACCCAAAGCCTAGGGTATAACCGGCGCTTCGTGATAGCCTTCCCCGACACCCACTTCGAGGTCCACAGTGTCGTAGCCCAGGGTGATGAGGTCTTTATACACTGGACGGTGAGCGGTACCCATAGCGAACGGCTCGCCACCGTCACGGGGAGGACCATCCCACCTACCAGGCGAAGGGCGACAGTATCGGGTGTCCTGCTCACCGAAGTGAGGGACGGCGAGATCGTGCGTGAAGGATGGTACTGGGATCAGCTCTCGCTGTTGGACCAGTTGGGCATAATGGAACATCCTGGCCTCTTTTTGACCCACGAGGGTTTCTGAGTTCCCGAGAAGGAGGAGGATCTTGGGAACTAAAGAGGAAGGGGTGGAGACGGGTGTCACACACGTTCCACCGGGCGAAGGCCGCTCGCTGTGGGTCTTAGGCGAGCTGGTGACATACAAGACCACGAGCGAGCAGACGGGCGGAGCATACTCGCTCTTCGAGGTTACCACGCAGCCTGGTGGCGGGGTCCCGCCCCATGTCCAGCACCGCGAGGACGAGTCCTTCTGGGTGCTCGAAGAAGAGTACGATTTCCTGATAGAAGGCCGCACCATAAGGGCGGGCGCGGGCTCGCTCCTCTATGTCCCTAAGGGCATCCTGCACTCCCACAAGAACGTCGGTGAGGGGGTGGGCCGGATGCTGGTAAGCCAGACACCGGGAGGCTTGTACGAGCACTTCTTCGTGGAGGTAGGTACGAAGGCGGTGGACGGTGAGGCGGGGCCGCTCGTCTTGGAGGATCAGCCAAACCTGGAGAGGATCGTCACCATCGGGGTCCAGTATGGCATCGAGATACTACCGCCTATTGCACAGCGCAGTCGAGTGTGAACTCGACCGGTTGCGAGTAGGCCGTCTCCAATCCTACTCGACAATCGAGCGCATAGGACCGGCGACGTGTAGTCCACGAATTTCTGGCACCACTCTGACACCAGAGAGCGAAATACGGTGCAGCACAGGGCAGGCGAGGGAAGAGAAACCGGCTTAGATATACGGGATTTCCAGACCCGTGCAAATCTCTACAACGCATGAATTATCACTCGTAATGAGATGAGGTCAGCTGTTCGAGTCCGCTCGTCAGCTCTCTCAATTCGGCTTAGATGAGAACTCTTCGGGAAGGGCGAGTCGGCACCGTTCTGCGTGGCCTTCTCTGAGGTGGTCATCATCGTGAGGAGGGCGACCCACGAAGCATGGAGCCGCTACCGTCAGGAGTGCCAACAACCTCGCAGGCCATGACCTATCCTCGCAAGCTCTAAGGCTCCTCTATTCTGAGACGGTGAGCACGACCTTGCCGCGCGCGTGGCCTTGCTCGAGGTAGCGTATGGCCTGAGGTGCCTCCCTCAGCGGATAGGTCCTGTCGATGACGGGCGTGAGCTTGCCTGCTTCTATCAGATCCTTGAGCGTCAAGAGGTCCTGCTGGCGCTCCTTGGAGATGAGGCCAAGCATCTTCTGCTCCGTGAAGAGCGCGCGCACGGGGGCAAAGATCTGGCGTTGAAAGCCGCCTAACCAGCGGTCTCCGCCTTCGCCGCCTACGATGACGAGGGTGCCTTGCGGTGTGAGAGCCCGGCGCAGTTGCCCCAAGGGCCTACGTCCCGCCGTGTCGAGGATCAGGTCGAATTGGCGCGTGCCTTCGGTGAAGTCCTCTCGGGTGTAGTCGATGACTTCGTCGGCGCCGATCTCCCGCACTAACTCCGCTTTCGACGTGCTGCACACGCCCGTGACCACCGCTCCGAACGCCTTGGCCAGCTGCACCGCGTACGACCCCACGCCGCCAGCCGCACCGATTATTAGGACCGTCTGTTCGGGCTGGAGCTTGCCCGCGTCGCGCAGGCCGCTCAGGGCGGTCATGCCGGAGACCGGCACGGCTGCGGCCTGCTCGACGCTGAGGTTCGCCGGTTTGGGCGCCAAGCGCTCCGCTCTGGCGCAAGCATACTCCGCGAAGGAGCCATCGCACGTCCCATACACCGGATCACCCTCCTTGAGCTGGGTGACGTTTCTCCCGGCCACCTCGACGGTCCCTGCTACGTCCGTGCCACGAATGCGGATCTTGGGCTTACGCAAGCCAAAGCCCATGAGGCGCACCAGATAGGGTCGGCCCGTCATCAGATGCCACACTCCTGGGTCGAGGCCCGCAGCATGAACGCGGATGAGCAGCTCGTCGTCCCCGGGCCGCGGTTTCTCGACGTCGCGAAGCTCGAGCATTTCAGCCGAGCCGTAGTTGTCTTGAATGATGGCTTTCATGACTGCCGTTTACTCCCTTCCTCTATTGCCTTCAGCTCGCCAGCCTTCTCTCCTATCTTCAAGACTCCTATGGGACCCTCGACAGACTGTAGAGCTTCCATCCCAAGACCAGATGGAAGATGATGAGTGAGAGAACTCCGACAAAGGCGCTTGGTGAGAGTGGATCGACAAGCAGAACAGATGCCGCTACGACCCCAGCCACCCCGAGCGCTACGCTCAGCCTGCCAAAGCCCTTGCCGAAGGCGGGGCTCCCGAACATAGCCACCCCGAGGGCAGCGAAGCCCATAGGCACTAGGAGGAGCCCTACGCCGAACAACGCATCGAATATGCCCTCAGTCGCCTGCCACAAGAGGACGAGTGTCGCCCGATCCTCGGGGGTCGCCCCAGGAGCATGATAGAGCTCGGAGATAGGGACGCTAGCGACATGCGGCAGAGCTCCTGCAGCCAGCACGCCGAAACCCACGATGCCAATTACGCTCCCGAAGAGAGCAGGAGCGAGGCTCGTCTCCCGCAGAGCACGATACAAGGCGAGGAAGTGTGCGACCCACAAGATGAGGACCACCAGGTAGAGACTATCCTCTACCGTGCGCACCGCTCTTATGTCGGGGAACCTCATGACCTCTCTCTCGGGTTGGGCAGGATCCGCTCCCACGAATGCGATCACCACAACGAAGACGAGGATGAAGGTGATGCCACCCAGGATACCGGCCAGACCGCCCCATCGCAGGACGCTTTGCTCCTCCTCCATCTTCTGTTCCTCCTTCCTTTACATCCTGAGCTTTTGAGAACGCGCCTTCTTCTAGACAACTTGGTGAGTAAAGGCACATAGACGGCTAGTTGGTCGTATTCCTTATGATCTCAGCGTGGCGCTGGGCGCCCGGTCGCAAAAGGAAGGCTGTGACATCTCTAGCGAAACGCCCATTGGTGTCCTTCTCCGAAGGCGATGTAGCTCAGACACCCCTTTAAGATTCCCTCGCGCACGTTGCGCACTACACACCTCCTTATTGTCACTATGCCCCATCATCATAGAACACAGGTCGCGCACCTCCGAGAACACCTCTTCGGGGCCCTGGTGTGGATAAGAGGCTGCGCCAATAGGCGAGTAGCATATATGTCAAGGAGCGATAAGAAGGCTCTTGGATCACTCTAAGAGTTGCCAGCCTATTGACGCTAGCTCTAAGCTTCCAATTTATCTAAACTCGTCAGCTATTGCTGACGAAACCTCCGGCAAAGCCAACAACGAGCGCCTCACCTACGCCAACGGCGCCCTTCAGGCCCCACGGCAAACCAAAGATGAGGGAGTGGATGTTTTTCCAGCCGGTTGAGGAGGTTGAGGAGCATCTGGAACTGTTTCAGGAGGCGCGGAACTTCGTTTGAAGTGGTCTACCGACGCGCCCGTTTTCACGGGCTTTCATGCGTTTTCACCTCAGGTAAAACATTCTAGCCTTTCAACTGCTGCTTGCAAGCGCCACGAAACCCCTGCACCCTAGACTTCAGGGGTTTTGGGACCGCAAACTAACTGGAGGTGTAGACCAGGGGTCGCGGTGGAAGCGGACTTGACATGCAACCACATGGTTGCATAATATGAAGGACCATGGCAGGCAGCGACGACAGGAACCTCGATGCGATGTTTCACGCTTTGGCTGATTCGACCAGACGTGTAATTCTGGACGAGTTGGCCAAACGAGACGACCAACCGTTGTTCGAGATTTGCGTTCGCCTTGTGGAAGGCCACGGCATGAACCTCACAAGGCAGGCGATCTCCAAGCACCTGACGGTGCTGGAAAACGCTGATCTCGTGGACGTTCGTTGGGAGGGCCGCACGAAGTTGCATTCCAGCAAACTGTCGGCACACTTGCCTTGGCTCAGCGAGTGGTTGAACAAGCACAGGCGGAAAGGAGAAGTCGAATGCGAATTGTCGTGACCAGTGTGTTCGTCGAAGATCAAGAGAAGGCTTTGAGCTTCTACACCGAGGTCTTGGGGTTCCAGAAAAAGACGGACATACCGTTAGGCGAAGATCGCTGGCTGACGGTTGTTTCACCGGAGGAGCCGGATGGAGTCGAACTGTTACTGGAACCGAGCGGCCACCCTGCCGTCAAACCATTCAAGCAGGCACTTGTCGAGGACGGCATTCCGTTCACGAGTTTCGGTGTTGTAGATGTCAAGGCCGAACACGCCCGCCTCGAAGGTCTTGGCGTCAAATTCACACAGCCTCCGACCACGTTCGGCGAAGTCACGACGGCGGTGTTTGGTGACACATGCGGAAACCTGATTCAGATTGCCCAGAAGTAGCGGGGCCACAATGGGGTCTTGATCTCCGACGGCCACGGCGGGGATGAAGGCCCCAGACTTCGAGATCCGGCACTCGGGCTCTCCGCCTTCCGCTCGCGGCTCTATGGATGCTTCGGGCGGCGTGCGGACGCGCTTTTCGAGCTAACTGAAGCCATCCTAACGACCAACACGAACCCCTCGCTGGTCCACCTCAGCCCCGCTTCCGTACACCGTCGCGGCTGGGGAAGCCTCTACGCGGCGCTGAATAAGGGACGGATCGGCGCAGGGGTATTACGAAACCTGCTCGCCAGACTGCAGCTCGCAGATGATCAGGTCCTTGACACCCTCGGATATCAGAGCGTGGATATCCAGGTCAACTGGATGTTGGCAGTTATATATCGACACGGAGGCGCGTAAAACTCCCCTATTTGGGGGTATGATAGGCGGGCTAGCAATAGACCCATCTCTACACAGAACGGAGGGTCTCGCCGTGCGCATAGGACTGCAGATTCCGCGCTTCACTTGGCCCGACGCCCCCACCTCGATAGGACCGAAGTTGGCGGAGATCGGGAGGACCGCCGACGAGGCCGGCTTCGCGAGCCTCTGGGTTATGGACCACTTCTTCCAGATCGGGACAGTCGGCGAAGTTGAGGAACCCATGCTCGAGGGCTACAGCGCCCTCAACTTCTTGGCTGGCATCACCGATCGGGTGAAGCTCGGAACCCTGGTAACAGGCGTGCACTACCGTTATCCGGGCATCCTGCTAAAGACCGTAACCACCCTCGACGTGCTATCGGGCGGAAGGGCCTACCTCGGCATCGGTGCGGGATGGAACGAGCGCGAGTCCAGGGGCTTGGGCGTGCCGTTCCCGCCCACCGCGGAGCGCTTCGAGCGCCTAGAGGAAGCCCTGCGGATCGCCCACCAGATGTGGTCAGGGGAGATCAAGCCTTATGGCGGCAAGCATTACCACCTCGAGGAAGCCATGAACAACCCACCGGCCTTGACCCGGCCGCATCCCCCCGTCATGGTTGGCGGAATGGGCGAGAAGAAGACATTGCGGCTGGTCGCGCAGTACGCCGACGCTTGCAACCTCTTCGCCTACGGGGGAGCGGGGACGATCCGGCACAAGCTGGATGTTCTGCGGCGCCACTGCGAGGACGTGGGGAGGGACTACGAGGAGATAGAGCGCACTGCCCTTGGCAGCGTCAACCTGGGTCCGGAGGGCATGGACCCAGACGACGTGATCGAGATCTGCGAAGATCTTGGCGAGGTGGGAATCGAGCACCTGATCATTAACATGCCCAATGTACACGAGATCTCGCCACTGGAGACGATCGGGCAGAAGGTTATCCCCGCCGTCGCGGAGCTCTAAGCGAGGTTGAGGGCCACGGCGGATGCGATGGCTGGGTGTTGCGACACCGAGCTTACGCCTTCGTCAGTTCAAAGCGCTCGGCACCGTTCGTAGACAGCTCAGCGCGGCACGCGAGACCCGGGCGAAGAGTCTAGGTCATGCCTCGACCTAGCCCAGCACTAGTTGCGCCTCGGAGGGTTCCCCGATCAGCAGGAGGCGGAACCTTGGCTCAGAGTGTGTGTAGTTTCTAAACGTTGACGATGTGTAAGCGTCTGGCAACCTCGAGGTTAGTCGTACATAAGTCGCGGAGGTGCTTGACACAAACGGTGCTATGGAGAGTACCATGTGCGCCAAGTGCGCTACAGGGGAAGGAGCAGCATGGGTGCGTACGAGAAGCTTCCCGGCCAGGAGGAGCAGCAGATGAGGGGTGCATTCTCGGTCCAATGTCCCCAATGTGGAGCTCCGCCAGGGTTTGCCTGCCGCAAACCGCAGGGGAAAGGCCCCTACGACTCACACAAGGCCTGCAGAGAGCTTGCTTACGCTCAAGCCTTGGCCGCCACCGACTAGAACTCCCCGGTCCAGGCACATAATCCCAGGAGCGGAGCATTCATCTCCTCCGAGAACTCCGTAAAACGCAAGTCCAACTTCGGAGAACTCCTCTTCCACGCATTCCGGTGAATAAGCTCGACTCATGGGTGTTGACAGTGCGCCCTTCCGGGCGTATATCCATGAGTGACAACAACATAGCCACGACGCCTAACTCCCGGGTGGCGCCGGGGGGCGGGGGACCCACACGGACCTCCTTAGAGGTCCGCGGGGTGAATCGCTAGGCCGGCGAAGCCAGCCAGCGTAGGGCTTAACTCTTTCGGCCCGAACCCGACAGCTAACCCCGCAGGCGCAGAAGAAGGAGGTAGTAAGCGTGCCCGAACAGCGACCCTTCTGGGAACG
>DASSCV010000433.1:0-7828 GCA_035697505.1 Rubrobacter sp.
GGTAAGGCTGATTCGGGCGCCGACGACTTGACGGCGTTCAAAGGAAGACTGCTCTTCACTGCCGACGACGGAGTGCACGGCAGCGAGATGTGGAGGAGCAACGGTACGAAGGCAAACACAGCCCTGCTCATAAACCTGGAACCTGGAGCAGGGGGTTCCGAGCCGGGTGAGTTGACCATCTCCGGCCCGTTACTGTACTTTGCGGCCTCCACCCCCTCCGCCGGTGAGGAATTATGGGCCGTGGTGCCGAGGGGGATTCGCAGGTAAGCAGGCGCGCGGCAGGAGTGTGTGCCGCGCCTGGCGGGGAGATGCTAGCGAGGAGCGTTCGATGACGGGCAGTTCGGTGGACGAAGACAGGATGGTGGCGGAGCGTTTGCTGGCCGAGCAGCTGATGGACCTGCCGGATACGGCTCTGTCTGGGGCCGGCCTGGTCGTACAGAGCTGCAAAGCCCAGGTGCTCAAGACCTCCAAGTCGCGCCCCATCCTACGGTACTTCGTCACCTGCCTGGATCGGGAGAAGGCTGCTCCCGTCCGGCGGCTGATCATCGGCAAGGGATGCTACCGTCACGACGGGAACAAGGTCTTCGGTTTCATGAGGCAACTCTGGTCGGAGGGGTTTGCCGAGGACCGCCGTCTGACCATCCCGGAGCCCATAGCCTACTTGCCCGAGCTGAAACTCCTGCTTCAGCGCCGGGCTCCAGGAAGAGCCCTCTACGAATATATAGATCACCCTGCCGAGGCGCTAGAGTCGGTGAGCCTTACGGCGCGCTGGCTGGCGAAACTGCACAATACCAGAGTAGCCGGCGTCCCTGTCCTGCCGATGGAGTACGAAGAGATGAAGCTTCACACCTACAGGGATGTCCTGATGCGGATCTGCCCGCAGTTCGCCGCGAGGGTGGAGAGCTTCGCCGAGCGCATACTCTCCTCCCTGGAGGCGCTGGACCCGCGACAGGTCGTGCCTACTCACGGAGACTTCCAGCCGAAAAACGTCTACATCCTGCGCAATCGGGTGACCGTGATCGACTTCGACCGGTTCGCGCTGTCGCATCCCGCGCGTGATGTTGGCCACTTCATCGGCCAGAGTATGACGATGTCCTACGCCCGCACGGGTTCGTTCGAGGAGATCGAACCGTGGAACACGGCCTTTCTCAAAGAGTACGCCGGCCTCACCTCCCCGGAAGCGTGGTCGGCGATACCCATCTTTGTCGCTCGAACCTTCATGGAGGTGCTGAAACACAAGATTCTTCTGGAACCCGCCAAGAACGCGCACCTGCTGTCAGCCTGGTTGGACGAATGCGAAACGTGGCTGGACAGGGCGCGTGTCTCCCCAACAGCGACGGGAGCTCGGCTATCGAAACGTAAAAGCAAAGTAGTGGAAGGAGAATAAATGCCTCAGACGATGTCTTCCCAAGAGATCAAGCAGGAACTGGGCCGGCGTATCGAGGTGGTAAACCGGCCGGAGTTCCTGGACTCTCGTGTCCGCCCGCACTTCTCGGACGCCGATGTGAACGGTGGCAGCTGGAAGACGCGGGTGCTCCAACTCGACGGCACGGGCGCAGCCACGCTGGAGCTCAGCATAGACGGCCACAAGGTGTTCGCCAAGTTCTACCACCCGGACGACGAGAACGCCCCGCTAATCTACGAGAAGTTGAAGGCACTTCGCGCCGTCGGCTTCGGCCCCGGCGAACGCTACCAAGTGGTCGAGCCGCTGGACTTTATTCCCGAGTACGGGATGCTTCTGACCAGGGGAGCCGACGGTCCGGCCGTCTCGGACTCCATAGAGGGCGATTGGGACGCCCTGTTGTCCGGCGCGGTTGAGTCCGCCCGTTGGCTGGGCAAGCTGCATAGCTCGCCCGTGCGGATCGGCCCGCCCCGCTCTCTGGCGGCGTCCAGCGAATTGCTCTCCGTGGCCCGCCGTTTGGCAAAGGTGATGACCAGGAGTCCCGGACACCTGGGAACCGCCGACGGGATGATCCGGGAGATAGAGAGGATGGCCGAAGATACCGTGGACGGTATCCTGGTGCAGGGTCACGGCCAGTACCGGCCGATCCACGTCTTTATCGGCGGCTCGTCGGTCACGGTGATCGACATGGACCGCAGCCGCCCCTACGATCCCGCATACGACGTGGTCGAGTTTCTGGTTCGCATGAGAAAGTCGGTGCTCAAGTACGCGGGTTCGGTCGAACCGGCCAACGCTCCAACGGATGCGTTTCTGGAAACGTACATCTCGGCGGTGCCGGATCGCTCGTACCTGTCCAACCTCTCATTCCACTGGGCGCGGTTTATCCTGCACGGCCTCAACGGTGAGATGAAGGATGACGAGAGCGGCGATCCCGAGTTCGACCGCACCATAGCTTTCTATCACTCAGAGTTCGAGAACGTGCTCGATGGCCGGTTTGGCGTCTAGGAGGAGTATCTTGTTTGCGAGAGAGGATATCCCTACAGACACGCTCATGGAGGTTTACGATCTCGGGCAGTGGCAGTCGGTGGCGCTGCTTCCTGCGGGCAAGAGCAAGCACTACCGCATCACCACCGACGGCGGTGAGTACATCCTCAGGCGCTCCCACTCCTCGAGAACGCTCGAGGAAGTGCGCTTCGAGCACGCGCTGGTAGCCCACCTGCGCTACAACGGGTTCCCGGCCCCCGTATTCGTCCCCTGCGTAAGCGGGGAGACTTCCGTCGTCGTAAACGGGTACCTATACAGCGCCTCTGTCTTCGTGAAGGGGTCTCCCTATCAAGCCGAGAACGTCGAGCACCTCCGGGAAGCGGCCCGCACCCTGGCGAAGTACCACCGGATCGTCGCGTCTTTCGGGTCGCCTCTCCCGCGGTCGCGGGAGCCTTTCTTGAGCGAGACTCTGCGCGAGCGGCTTGCGGAGATGCCCTCGCCCGAGACTATCAGCGACTTTTCAGCCCGGTACAGTGACCGAGACCCCCGGATCCCGGATCTGCTGGCGTCGCTACCTTATGTCCTGGAAAGGGGCGAGGCGGTTCTGGGCCTCCTCGACCGCCTCTACCAAGTTCTGCCCAGACTCGTTATTCACGGCGGTTGCCGGCGCGGGAGCACCCTGTTCGAGGGGGATCGTCTCGTCGCCATGCTGGATTTCGACAGCGCGCGCCTCGAAGCGAGGGTCCTGGATCTCGCCATCGCGTTCCACGATTTCGGCAAGGTGTGGGGGGAGGCCGGCTCTCCCGACTTTAAGGTGCCCCTGGATCTGCGAATAGTCTCGGAGTTCCTCGACGCCTACCAGGAGATCAACCCTTTGGAGGAGGCAGAAATCGAGGCGCTGCCCACCTTGCTTGCGGCGAGACCGCTCAAGAGAGCCCTCGGAAAGTACAGCTCGATGATCGAGGACCTACAGACCTCCCAGGGACACGTGAGGAAAGCAGCCCAGGAGGTCGCCCGCGTGCGCTGGTTGGAAGCCCACCAGCAGGAGTTACAAGCAATGCTCGTGGTCGACGGCCTCCCACAGGGGACCTTGTGAACGCCAAACCATCCCCCACGGACCCCACCCTCGCCCAGGTCGAGGTAGCCAGGGATCCCGAGCTGATCCCACCTGGTGCCCGCGTGGGTGGACGAGTGCGAGCGGTGGCTGGAGAGAAACCCGATCACGGAAGCGTTACCCGGTGAGGCCGGGTCTTTAGGTGTGCACGAGGCCAGGTCAAAAGGATGATTCAGGCAATGTCCACTAGAGAGGTCAAGCGAGAGCACCGATCTCGACTCCGACCCCTCCGTGGCGTTCTACAGCTCGGAGTTCGAGAACGTGATCCAGGATTGCTACGGTCTCAGGGAGGCGTAAGTTGATTACGAGAGATGACTTGCCGGTCAGCGCGCTCGCGGACGCCTACGACCTCGGACCCTGGGAGTCGATAGAAATGTTGCCTGGGGGCAAGAGCGATCACTACCGTTTTATTGCCGGGAGCGGCGAGTACGCTATCAGGCGTTCCCACCGCTCCAAGACGTCCGCGGACATGCGCTTCGAGCACGAGCTCGTAGCCCACCTGCGCAACAGCGGTTTCCCTGCCCCTGTGGTGGTGCCCACCGTGAGCGGGGACACGTGCGCTGCCGTGGTCGGAGACCTCTACAGCGTGTCTGTGTTCGTGGACGGCTCAGGCTATGAGGCGGGTAATGCCGAGCACCTTCGGGAGTCGGCGCGCGCCCTTGCAGAGTATCACCGGATCTCCGCGTCCTTCCGGCCCTTGTCGTCGAGATCCCAGGAGCCGTTCCTGAACGAGAACCTTCGCGAACGGCTCACCGAGATGCCTCCTCCCGAGGCGATCTGCGACTTCGCGGACGTGTATGCAGACCATGATCTCCAGATCCCGGACCTTCTGGAGTCGCTGTTCTACGCCCTGGAGAAGAGCGAGGAGGTGCTCGGACTCCTTGATCGGCTATATCCGGAGCTGCCGCTGCTGACGATCCACGGCAGCTGTCGCCGCAGGAGCGCTATATTCTCAGGGGACCGTCTCATCACCATGCTGGACTTCGACAACGCCCGTTACGAGGCGCGGATCCTGGACCTGGCCATCGCGCTCCACGACTTCGCCAGGGTGTTCGGGGAGCGCGGTTCTCCTGACTTCAAGGTTCCTTTGGACCTGGAGATCGTATCGGAGTTCTTGGGCGCTTACCTGCAGGCCAACCCGCTGGAGCTGGCCGAAGTCGTGGCCCTTCCCGCTCTGCTCGCCGCGAGACCGCTCAAGAGGGCCATCGGCAAGTACCGCTCGATGATCGAGGAGGCGCGCGTTTCGCAAGGACACGTGAGGAAGACGGCCCAGGAGATCGCCCGCGTGTGCTGGCTGGAAGCCCACGGACAGGAGTTGCGGAGGGTGCTGTGGGGCACACCCCAGGCCGCCTCGTAAGGAAAGTCGATAACTAATCCGACAGGAAGAAGGTTAGGTATGCGGCCTTACGTGCAGGGAACCGATGCTTCCGCGCTGTTGGGAGCTCGGCTTGAAACCGGCAAGTCGGAGAGAAGAAGGTCTGGCGTTGGTTCGCCCAGCAGATCTAAAGCGCCCTGAACGAGGATGCGTTGTTGTAGTTTCAGGGCGCAGTGTAGAAACGCAGCCGATTTGTGCAACCGGCATTGCAGTGGTTTGTTGATGTCGGGGAGGAGGCCCAATTACGACTCGGGAGAGCCTGTTTTGGGATCGAATGGAAGCATATTTATGGGGCCGAGCGCGCCTATTTCGATCGCTCCTAGCCCACACATCCCACTCCGACAAACCACCGCTAGATCACGACGATGCCTGCCCTCTGCAGGTAAGAGCGAACGGGGTACGCGCCAAGATACTCCCCCGGTGAGATGACCCTGCAAAGGTCGTACTGCCAGCCAGCGACGACGAGCCGGCCGTCCTCGTCTTCTTGGGGCCAAGGTATGAACGCCCTGCCTGAGTCCACGCAAGCCGTGGGGACCTTAGTTAACAAGTCCGAGCCTTGGCAGATGGAGAGTTCCACCCGGAGGGCAACTGATCCCGCCCCTGCGTTCCTGGCCCACTCTTCGTCGATTTCCACGCGCCCCTCATCCTCGGTAAGGTCCACGATCTTTAGCTGCGTATCGCCTTTGCGCGCCCAGAGGCGCGGGCCGTTAGCTTCCCAATCTTGTCTCGTGGAAGCCGCGAGGATCCTCTTTACTCTAGCCAACTGCCCGGCCTTCTCCCGCGCTATCTGCTCCTTCGTTTTCTTGGTCTGACTCTCTGGGTCAGTGTAGTCGGGCCACAACATAGGGTCTATATACTCATGCTTGACCCGGTGGATACCATCCTCCGATTCCTCGCCGCCCTCCAGGACGTATGTAGAGAAGTACGCCACGTAGTCGTTGTGATTGCCGGATACCTGGTTGGCGGTGAGCGGATTGCCCGAACTGCGGATGAACTCGTAACAGAAACCTTCGGATAGGATCAGTTCATCGGTATCAGAGAACTCTATGGCTTGGACGGATGTTGGCTTACCACCAGTCTTGCCGCGTGTGGACGCCGACTCGCCGTTCTGGGACCCCTGCTCCTCGCCCTGCACGTAGCTAGCCAACACCCTGGCGCTCCGCGCGGCCAGCGCCGCAGATCCCGTGTCGAGGACGGCGAGAAACCGCCGTCGAAGCAACCCGCTAGGCATCGGGTCTATGGGATGATCGTGCTCCTCTCTTTGTGCGCTGGACGCTCGGCCTTTGTTCACGTAGCATTTCCTTTCGCTCGTTTCCAACCTGCCTCAAATACTAGACGTTGTCCAGATATCTGAAGTTTCATCCAGGTATCAAGCAAGTAAAATCTTCGTTAAGGGAGGAAGCTACCTGCTGCCTGCTCGCGTCGTCTCGGCCGTAGCGTCTGCGCCGAGACGTTTGACAACGTTTTAAACGGTTTGGTTCTTAGCTTTTACTACGCTTCCCATGGTAAATGCATTCTAGCGTCGCCTCGCTACAAGCCGTTGCGACAAGCTACAGGTAGAACTTCCGAGAACTCTTCTGGTGTGAGAGATATGTATAGAGCCGGTTCGCTAGTGTAATGGTTCTCCAAACCCTTCGCCCTCACCACCCTGTAACACTTCCGACGCATAGTCTGGCTCCCTTATAGGCCAGGCCCATAGCTCGGTCCGAAACCTGTAGAAGTCGTCCGCCAACTCCAATAGATCGTGCGCCGAAAGTGTTGAGCGGGGGTAGGTAAAGGTGTGCGGGAAGATACTCTTTTGCAGCCACCCTAGCTCCACTACGAACTGTTCGGCCATTCGTTCTAGTTCAGCCTCGTTCTCGATGCCAGGGAAAGCATCTCTTAGATTTTGTCGAAGCCGCGCATATCTATACGCCGTCTGCGTTGCCCGCTCCTGCCTCGGCAGCGTGGTGATGTGGGTTCCGTAAAGATCCGGAACTGATACCCCCAGTGCACGCGCAAGCGCGTGTACCGTGTTGGGCTGAGCGCCCCTCTCTCCCGCCTCCAGCGCCGCTATCGTGCTCCTTCCAACGCCTGATTCCTCGGCTAGACTGTGTTGGGAGAAGCCTCGCTCTTCTCTGAGTTTGCGGAGCCTGAGTAGTTTGCTAGACACTCTTCTCGTCTTCATACTTTCCCCTATGGGTGAGGCATCACTGTTTTTCACCTTGCGCGAAACATCCTACGCCGAGTATGGTATGAGACAATTCTGAGATAACTCTGAGAAAATCAAGAAACGGCTGAGGGTTACCCCATCGGGGGACCAATTCGACTGGGCGGCGAGCATTTCGAGAAACCTAGTTTCATCGGCCCTCGTAACGCGCCCTCATTATACAATATTGTGTTGTATTTGTCTACTAATTGTGGTAATATTCTTTGAGGAAAGGAGTGCAAAATACAGAGCATGGAGGTCAACGTGGAGCGGCTTAAGGAACTGAGGAGGGAGCGGGTGCTTTCGTTGCGGGAACTGGAGGAGAGGAGCGGCGTCTCCTACAACACGATCTGGCGCATAGAGGACGGAAGGCAGGGAGCGCATCCGCGGACGGTAAGGAAGCTGGCTGAGGCACTCGGGGTGGAGCCCTCTGAGCTGATCAAAGAAGGACGGTAGGTGGTGGGCAAGCCCAAGCAGAGCGGCAACGGGACGGGGACCGTATACCCTCGCCGCAACAAGGAAGGCAAGATCACTGGCCGGCGGCGCTACGTGTCGGGAAAAACAAGACAGAAGCGCAGCGGGCTCTTCGTCGGGCGATGGCGCGCGGATCGTGGACTCACAGGCGCGCCGTAACAGAAACGGAAGGTCAAGCCTCTACAGAAGCGGGCCGGGTTGCCGGAGATCCGCTTCCACGACCTCCGGCATACGTGCGCCACGCTGCTGCTCACCCGCAACGTGAACCCGAAGATTGTTTCCGAAATGCTT
>DASSCV010000434.1:0-4043 GCA_035697505.1 Rubrobacter sp.
GGTGGCGCAGATCTGCCGCGGACTCGAAGGGATGCCGCTTGCCATAGAGCTTGTGGCGGCGCTGATGGACGTCTTGGTGGCAGGACAGATCGCCGAGAGGCTGGATCGTGCACTGGGGCTCCTTAGGAGCGGTAGCCGGGAGGCCATCCCCCGCCACCAGACCCTCAGGGCAACGCTCAGCTGGAGCTTTGAGCTCTTGGGCGAGCCCGAGCAAAGCCTGTTCGGTAGGCTTTCGGTGTTTGCCGGTGGCTTCTCGCTCGAAGCGGTGGAGGCGGTGGGGGAGGGCGAGGGCATCGAGAGGAGCGACGTCCTGGAATCGTTGTTGATGCTGGTGGACAAATCGCTGGTCGTTGCGGGACCAACGGGCGATAGGGGAGCGCGCTACAGGCTGCTGGAGCCGGTCAGGCAGTACGCCAGGGAACGCCTGGAGCAGAGCGGAGAAGCCGATGCCTTCCGGCGACGGCACGCTGAGTTCTTCCTCGGGCTGGCCGAGGAGGCCGCTGCGGAATTGACGGGAGCGCATCAGCAAGAGTGGGCGAAGCGACTCGAGGCCGAGCACGACAACATGAGGGCTGCACTCTCATGGTCGCTGGAGAACGAGCCCGAGACGACCCTCAGGCTGGCAGGAGCGCTGGCGCGCTTATGGGAAATGCGGGCTCGCTTCTTGGAGGGCAGCGCGTGGTTCGAGGCGGCACTGCGCCAAAGCGGCCGCGCCGAGGCTCCCAGCGACGCGGCCGCGCGGGCGAAGATCTTGAGCGAGGCAGGCACGTTCGCGTGGCATCGAGGCGATTACGAATACGCCATCGTGTTGCACGGGGAGGCGCTGGAACTCTACCGGGAGCTGGGGGACGATGGTGGTGTTGCCTTCGCGATTCTGTGCTTGGGGACTCAATACCTCGACAAGGGTGACCTGGAGCGATCGGCACCTTTCTTCGAGGAGGCGCTGGCAACCTCGCGGAGAATCGGGGAGAGGCGAACCATCGCCATGGCTATCCGTAACCTTGCGGAGGTGGCACGCCAGAAGGGTGAATACGAGCGGGCCAAGACGCTGGGCATGGAGTGTCTGTCCCTGTATCAGGAGCTGGGCGATGACTTACGCGTCGCCCGCACTGTGGGGTGGATGGGATTGCTGACGTTTTGGAGTGGCGACGACCAAAACTTAGCAGAGGGGTTCCTCAAGGAAGGCTTGGCGCTAAATCGGGAAATAGAGAGCTGGGACTATGTAGCCTACTGCCTGGAGGGATTTGCCGGCTTGGCCGGGGAGAGAGGGCAAGGGGCTCGGGCGGCACAGCTGTGGGGGGGGCGGCGGAGGTCCTGCGCACTAATATCGGTGCTCCCCCCACGCCCGAAACCCGGCCGTACTACGAGCCCAGCATGGCCACCGCACGCGCCCGGCTCGGCGAGGCGGCGTGGGAAGCGGTGTGGGCGGAGGGGAGTACGATGTCGGCGGAAGAAGCCGTAGAGTATGCCCTCTCCGAGGAAGTCGCCCGCGCACCTGAGAGTCCGCCGGATGTCAGGAGAACAGATAATCCCCTCACCCGCCGCGAGAAGGAGGTGGCGGTCCTGGTAGCACGGGGGCTCACCAACCGCCAGATAGCCCACGAGCTGGTGATCTCCGAGCGCACCGTAGACAAACACATCACCAACCTCTTGAAGAAGCTGAACCTCCACGCTCGCGAGCAGGTCGCCGTTCGGATGGCCTAGCGTAGGGCGCAGCTATCGTAAGAAGGCAGTCGAAGATACCCCTTCGGCCGGTCATCGGTCACCGGGGCTCTTGGGTTGCACGCTCCGATCGTTGGTCCAAGAGACGGTCGTGTTCTTCCCAATTTTGTCCAAGAGACTGATTTTCTCCAGGAACTACGTAGTTTCTACGTACTTTGCTAACGCTCAGCTAACGCCCCCCCTTTACAGTGGTCCCCATAAGCCAAACAAGAGGCGGTCCACCAGAGAGGCCGCCCGAGAAGAAAGGAGACAAGCAGATGCGGGCATACTACGTGAAGGTCTTTAGGCACATGTTTTCCATGGCCGTCCTCGCGGGCTTCGTCAGTGGAGGCAACTAGCATCCCCAACGGAGCGCTGGAGTTGTAGGAGAAACCAAGAACCACAAGACGATAGAGAGGTGGTGAGCAGAATGCGGACGTATTACGTGAAGGTCTTTAGGCAGATGTTTTCCATGACTGTTCTCACAGGCTTCCTCGGTGGGTCCAATTAAGGATGTCCCCCTCGATGAGGGTAGCTGATAGCCTGGCGTGTGTGGCCAACATATGCCAGGCTAACTGCTGTCCGATGAAACCTGCATTAGCAGGACGGGAAGGTGTGATGGGAAATCCCCGCCGAGGCGGAGCATAGTGTCGAGGATCAGGGATTGTTCTCTCTACCTTTCTTCTAGATAGGGGGCAGGGACACGTGTTTAAGACAGCAGTGGCACAGTTACGGTTCGCCGCCTCTGTAGGGCTTGGGAGACCCTTCGCCCAGTGGTCGCTCGACCATCTGATCGATGCGATAAAAGAGACCAGGCGAGAATTCGGCTCGATCGACGTCGAAGATGGTGGCAGCCAACTTGGTGGGCCAGTGCTCGATGAAGAGACCCGGCGTGAGCTGCACCTTCGCCGCTTCAGGACTCAGGCGGTGCGAGCCGCGCAGGAGACAAGCTATTACACACGCCTCTTTGAGAGGCTGGCCCTCGAGCCCGAGCGGCTCCGCTTCGAAGACATCGCGAGCCTCCCCTTGACCCCGAAAGTAGCGCTGTGTGAAGACCCAGGAGCCTTCGTGCGTCGGACGACGAGGCCGTGCTTTGGCACCACTACAACCGGCACAACCAACAAACCCACAAGCGTCTACTTCTCAGCACACGAGATGCGCACTTACATCGCGCTAGCGGCGATCGGACTTCTCTCCGCCAACCGCATCGACGAGAGCGACATCGTTCAGCTAAGCACCAGCTCGCGCGCCACGCTAGGCAACACCTGCTTCGCCGCAGCCTGCGCTCGCATCGGAGCACTGGTGCATCTAGCTGGTCTTGTGGAGCCACTGCCAACGCTCGCGCTGCTAGCCGAACAGAGAAGCATCCCTGGCAAGAAGCCCAAGGTCAGCTACTTGAGCATCTACGCCTCTTATCTAGGGGAGCTCGTCGAATGCGGACTCCAGCACGGATATGGCCCCGAGGATTTCGGCCTGGAGCGCATCTCCGTAGGAGGCGAACTTGTCAGTGAGGGGCTCAAGGAACGTGCCCATCGGCTCTTCGGCCCCGTCGAGGTTTATGACGATTACGGGATGACCGAGACCTGGCCGTTTCAAGGACAGAGCTGCTCCGAGAGTCACCTGCACTTTGATCCGACCTCTGGAATGCTCGAGGTGATAGATCCGGAGACGGGAACATCCGCTCAGCCCGGTCAGGCTGGAACCATTGTGGCGACACCGCTTCCGCCGTACCGCGAAGTTACTATCCTGCTCCGCTACGATACACAGGATGTGGTGCGACAGATAGATGGAACTCTCACCTGCAACTTGCGCCACCTGCAAGCTACAAGCCCCCTACTGGGCAAGCTCCGCTTGGCCGCCCATCACGAGGGCGGCTGGACGTTCGCGGGCGACGTGCTCGAAGCACTCGAGGAGGCTGATGAGGTACCTTTGCCCGCACGCTACGGCTTCTGGGCACTTCCTGGGGGCGTTGGCGTAGAGGTAGTGGTCCGAAGAAGCGCCGAGCCGAGAGTCCGCCGCGCTATCGAGACACGCCTGGAAGAGCGGAGCATCCCTGTTCGGGAACTGAACCTTGTAGAGCATCGAGGCGAATTGCGGCGCCCCCTACCGCTACGCTGCGATCTTAAAGAGAGTGCCTTTGGGGTGCCTGGCGATAGCGGAGGAGGCGTCTACAGGTTGACGCCAGAGGAGGCCACCGGGCGGGAGGATTTGTGATGCTTGCCACCTCCTTCTATGTGGTTCTTGCCTTCACCGCCAGCGCTGTGCTACTGGGCTGGGTCTACTTCCGCAACTATCAGATAGCACGTCTTTCCATAGGCGTCCTAAACCTTGGGGACGTAGCA
>DASSCV010000435.1:0-4683 GCA_035697505.1 Rubrobacter sp.
GGCTGTTCCCCGACTCCGGCCCGGACCTGGCGCTCGAGCTGGTCGAGTCGCGCGCCACCGCCAACGGGGTGACGATGCAGGTCTACCGTACGGCCGGGCGCCCGCAGTACGGGTAGGCCACGCCCGACATGACGCACGCGAAATAGACACCCCATCGAGGGGGCCGGACGACCGCCGACCGGACCGGCTTCGGCCGCGTTTACGGTGCCCCGAGCTCCTATTCACCCACCTTCGGGGAAGGGGTATTCTCGGAACTTCGCGGTTACAAAGTCCACCCCCACAGCAAACCGGTCCAGTAGCTATAGAACCACTCTCAGAGACCTCTTTGGTCCCCAAAGCGGTCCGTGGGGACTACATTCCTAGCGAGAATTCGTTACGAGCAGTTGCGCCTTGCTACGCTACTGGTGCCTGAGAATTTCCATGCCCCATAGGACCGGGGCAAAGCCAGCTTCTCGGAAGGTTGTATCTAGCAAAGAGGATGCCCCCCGACGTGTTGTGCAAGCGGAGGGGGTTCCTCTACTTCGCCGAGGGGCTTTCTAGCACTAGCATTATCGACCAGTTATGTTAAGGGGCGATGACGTTCTTGTAACGATTCTGTTACGGAACCAGGTATCCTTCGAACTTCGCCTCGAAGCGGCGTTCTAAGAAGTTGCTACCCGCATGAGCAACTCCGAGCTACAGCAAAGCTAGCGTCCACCTCGGCGGGGTGGAGCGCCGACCCTAAAGGGTTGGCCGGTCGCTCCAGCCGATGTGTTCGGCGACGAGGTGCTGGAGCGCAAGCACGGCGGGTCGACGAACCCCCGCGTGCACCCTTCAGAGCCGGCGCTACATGTTCACCGCCTCAGAGAAGGCACCCAGACAACCCCCCGTGGTGCGGAAGTGGGAGGTCGGTGAAGTTACTCAACCCACCAGCTAACAAGCCCCACACCAGCGTAGGTGAGGCCGATCTGATCGGCCACCGCAGCGGTGACGTCCAGGTCGCGTCCGTACACGTAAGGCCCCCGGTCGATCACAGGGACGTTGTAGGCACACCCTCCTCCTGCGTAGCACACCGTAAGCTCGGTGCCAAACGGCAGGCTACGGTGGGCCGCACCCCAGGTGGAGGCCGTCATAAGCTGCCCCGAGGCCGTGTAGGCTCCTGGCATTGAGTACCACGAGGCATACCCTGTCTGGGCTTCTGCCTTATGTTCGAACAACCCGACGGAAAACAGCAGCGCTATCAGAGCGCACAGCATGGTCAGCGACAATCGTCGCATATTGAGACCCCCTCCAAACGAGGTGGCTTGCACAACAATTAGGGAGGGTAGCAAAGGTGCGGAGCCCTTTCTGCGAGGGTCCTACACATTTTGGGCCATTTTTTCGGCCTTGGAAGCCGATAGGGCCGAATCGGTACTCTCTCAAGGGGCTGGATCCTCGGACCCAGGCCCTTCACACTTCCTTATTCACCAGATTGCGTGGAAGGGGAATTCTCGGAAGTCCGCATAGCCACGGTCCAACACCTATGAGCGCACCGTCCTCAACTCGGCTGCCTTCGGGTATTATCCCGACTCCCTCATAATAGGTACCGAACTCACAGATCAGGGCGAACTCTACCGCCCAGCGTGCGCTGCAATGCACCTTTTGCAGGACAGGCAGCAGCACACACAGCACGATATGCTTGACCCGCACGAGCGTAGAGTGCTCAAGATGCTGCACGATGCTATAAGAGCCCCGCGCACGGAGAGCGCGAAAGGAGGAGGCGTATGGAAGTAGAGGAGAGGGTCTGCGAGGTTTGCGGAGGAGCGCTTGACCAGCAAGCCGCTGAGCGCATTGCTAAGGCGTTGGATGAAAGTCCGTTCTGGCACGAGATGCGTAAGGAGCCAGAACTTGTGGGGCTCCTGCACGAGCGCCGCCCAGACATCTTCGCGATGGCAATCGGTATGGAGGTCTGCACGGCCTGCCGCGAGAAGGCCCACAGAGAAGGCGGGTGGGCAAGCGACTCAGTGGCAGACTAGCAACCGTTGGGTGCGGAGGAGTAGCGCAGCAACATTCTTGGAAGGCGCGTGCCTCCACAGCTGCACGAACGGCAAGGGAAGATGTCTTCTTCCCCCTGGAGCGGCGCCCTCTCGGCAGGGCCGGGGTCGCCCATCGGGGCCCCGGCCCTCCATTGTGCCTGGCGCGCGAAATAGGCATCTTCGTCCGGGTGTCTGATGACGACGCCGGCGTCGTCCTCAGGTTCGTCCTTGCCCAACGCGGCACGCGGGTACTCGACCTCGTCCAGCGAGGAGGTTCGCGGTCCCCTTGCGGCACGCAGAATATTCAGCCAACGTCCGGGAACAGGATTTCTCGGAAGAAGGCATTCTGTGAACTTCGCCTTAACGGAGTTCTCGGAAGTCTAGCCATATGAAGACGAGCCCGGAGTGCCGGTCGTCGGCAGGCGCATCACCCTGCGCCTGGTCCGTCGCGCTCGCCGGGTTCCCAGGGACGCAGGCGGGGCCACCAGGCAGGCACTGCGCGCTGGTAGGCCTCGTAGTCAGCGCCGAAGCGGCGCGTGAGGGTGGGTTCCTCGTAGAACCGCACGAACGCCGCTACGGCCACCCAGGCGACACCGGCGTACAATAGTAATCCGAGTCGGCCCAAGAGCAACGACTGGCCAACGATCGCCGCCAGTACCGCCACGTACATGGGGTTGCGAACGTAGCGATACACCCCGCCGACGACCAGATGCTCGGGTGCGGCGACGGGTGCCGGTGTCCCGAAGCCCTCCACGACGAAACGCACGAACGCCTGAACCAGCGCGATCAGGCCCGCGACGAGCAGTACCCCTCCGAGCACCCGCACCGGCGTCCAGTACGGCAGGGGTTCGCGCACCTGCCAACCTCCCGTCAACAACCACGGGATCAGTCCCACAACCACGCCCGGAGCCAACAGAAAAAACACTGCGCTGCCCACCGCCGCTGTTGATCTGCGCATGACTATGCCTCACTTTCCCATCAAAGAGGATACCCGAGTGAGCTACTTCCGGCCGCGAACTTCGGCGGGGTAGGCAATATAGCAGCATGCAAGCCCTATTCACCGGAGTGCGTGGAAGGGTTATTCTGCGAACTTCGCCTTTTGGGGATTCTCCGAAGTTCGCCTTGGATATTCTGCTTCGTTACGTTTGCCGTAACGCTTGGGAGACGGTAGTGCTGTAGTGTGGTGTTGTGACAGAAGGGACACAGCGGCGGGATCGAGAAGTCGGCAGGGCGAATACTCGCGCTTCCTCTTGGCTGGCCTGGTCGCTCGCCGGTCTCTCGGGGGCCATGTTCGTCGCCGGCGCGATACTGACCATCATGTCCTTGTACGTCACAGCCCCAGCCGCGCAGCTCTCCAGCGACTGGGGCTCCGGCGGCGCCATCGGCAACCTGTTGATCCTGGCGCCTTTCCTCGCCTTCACTATAGTAGGCGCCCTGATCGCCTCAAGGCGTCCCGAGAACCCTATCGGTTGGATCTGCTTGGTCGCCGGCCTCTTTTGGACGCTCATCGCCCTGCACGACCAGTACACTGCCTACGGCCTTGCTACGACCGGCGTGGTCCCGTTCCCGGCGGCTGTCGCCGCGCTAAGCCAATGGCTGTGGGTGCCCCCCGTAGGGCTGCTCTCTATCTACCTGATCCTCTTGTTTCCCGACGGGAGGCTACCCTCCAGGAGATGGCGCCCTCTAGCCTGGTTCTCTGGAGCGGTGATGGTCGTGGTCAGCTTGGCCATCGCCCTCGCCCCCGGTCCGCTGCCGGACCTCGGGGGTGTACGGAACCCGTTCGGGCTCGAGGGATACGCCTGGATCGCGGACGCGACGAACGTCATTCCGGCCCTGCTTCCCCTGTGCACCCTTGCCTCGGCGCTCAGTTTGGTGTTGCGCTACCGGCGTTCCGGTAGCGAGGAGCGAGAGCAGATCAAGTGGATAGCCTTCGCCGGCTCGTTCGTGGGCCTGATGGCCTTGATCACCGTAGTCAGCGCGCTCATCTTCGCACCTGCCTTCCCGGACTCAACAGGCACGCAGCCGTTATGGCTTGTGGTTCTGCAGGATGTGGAGCTGCTGAGCTTCGCGGGAATTCCGGTGGCGGTGGGCATCGCCGTCTTGAGGTACCGCCTCTACGACATAGAGGTGATCATCAACCGTACCCTCGTATACGGTTCGCTCACAGCGACGCTCGTTGCTCTCTACTTCGGCGGTATCGTTGTGCTGCAGAGGGTGTTCGTCTTACTCACCGGCCAGGAGTCCACCCTCGCCGTTGTCGCCTCCACCCTGGCGATAGCCGCTCTGTTCAACCCGCTGCGCCGTCGAATGCAGGGCTTCGTGGATAGGCGCTTCTACCGCAGAAAATACGACGCCAGGAAGACCCTGGAAGCCTTCTCGGCTCAGTTGCGCAACGAAACAGATCTGGAGGCATTAAGTGACGATCTAGTAGGGGTTGTAAGGGAGACGATGCAGCCAGCCCACGTCTCGCTGTGGTTGCGTCCCGAGGCGTCACCGAAAGGCACGCAGGCAGACTAGTAGCCCCTATTCACCCTAGTGCGTGGAATAGGAATTCTCCGAAGTTCGGGGTCCTGAGAGAAGAGCGAGAGGCCGAAGCTTCTCCCTCTTCCCTGGTTGAAACGAGACTGGTGTAGTTACTCGAAGAAGTCGACGTTTTTGGCTATGTAGCTCTCCATCTCCTCGGGGACCT
>DASSCV010000436.1:0-10540 GCA_035697505.1 Rubrobacter sp.
CCGCCGATATCCCTCCGCGTACCCCACAGGCACGGTCGCCGCGAACATCGGCGCCCCGGCCAAAAAGGTAAGCCCGTAGGATACCCCATCCCCCCTGGCGAGTCGCCGCACGCCGGCGACGTAGCTCTTGAGGGCCATCGCGGGTCGTAGACCCTCCGCCACCGGGTCTCCCTCGTCGCCCGCAGGGTGCAAACCGTAGAGCGCCACGCCGGGACGGACGCAATCGTAGTGTGACCTGGGATGCCAGAGGGTGGCCGCAGAGTTCGCGGCGTGCACCAGGATACCGCCGAAGGGTTGCGCGGCGAGTACGGACTCGAAGCACTCGATCTGGCGTCTCGTCGCCCCCTCATCGAAGTCGGCCGAGGCGAAATGTGTGTAGACGCCGGCGAGCCCCGGACCCAGTATCCTGCGCGCCTCCCCCACCTCCGAAGGCTCGACGCCCCAGCGGTTCATACCCGTGTTCACCTTCAGGTGCGCCTGGAGACCCTGACGGGCCGCGATGCGCCTCGCACTGGGGATGGAGTGTGCCGTTACGGCCAAGCGATGCGCTTCGGCCAGCGGGAGCCTATCGAGTAGCGGGTCGGTGAAGACCAGGATCGGCGCCTCGAGACCCGCGCGCCGCAGCTCTGCCCCTTCCTCGACGGTGACGACGGCGAGGGAGTCTGCCCCGGCCTCTATACAGGCACGGGCAACCTCGACGGAGCCGTGGCCGTAAGCGTCGGCCTTGACGACGGCCATCAGGCGCGAGTTAGGAGCCTTGCGTTTGAGGGTGCCCACGTTGTGGCGCACGGCGCCAGGGTCCACCTCAGCCCAGGTACGGCTCGGGACCCTGACTCCTGCAGCCGCGCTACTCACGGTCCGTTCTTACCGGCGGGGGTTCAGTACATGGAGGGTCAGTATATCCATGCGGGTGATAATGCCGCGCAGCGCGTCACCTTCGGTGACGGGCAGGATCTTGACCCTCTTGTCGGCCATGATAGTGGAGGCCTCGGCGAGAGAGGCGTCGGGGGAGATCGTGATCAGCTCCCTCGTCATCACCTCGTCGACGGTAACGCCAGCGCTCTTGAGCGCTTCTTTACGATACTCATCCCAGCTCCCAAGAGGGATGAGGCCGCCGAGGATGTCGAGGAAGCCCGGCGCCTTTATATCCGCGTCGCGGAAGATCAGATCTCCCTCCGTAACTATGCCGACAAGCCTGCCGTCCTCGACGACAGGAGCGCCCGAGATACCGGACTCGGCGAAGAGCTTGATCGCACTCTCCACCGTCTCGTCAGGCCCGAGCGTGGGCCACTCTTCGTGCGAGATCTCGGCCACCCTCAGATTCCTTATGTCCTGCTGCTCCATGTTCCATCCCTCTTATCGTCGTTCCCGGTCGCACTACCGCTATTTTAAACGGCCAGGCGAACCTCTGGTCAAGGCGTCCACTTCCTCCTTACCGCTTCGATCCCTGTGGCCTGCCGAGCGTCGAGGTCGAACTCGACGAGCGCGCCGTTGAGCACGACAGGACCACGCGTGGCGACCGAGATCCCACGCCAATCACCCATGAACAGAGCGAGGAAGTCCTCCCGCTCGAAGCCGATAATGCTCTCCGTGCAGCCGGTCATGCCGACGTCAGTCACGTACGCAGTTCCGCCTGGCAGGATCGAATGGTCCGCCGTGGGCACATGCGTGTGGGTACCCAATACGGCATGCGCCATCCCGTCGAGATAATGGCCGAGCGCCTGCTTCTCGCTCGTGGCCTCGGCGTGGGAGTCGATGAGCACGAGCTCGGCGCCGCGCGCCTTCAACTCCTCGACGGCCAGGTCGGCAGCTTCGAAGGGAGATATCTTCGTCCTCTCGACAAAGACGCGCCCGAGCACGTTGCTGACGCCCACTCTCACGCCGCCAGCCTCGAAAACACCCAGACCCAGCCCAGGGTCCTTTTCGCCGAAGTTGGCGGGACGCACCACCCTGTCCTCCTCCCCGAAGAACTCCTCGTAGCCTTCGGCGTCGAACGCGTGGTTGCCCAGGGTGAGGAAGTCGACCACGGAGAGCAGGGCGGCGCCGCTCTCGCGGGTGATACCACGGCCCGTCGGGGCCGAGTTTTCGGCGTTGGCGACGACGGCGTCAGGCTCCAGCTCTCGACGTAACAGCGGTACGAGGTCAAGGACCGCCGAGCATCCTGCGGGCCCGACGATATCCCCGATGAAGAGAAGCCTGAACCTCAGAATAACTCTCCTACGGCAGGCGGCAGATAGTCGAGCAGGTCGGTCGCAACGAAGCTTTCTGCGGGCCAGCCTGTCTCCTCTAGCCAGAGCTCGGCTGCTCGTCCGTGCGCCCAGGCGCCGGCCCTGGCCGCCTCGTAGGTGTCCATTCCGCGCGACAGTAGAGCCCCTATCACACCGGACAACACGTCCCCTGTCCCCGCCGCGGCAAGCGCGACGTTCCCTGTAGAGTTGACGGCGACCTTTTCGCCCTCGACGACGAGCGTATCGGAACCTTTGAGCAACACGCAGCATCGGTGCTGTTCGGACGCATTGCGGGCTGAATCGAGTCTGTGGGCGGATACCTCTCTCGCCCCGGATCCAAGCAGACGTCCCAACTCCCCTGCGTGCGGTGTTATGACGGTCGGGCTATCCCTACGCGCAAGAACGTCCGTGCCAGCGAGGTTCGTGATGGCGTCGGCGTCGAGCAACACGGGCAGTCCGACCCCGCGCAGGATACCTTCGACGAGGCGCCTGCCCTCGTCCCCTGTCCCCGTCCCCGGGCCCATCACGAGCGCAGAGGCCCTCCCTGCGTGCTCCAGGATCTCTTCGAGCGCCCCTGACCCCATGTAGCCTTCTCCGTCCTCCGCGACACCGTAGACCAGCGCTTCGGTTAGTTCGAGGTCGACGGCGGGCGCTGCCCCCTCGGAGGTGGCGAGGAAGATTATGCCGCACCCTGCTCTCTGCGCGCCCCGAACGACCATGACGGGGGCTCCTGTCGTGCCGCGGGAGCCTGCGACGACGAGCAGGGCTCCGGCCGAGTACTTGTGGGCCGGTTCCGCTGTACGCGGTAACTTTCCCCGTAGAGAAGCTGCGTCGGTCCATATCAGAGAGGGTTCGACGTCTGCTCTCTGTGGAATACCTATATCCACGGCGACGACTTCGCCGGAGTGCTCGCGACCGGGGGAGATCACACACCCCACCTTCATGGCGTGCGCACAAACCGTAAGATTGGCGGACACGGCAACACCCTGCACCTCGCCCGTCGACCCGTCCACGCCGGAGGGCACGTCGACTGCGAGTACGGGACACCGGGCTGAGTTCATCTTCTCGATGATCCCGGCCTCCTTCTCCCGCACCTCTCCCGAGAACCCGGTCCCGAGCAAGGCGTCGACGAGGAGATCCGCATGCCCAAGCTCGGCGTCGAGATCTTCCGGTGCGATGAGCCGAACATCCAGGTTCCGAAGTATCTCCAGGTTGGTCGCCGGGTCTCCCTCGTACTGGCTCTTCGTAGCCAGAACCGCGACTTCGACGCCGGAGCGGTGCAGCTCGCGGGCGATGACGAAGCCGTCGCCACCGTTGTTGCCGCCGCCGCAGACGAGGAGAGCCTGCCCTGGGGAGTACCGCTCCAGGGCGATACTGGCCATGGCAACGCCGGCACGTTCCATCAGCACGCCGCCTGGGATGCCGAGATCCTGCGCCGCTGCGTCTGCGCGGGACATCTCCTGTGCGCTGTAGAGCTTCACCCCGAGATCCGCTCCCGGCGCACGACGCAGACGGCCACTGCGGAGAGCTCGGAGTGGGTAATGGAGATGTAGAGGTCTTCCTCGCGCACGCCGACCGCGTCGGCGAACTTCTTGATCTTGCCGGAGATACGAACCGTTGGTGCGCTACGGGGCTTCCGCACCACCTCGACGCCGTTCCACTGGATCAGGCCGCACCCCAGAGCCTTGGTAACGGCCTCTTTGGCGGCCCATCGTCCGGCGTAGTGGCGCTCGGCAAAGCGGTACTTCTCGCAGTACGCTATCTCGGCCTCCGTAAACAGGCGCTTTCGTATCCTCGGGGTGCGCTCCAGGGCGAACTGCATCCTCTCGACGTCGACGACGTCGACCCCGACCCCTGGTACGACGAAACCTTCCACGGGGCTTATGTTACGGCAGATTCAGCCCAGGCAAAAGGGCTATAGTATGGTGATGGATACGGCCACAGACGCTGTCATCATCGGTAACCCGAACTCGGGGCGAGCGGGCGATGAGGATTATCTCGAGCGCTTCGCGAAGATCCTGCGCTCGGGAGGCCTGACGGTGGAGGTAATCAACACCGAACACCCCGACCACGCCACCGAACTTGCGGCTCTTGCAGGTAACCGGCTGGTCGTGGCCGCTGGGGGCGACGGCACGGTCAACGAAGTACTGAATGGGCTCTCGGGGCAGGCCACGCTGGGCGTGCTGCCACTCGGTACCGCGAATGTGCTGGCGCGGGAGTTCGGGCTGCCGCTCGACCCGGCCGAGGCCTGCCAGCGCATACTGAAAGGCGAACGCTCCAGGGTGGACTTCGGCATCGCCACGAACGATGAGGGCGCCGAGCGCCGCTTCGCCTGCATGGCAGGGATAGGCTTCGATGCGAAAGTGATAGGCGCCGTGACGCCGCGCCTGAAGCGCTACCTGCGGCGCCTGGCCTTCCAGCTGACGGCGTTCAAAGTGCTCTTCGGGAACAGGTTCCCCACGCTGGAGGTAAGCGACGGCGACGAGGTCCACACCGCAAGGTTCGCCATAGTCGCCAACGGCCACTACTACGGCGGTGACTACAGGGTGTCAGGCCCTGGCCTTCTGACCAGCGGCGCGTTCGAGACCATCCTGGTCGAGCGCCTGAGCGACCTCCTTAGGCCTGACGTCATCGCCGGGATAATGGCGAGGAGGCCCCTCAACCGCGCGATGAGGTCTTTTACCTCGACGGAGGTCCACGCCAGGGCCCCCGGCGCAGACGTACCGGTACAACTCGACGGTGAGCTCTGGGGCGGACTACCCATGTCCTTCCGCATCGAACCAGGCGCCCTGAACGTCATCCGTTAGCCCGACTCGCGGGTACGCTTGCAACACAGATCAGTCGACGACGAGCACGGCAGCGCCCCTCACCCTGCCACCGCGCAGGGCTTCTAGCGCCTCGTTGGCCTCCTCCAGGGGGAAAGGCACGACCTCCGTTCGAACAGGCACCTCAGAGGCGAGAGCGAGGAAGTCCAGGCCGTCCTGGCGCGTGAGGTTGGCCACCGAGCGCACCGATCGCTCTTCCCAGAGGAGATCGTAGGAAAAGGAGGGGATCTCGCTCATGTGTATGCCCGCGCAGACCACGGTCCCGCCCCTGGCGACGACCCTGAGGGCAGCAGGGACCAGGGCGCCAACCGGCGCGAAGATGATCGCCGCGTCCAGTTCCTCGGGCGGCGCCTCTTCCGAACTCCCGGCCCACTCGGCACCCAGTCCCCTGGCAAACTCCTGCGCCTCCTCATCTTTGGGGCGCGTGAACGCGAAGACGCGCCGTCCCTCGTGCGCTGCAACCTGGGCCACAATGTGGGCCGAGGCCCCGAAGCCGTAGAGACCGAGTCTCTCGGCATCGCCGGCGAAGCGCAGCGAACGGTGCCCGATCAGGCCGGCGCATAACAGGGGAGCGGCCTGCAGATCGGGGAAATCCTCAGGGATCCGAAAGCAGAAACGACCGTCGGCGATGGCGTACCCGGCGTAGCCGCCGTCGATCTGGTACCCCGTGAACCGCGCGTTCTCGCAGAGGTTCTCGCGCCCGGAGAGGCAATAGCGGCACTCGCCGTCGGTCCACCCGAGCCACGGCACCCCGACCCGTTCCCCCAACGTAAAGCTGTCTACGTGATCGCCGATCCTCTCAACGGTGCCGACTATCTGGTGGCCCGGGATCAGGGGCAACCTGGGATCGGGCAACTCCCCGTCAACGACGTGCAGATCCGTCCTGCACACGGCGCAGCAGTGTACGCGCAGGAGGACCTGCCCCTCGCCTGGCTCGGGCGTGGCCACCTCCGCCACCCTAAGCGGCTCACCGGATACGTCCAGGATCATCGCTCGCATGGACGTATCCTACTCCAAGAACTGAAAGGGGCACAGGCTCACTATTCGACGGTGACGCTCTTGGCGAGGTTGCGTGGCTTGTCGACGTTCAGGCCCCGGTCCTTGGCGACGTGGTATGCGAGGAGCTGCAGCGGCACGCTACAGATCAAGGGGGCCAGAATCTCCGGCGCCTCGGGTACAGGAAGCACAAGGCGAGCCATCCTTCCTGCGCGTTTGTCCCCCTCACGGGCGACGGCGATCACGCTAGCGCCCCTGGCGACGGTCTCCTCGACGTTCGAGAGAGTCTTCTCGCGGATGAGGCCCTCTCCGAGAACGGCTATAACGGGACAGTGTTCGTCCACCAGAGCTATAGGACCGTGCTTCATCTCACCAGCCGGATAGCCCTCGGAAGGTAGGTAGGAGATCTCCTTGAGCTTCAGAGCCCCTTCGAGCGCCACGGGATACGACATACCGCGCCCCAGGAACAGCGAGCAGCGGGCCTCCTCGAAGACCTCCACGGCCTCCTCCACCCGACCCCCAAGCAACCCGAGCGCCTCCTCGACCTTCTCCGGCGCCAGCCTGAGGCCGCGTCCGATCTCCCGCAATTCTCTCTCGGGGATAGCCCCGCGAATGGCGGCGAGCGCCAGCGCCAGAAGGTCGAGTACGGCGACCTGGGCGACGAAGGTCTTGGTGGAAGCAACACAGATCTCGGGCCCCGCCCTGGTGAGCAAGACCGCATCGGCTTCTCGTGTGATGAGCGAGCCTCTGGTATTGGTAACCGCGAGCACTTTGGCCCCGAAACTCCGAGCCGCATGAACGGCAGCGAGAGTATCTGTCGTCTCTCCGCTCTGGCTTATGGCAACGACCAGTGTGCGCCCGTCCCCCATGGGGTCCGCGTAGCGATACTCGCTGGCGATCACTACCTCGACGGGTATCCTGGCGAGCTTCTCCATGGCGTGTTTGCCGAGCAGGCCGGCATGGTAGGCCGTGCCACAGGCGATGACCACAACCCGGTCTATCTCCGAGAGGTCGAGCCCTACCTCGGAGAGGTCGACGACGCCCCCTGAGTCGATGCGGCCGAGAAGGGTCGCTCCCAGGGCGGCGGGCTGCTCGTGGATCTCCTTGAGCATATAGTCGTTGTAGCCGCCGAGTTCGACGGCCTCGGCTTCCCAATCCACCTCGAAGGACTCACGCTCGACGGGCTCGCCCGAAGAGGTGAACACCCCTACCGAAGAGTCCGCAATCTCGACGATCTCACCGTTCTCGACGACGAGGAACTCGTGCGTCTCCCCGAGAAGCGCCTGCACCGCGCTCGCCAGGAAGTTCTCACCTTCCCCGAGGCCGACGACGAGAGGGCTCTGATGTCGGGCCGCGACGACCTTGCCTGGCTCACCCACGCTGACCGCAGCGACGGCGAAAGAACCCTCGAGCCGCTGAAACACCCCGGCCAGCGCTATCCGCAAGGTCTCTCCGGCCTCGACCCTCTCAGCGATCAGGTGCGCTATCACCTCTGTGTCCGTCTCTGAACGAAAGACGGCGCCCCGCCCCTCCAACTCCGCCTTGAGCTCCGAGAAGTTCTCAATGATGCCGTTGTGTACGACGGCGACCGTTCCGTCTCCACCGAGATGGGGATGCGCGTTCTCCTCGCTCGGACGCCCGTGCGTAGCCCAGCGGGTGTGTCCCACCCCGGTCCGCACCTGGGAGAGGTCACCGTTGCGCCCGGTAAGGGCGCGGGTGAGGTTCTCGAGTTGCCCGACCTCTGTTATCCGCTCTATCTGGCCCTCCTTTTGAAGGGCCAGCCCAGCCGAATCGTAACCACGATACTCGAGATGCCCGAGACCCTCCATGAGCACCTCGACACAACGCTCTTTACCGGCGTAACCCACTATGCCGCACACGGACTTACCTCCCTGTTTATCCGGAGATGGGATCAGGGAGGGCAGAGCAAGGAGACAGAGCCTCTCGCTCTGTCTCCGGGCCCGAACGGTGCTTTGTCCCCGGCGTCACCGCCGGAATTTGTCACCGCCCTGACGACCGCCCGAAGCCGAGACGCACCCGCCGAATGCTTCGATGAACGTCTTCCTCGTCGACTCCCACATCTTGCCGCGAGAGTCCTGGCGCTGTAATTTCTCTACCCCGCAAGCTGCGACGATCCCATCGAGCCTACTGGTCATCTACCGCGACGTACTCTTCCCCAGCTAAACCTCCGTATCCTCTCCGGAACGATACCGCATACTCTAGCGGTTGCGCGGCGGAAACGAAACTCTGAAGCTCTATTAGAAGTTCAAACTCACGATGCCAGATAGTGCCAGGAAGGCGATGATGACGGGCTGGTGTATCAGGTAGATAACCAGCGAATTCCTCCCGAGCGGGAGGAGCGGTCTCGCCAGCATTGGCACCTGGTTCGTCTGGCTTGCTGGCCGCAGGCCATCACGGTACACGACGTTTCCGAAGAACAGTCCGACCAGAACGACGCCGAACCAGGGCAACAAAGGCCTGTAATCCGGCATCATCACGCCCTCGGGCAAGATGCCGAAAGGCGACAGCCAGAGGCTCTCGGAGGTAAGGCCCTGGGCCAGGATGTACTGGCCGGCGGCGAAGACGAGGGTGCCGAGGATGAGGTTGGTGAAACGGAGTCTCAGGAACGGGTAAGCGAGGATGATTGAGACCCCGATCAGGTGCAGTATCCCGAACGCTACCACGCCCATCCCAAGGACCAGAAAGACGCCGGTCAGGATCATCCCGTAAGCGAGAACCCTCAAACCCCTGGCCAGGTACTTTGCGAAGAGCCTCCACCCCGAAAGGCTGGTCCTCGTCCGGCTTATGGCGAGTGAGACGCCGACGAGGAAGAGGAAGAGACCCGCCGTAAGGTCGGCGAAGAGATCCCAGCTCCCCGAGGTGGACCTTATGTCGTAGCCGCCAAGAGCGTCCAGGTCGTAGGTCGTGTGGTAGACGACCATCATGATGATGGCTACGCCACGGGCGGCGTCCACCTCCCAGAACCTGTTCGGCTTCTGCCCCACGCTCCGCTCCGTATCCTTCTCCTCTCCGGTTTTCGGGATCATACCCCACCCCCGCCGCCGCAGACCGCGACGCGTGGGTTAGGATTGGGGCGTGGACAAGGACTTCACCATCAGGCAGGGACGCAGGGAGGACGCGGCAGGGGCGGCGCGGCTCTGGATGCAGAGCGCCGAGGAGCACACGGTCCACGACAGGGTCTACGAAACCTCGCCCGGTGCCGAGAAGACGATGCGCCGCTTTCTGGCCGACGTGGCGAACAGCAGCTACTCATTCCTCTTCGTGGCAGAGGCCGAAGACAGGACGGTCGGCTTTATCTCGGGCGAGCTCCGTCAGGGCTCCCCCGCCTTCCTCCCAAAGACGTGGGCCTCGGTGGACGACGTATTCGTCGAACCCGGGTACCGCAACCGAGGCGTGGGCCACGCCCTCCTGCGAAGGGTCCAAGCCTGGGCGCGGGAGAGGGACGCGGATGGGATCTCCCTCCAGGTCGCCGCCGCCAACGCGCGGGGCCGCAAGTTCTACGACGACCTGGGGTTTCGGGAGGTCTCTGTCTATCAGGTACTAGAATTTGGAATTGAGCATTAGGAGTTTGGAATTGTGCGTCATGTGGTACTGTGTGGCTTCTAGGATTTTGGCTTTCTGTCTGTCCTTTTGTCGCTGATGGGTAGAGAGCGGGAGAGGACTCGTACGCTTTTCTCGGGCTCGTAGCCCAGGGCTGCGTAGAATGCCTCGGCTTCATAATCCTGGATCTGAACTTCAACGTAAGAGATGTCATGCTGTGTGCAACGTTCGTCCGCAGCTGTAAGTAGAGTCTGTCCTATGCCCTGGCGTCTGGCTTCGGGGCTGACGTAGAGGTCTTCGATGCTGGCGAAGAGCGCGCCGGCGGCGATGTTGGGACGATAGGCGAGGATGGCCACGCCCAGTATACGGTCTTCGGTCCTGGCGGCTAGTACCTCCATGTCTCCGGCATCGACGGCCCTGCGCACTCGTTCGGCGAGGTCTTCGGGGACTGGCTCGCCGCCTCTGAGAGACTCTTCGAGGAGCGCCAGGGGTTCGGTGAGGCCGGTCGCTGGGATGACCTCGACCGGGTTCAATATTCGACGGTGCTCGCGGTGATCCTGGCTGCTGCTTCGACGGCCAACTCTACCTCTCTATCCCCGACATCGAGGTGGGTGCACAGGCGGATGTAGCCGGGTTTGCCTGGGGTCGCTAGCACGCCTTCGCGGGCGAGAGCTTGCAAGAACTCGGGTGGGTTGTCTACGGCGACGAGGATCAGGTTGGTCTCGGGTTCCCTGGCAGAGTAGCCGGCCTCTCTCAGTCCTGCGGCGAGGTTGCTGGCCCTTTCGTGGTCCTCGGCCAGCCTGTCAATGTGGTTCTGGAAGGCGTAGAGGGCGGCGGCGGCGATCATGCCAGCCTGGCGCATACCACCGCCGAAAGCCTTTCGGGCGCGGCGGGCTTCACGGATGGTCGCTCCGTCACCGGCGAGCAGGG
>DASSCV010000437.1:0-6654 GCA_035697505.1 Rubrobacter sp.
GGGCTCTCCATCACGCCTCGCGGTACGGGCACGAGCCTCGCCGGGCAGGCGACGGCCCCCGGGCTGGCCCTCGACGTCTCCGAGATGCGCCGGGCGCTGGAGATAGATCTCGAAGGGCGGCGTTGCGTCGTCGAGCCTGGACTGGTGCAGGGCGAGCTCAACGCGATGGTCGAGCCGCACGGGCTCGTGTTCGGGGCTGACACCTCTACCTCCGATGTGGCGACCCTAGGGGGTATGGTCGGGAACAACTCGGCGGGGATGCACTCTCTCGTCTACGGGATGACCTCCGATCAGGTCCTCGGCCTGCGCTGCGTGCTCGCCTCAGGGGAGACGGTCGAGCTTGCTCCCCTCGGCAGGGAGGAGGCCAGAGGACGCGCCCGTCACGCCGATGCGCTCGCGAGGCTGCTGCGCGGGGCCATGGAGATCGGGGAGCGCTACAACGACGAGATAAAGCGTAAGTTCCCCAAGATGATCCGTCGCGTCTCCGGCTACGGTCTCGACGCCCTCGTCGACCCCGAGACCCTGGACCTAACGCGCCTGATCTGTGGATCCGAGGGCACGCTGGCCGTGGTCACCCGCGCGGAGTTCAGGCTGCATCCGCTCCCCGAAACTCGCGCCCTGGCCTCTTTCGAGTTCGACACGCTCTCCGCGGCAGCCCGCGCCACAGGCCTGTTCCTGCAGATGAACCCATCGGCGATAGAGCTGCTCGACGACGTCGCGATAGGCCGCGCGAGGGCCAACCCCGCCTACAGGGACTCGACCCGCTTTGTACAGGGGGATCCGAAAGCCGTCCTGGTCGTTGAGTGGAGCGGCACGAAAGAGGAGCTAGACGAACGATTCGCCGGGATTGAGGATCTGACCGGCGAAGTCGGGGCTAAGGTCGCGACGCCGCTTCGCACCAAAGTGGAGATGGGCCAGACCGTCAGGCTTCGCAAGTCCACCCTGCCGCTCCTGCTCGGTACTACAGACAAAGAGAAACCGGTCGCCTTCGTGGAGGACGCGGCCGTGCCGCCGGACCGGCTGGAGGAGTTCGTCGGCCGCTTCGAGGAGATAGTGGAGAAGAACGGTACCTGGGCCTGCTTCTACGGCCACGCCAGCGTGGGATGCCTGCACGTCAGGCCAGCGCTCGACACCTCGGACCCCGATGGCGTCTTGCGGATGCGGCGCATCGCCGAGGAGGTAGCGGACCTCGTCGTCGACTGCGGCGGTTCTATCTCCGGTGAGCACGGCGACGGCCTCTCGCGTTCGGAGTTTATGGAGAAGATGTATGGGGGGGAGATCCTGCGCGCCTTCGCGGATGTCAAGCGTCTCTTCGACCCAGAGGGGATGATGAACCGTGGCGTTATCGTAGACCCTCCGCCGATGGACCGGCAGCTGCGGATCGGCCCAGGCCGCAAGCGTCTCCCCATAAAGACGAACCTCTCCTTCGATGACCAGGGCGGATTCGCGAAGGCCGTCGAGTTGTGCAATGGGAGCGGCTTCTGCCGCAAGAGGACGGGGGGCACGATGTGTCCCTCATACATGGTGACCCTCGACGAGCAGGACACCACGAGGGCGCGGGCCAACATGCTCAGATCCGTGATCGAAGGTACTCTTCCGCCCGAAGAACTGACGGGACAGCGCATGAAGGAGGTCATGGACCTCTGCGTCGGATGTAAGGCGTGCAAGACAGAATGCCCCTCCCGTGTTGACGTCGCGAGCATGAAGACCGAAGTCCTCTACCAGGCCGGCAGAGAACACGGTTTTTCTCTCCGCCAGAGAGCGGCGGGACACATCCGCCGGCAGCTCGCGCTTGCGGCGCTGGTTCCCTCGCTCTACAACGCCGTCGCAGGAACACGCCTCGCCCGCCATGCCGCCGCCCTCGCGGGCATAGATCCCCGCCGCTCGTTGCCACGTGTAGTTAACAAGACCTTCTCCAAACGCTTCCCCGAACTGCCGCAGGGCGCTGGACCTGTGGAGATCGCGCTCTTCAACGACACCTGGAACCAGTACCAGCGGCCCGAGGTCGGAGAGGGGGCCGTAAGGCTCTTCGCAGCCGCGGGAGCGAAAATACATCTACCCGAGGTGGTCTGTTGCGGGAGGCCGATGCTCTCCGAGGGTCTGGTGGACGAGGCGAGAGAGAACGCCAGGCGAAACCTGGATCTCCTTACGCCTTTCGTCGAGCGTGGCATACCGCTCGTCGGCCTCGAACCGAGCTGCATCCTGACCCTACGCGACGACTACGAGAAACTTCTCCCCGGAGACGAACGTGTCAAGAAGCTGGCAGAAACCACCCGCCTCTTCGAGGAGGCGCTTCTCGAGCTCGACGAGGAGCTTCCGCTACGAGAAGGTGCTCCCGTCCTCCTGCACGGGCACTGCCACCAGAAGGCGCTCGTCGGGACTGGCCTCTCGGAGCGTCTGCTCGGTCTCTCCGCCGATGTCGAGGTCGTGGACTCCGGTTGCTGCGGGATGGCAGGGCTCTTCGGCTACGAGAAGGGACACTACGAGGTCTCGATGAAGATGGGAGAGAGGAGGTTGTTCCCGGCGGTGCGTGAGGCCGGAGAGCGGGTCGTCGTCGCGCCGGGGACCAGTTGCAGGGAGCAGATCCTGGACGGAACAGAACGGCGGGCCCTGCATCCAGCCGAGTACCTGGCCACACTCCTCGACGGGACAGGTTGAGATGGCCGGCGAGCAGTGGTTCGCGTTCAGGGGCGACAGGATGCTCGTGTTCGAAGACGCGCCCTTCCGCGTGCCGCTCGCGGGTAGTCCCGATGAGCTTGGCTTGGATGTCCTGTTTCGTTGGGAGATTGGGGAACTCGATGGTCATACCTGCTGGGCCGTCGAGGTAGGTGCTGAGGCACGACCACCCGAGGGGATGGTTTTTCAGGATCTCAGGGACCTCTTCTACAGGGTGGACGAGGGCTTTTTCGGGATGGCCGGCAGAGCGAAGCAGATCGTCGGCTGGCATGCGACGCACCGGTTCTGCGGGCGCTGCGGTGGCAAGACGGAGGCGGTGCCGGGGGAGCTTGCGATGAGGTGTACGCGCTGCGGAATGATGCAATTTCCGCGCCTCAGCCCTGCGGCCATCGTCCTCGTCAGAAGAGGGGATCGGATACTGCTGGCACACTCGCCAGGGTTTCCGCAGGGACTCTACAGCGTGCTCGCTGGCTTCGTCGAGCCAGGAGAGTCCATAGAAGAGGCCGTCGTCCGCGAGGTGCGCGAGGAGGTCGGGATCGAGGTCACAAACGTCAGGTACTTCGGGAGCCAGCCGTGGCCGTTCCCGAATTCGCTAATGATCGGTTTCACCGCAGATTACACGGGTGGCGAACTGACCCCAGAACCCGGCGAGATCGAAGACGCCGGCTGGTACACCGCAGACGACCTGCCGCGACTGCCGCCCAAGATAAGTATCGCCCGCGCCATGATAGACGACTTCGTAAGACAATGCGGACTCGACCCGGAAGAGCTACAGACACCTGATACCGAGCCCGTTGGAAGGTAACAGCGGGCATACGTGGGAGCCCCTCCCATACCTCATCCCCGCGGGGATGAGACACGGGGGCGTGGCTGACTCCGTCGGGTCGTTGGCATTCGCCCTGACCTGGGTATGAGTGGGGTCGTGCCGAGAGTCTGAGTCTATCCCTCATGTATGATACGGGAGCGAACAGAACCGGAAGAGATCGCGGTGAAAAGAACATTGATGCGGAGAACGTTTCTGTGGCTCGCCGGTGTCGGTGTGGCGGGAACGGCCATGCTTGGCATAGGCTACTTGCTCTGGAGCAGGCGGGATCGGGTCTCCGGTTCTATTACCGAAGTGGCGCGCAACGTCTCCCCAGGGCGATACCGGATCGGCGCGTTTACCGTCGTGCTAGAGACTGGTCGAGGCCCCGCCGAGGTAGATCTCAGCGTTGCGCACAGCTCCAGGCCGGAGAGGATACTGTGGCAGAGCATCCCCGGGAAGAGCTTCGTCTCCGCCGCCGAGGGAAAGGAGAAGGTCCGCGAGTCGAGGTCACACCTCACCCTCGAAGACGAGATACGCAAGCGGCTTCCCGACCAGACCATAGACCGCGTCGAGGAGAGAGGGACCGCCCTGGTAATAACCGGAAGGCTTACCAACAGGGACGACCCAAAGGGGGTCGGCTACACGCTCTCCTTCTCGCCAGTTACGGATGTAAGGTTGCGTTTCGAGGCCGAAGTCGAGGAGCCCTACAACCGGGTCTACCTTACCCATGCTTCGTCCCCTGAGGAGCGCTTTTTCGGCTTCGGGACCCAATTTACGTACCTCGACATGAAGGGACACATGGTGCCCATCCTTATAAGGGAGCAGGGCATAGGCAGGGGTGAGCAGCCTGTAACCTGGGCCGTCGACTTGAGAGCCGGCGCCGGTGGTGATCCTTACACGAGTTACGCCAGCGTGCCTCACTACATAACGAGCCAGGCGCGTTCCCTGTTTCTGGAGAACTACGAGTACTCGACCTTCGACCTCAGGGAGGATGACAGGGTCCAGGTCGGGGTCTTCTCCTCGCTGATGCGGGGTCAGATCCTGGGCGGAGACACGCCTGCACAGTTGATCGAACATTACACCGAATATTCCGGCAGGATGCGCCCGCTCCCAGAGTGGATAATCAGCGGCGCAGTGGTAGGACTGCAGGGCGGCACGGACCTTGCTCTCCAGATCTCAGACGAGCTCGAATTACTCGATACGCCCATAGCCGCCCTCTGGTTACAGGACTGGGTGGGGCAGCGGAAGACAAGCTTCGGCACCCAGCTCTGGTGGAACTGGGAGCTGGACTGGGACCACTACCCCAACTGGGATTCATTGAGAGAGAGCCTGGAAGAGAAGAATATCAGGGTCATGACCTACATAAACCCTTTCCTTTGTGACGACGCCGCACAGAAGAAGAACCATCGCCGCAACCTCTTCGAGGAGGCCGCAAGGAAAGGCTACCTGGTAGAGAATCAGGATGGAGAGCCTTACAGGATCACGATCTCCAGCTTCTCCGCAGCCCTCGTGGATCTGACGAACCCGGATGCGTGGACCTGGATCAAGGAAATAATCAAGGGGGAGCTCATCGGTAAGGGGGCTTCAGGGTGGATGGCCGACTTCGGCGAGGGGCTCCCCTACGACGCCGTGCTGTTCTCGGGCGCCGACCCGAAGGGCTACCACGACCGCTACGCCGAGGAGTGGGCAAGGGTTAACCGCGAGGCCATCAGCGAGGCTGGCCGGGGCGGCGACATCGTCTTCTTCAATCGCTCCGGCTACACAAAGAGCCCCCGCTACAGCACCCTGTTCTGGGTCGGGGACCAACTGGTCGACTGGGACGAACATGACGGCATCAAGAGCGCCGTCACGGGTCTGCTCTCCAGCGGGCTCTCAGGCTATAGCCTCGAACACTCTGACGTCGGTGGCTACACCGCCATAGACAATCCCCTGTTCAAATATCATCGCTCCAAAGAGCTCCTCTTGCGATGGATCGAGCTCGGCGCCTTTACGACGGTCTTCCGTACCCACGAGGGCAACATACCCGAGGTCAACCACCAGATCTACTCGGACAAACAGACCCTCACGCACTTCGCCCGCTTCGCAAAGGTCTACGCCGCCTGGAAGTCCTACAGGATCGAACTGGTGAAGGAGGCGTCCGAGACGGGACTCCCTGTCGTCAGGCACCCGTTCATACACTATCCGAACGATCCGGAGGTGCTCGGCCTGGAGTACCAGTTTATGGTTGGCCCCGAGCTAATGGTAGCGCCGGTGCTCGACCCTGGCAGCGATAGCGTAGAGATCTACCTTCCGGCGGGTAAATGGGTCCACCTTTGGACCGGTAGGAGTTACCGCTTGGCGGAGTGCGGCGTCTACGAGACTGTCCCGGCTCCCATCGGAGAGCCCGCCGTCTTCTATAAGGAAGATTCTGCGGAAGGAACACGTTTCAGAGAGGAGCTCGAACGCCGGGGACTACTGTGACGCCAGGCAGGTAGAATGGAGTGGTTCTTTTCGTCGGGGGACTATCATGAAGCGGGAGAACGTAACCAGCGGCACGGTTTGGGAGAGCAGGGTCGGCTACTCGCGGGCTGTCCGGCGCGGTCGCTTCGTGTACGTCTCGGGAACCACCGCAACGGACGGGAGCGGGGGGTACGTCGGGGTTGGGGACCCCTACGCGCAGACCGTCCAGGCCATAAACAACATCAAGGTGGCGCTCCAGGCTGTCGGCGCAGATCTCTCCGACGTGGTGAGGACCAGGATCTACGTCGTCAACATCGAGGACTGGGAGAAGATCGGGTCCGCCCACGGCGAGTGCTTCGACAAGATCCGTCCCGCCACCAGCATGGTCGAGGTCAGCCGCCTCATAGCGCCAGAGATCCTGGTCGAGATAGAAGCCGACGCCCTGATCGACGAACCGTAGGGGCGGGTTTGAAACCCGCCCCTACCCGATCTCTGAGGCGCGGCCTGCGGCATCCTCCAGGGCCTGCAGGGCTGAGGCCTGATCCATCCCCGTGCTCCTTAGCAGGTCGACGGCGGCGGAGCGGACCTGGCCAACGAGGACGCTGATCCCGAGCTCGTGACGCTCCTCCAGGATCTCGGTGGCGGTCCTGGCCGCCTCGAGCGCCCACCGGCGGGCCTCCTCAGGCCCCTCGCCATCCTCCAGAAACGCGGCCAGGGCCCTCACGGACCGCGAG
>DASSCV010000438.1:0-5960 GCA_035697505.1 Rubrobacter sp.
AACCTCTTGGTAAGCGGCGCCCTCACCCTGGGCTTCGCCCTGCTCCTGCTCGCGCGACACTCTCGCTCGTCCCAAGGCACCAAGGGCCGCCGCTAGCAGTTCATCCGTGGTTATGTGCCATCCTCAGGGGAGATCGATCAACCCCAATTCCAAGCCCTGTACTACGGCCCGGGTCCGGTCGGAGACCCCCAGCTTCGAGATGATGTGCTCCACGTGGTTCTTGGCCGTACCCAGGCTAATTACGAGGTCCCCAGCGATCTGACGGTTGGTGCGTCCCAGCTTCATTAGCCCCAGGACCTCCAGCTCACGCGGGGTCAGGGGCTCCACCGCGTAAGGGGCGGCATGAGGACTGCCCGTTCCTCTGCGCACCTCCCCCTCGCTGGCCAAGCGGCGCAGAAGCCGGGCGGCCAACTCCGGGTCCAGCGGGGACTCCCCGTTGCGCACCCTCCGCACGGCCTCGATGATCTCCTCGTTAGGCGCGTCCTTGAGTACGTAGCCGGCCGCCCCCGCCTTAAGCGCTCCGAGCAGGTAGTCGGGGTTCTCGTGCATGGTCAGCATCATGACGCTGGTCTTTGGCATCTCTTGCTTGATCTTCCTTGTGGCTTCGAGCCCATCCATGACAGGCATCCGCACGTCCATGAGGATCAGATCCGGCCTGCAACGCGAGCACAGCAAGAGCGCTTGCCGCCCGTTGGCCGCCTCGCCAACGATCTCGATGCCGGGCTCGTCGGAGAGCATGTTTTGGAGACTCTCCCTGGTGAGATCATGGTCGTCGACTATGGCCAAGCGCGTTGGCCCACGTACGTCCTCTGGAGAGATCTCGGTTCCCACTTCTCTATACACCCCCGATGAATAACTGGCCGACCAATATCACGGTTGTCGTCCGATCTCCGCGGCTGCAAACGACCCGTCCGACCCGCATGGTAGCGTCTTCATGCCGTTCGCATCAGAGGGATGATCGCCGCAACGATGGTACCGGCCTCCGGGCGGCTTTGGATCTCGAACTCGCCACCAAGCATGCCGACCCGCTCTCTCATTCCCGCAAACCCGACGCGCTCGCCAGGCCTGCCCCCCAACGTTTGGAGCGCGGCCGGGTCGAACCCACGCCCGAAGTCCCTGACCTCCAGATAGACTTCTGTGTCCCGCCGCCGCAACTCGATCTTCAACCACTTCGTCCCCGCGTGCTTGCGTATGTTGGTCAACGCCTCCTGCGCGACGCGGAAGAGCGCAATCTCAATCTCTCTTGGCAGGCTCTCATCTCCAAGATGTTCCTCCCAGTCGACCTGGTAGCCATCCTCATTCAGGCGTTCGACCTCCAGGGAGATGGCGGCCGCGAGTCCGAGGTCGTCGAGGGCCGTCGGCCTCAAGTTCGCGATGACCCGGCGCGCATCCGAGACTGTCGTCCTGACCTGCCCGAGTATGCGATCCAGTTCTCTCCTGCCTTGCTCCGTCTCTGGGGCGTAGCGCCGGGCGAAGGCCTGCAGATTCTGGTGTGCGGCCACCGCAACCTGGGCCAAACCGTCGTGAACCTCGTAGGCCACCCGGCGTCTCTCCTCTTCCTGGGCTCCCAACAATCTCTTTACCAGGTTCTGCAGCGCACGCTCGCGGTCGTTCAGCTCCTTGTAGAGCCAGGCGTTCTCGAGAGCAATCGCAGCCTGGCTGGTCAGGCTACTCACTATGTCGTAGTCAGCCAGGATGAGATCGACCCCACCTTCCTCCAGCGCTGCGGCGAAGGCGTCGCGGCCCTGTACTCGGACCAGCTCGCACCCGATCCCGCCTTCCGACAGTCGGGCTCCGACGAGTCCTGCGTCCAACGGACAATCTTCGAGGATGAGGATGCGCAGCACCCCAGATCTATCGCGGCCTTGCCCTTCTGGCCCGTACAAGACCTTCAAAGTTCCCACTCCACGGCGCTGGACGGCTGATCGTTCAGGCCGAGTAGTCTCGCTTTGGGGTTCTCCGCCGTCTGCGTCCGGTACGCGGCCCTGCGGAGGAGATAGTCTAGCCTCCCCCCGCTCGACGCGGAGAGAGTGGACTCGACATCGTTCTGGTTTTCCTCTACGAGTAAGAGCGTACTGGTGTAATCCCTGTCATCCACCACTATTCTCCGTGAATCGCGGAAGCGAGAAGTAGAAGGTAGCCCCCCTCCTAAACAAATATCCTATTTACCCCCCTCGTCCCGCGAGGCGGCCGACGGTGCGTCTCACGCTCGCGAGTCCGATGCCCGTACTTTGTACCCTTCCGCGCCGTGCAAGAGCCGCATTACGCCGAAGAGCTTGTCGAAATATTGTACATCAAACCCCACACCATTAACGCGAACAAAGAATACGACCTCACGCTAGGCACCAGTGCTCCCCACCCGAAATACCGCTGGGTTGTGTCCCCACGATCCGGCGGTGTCAAAATCGGGAAGATAGAAGCTTACTGCCTCTCACGCGACAGGAGCACGGCGGCGGGCCAGGGTCCGCAGAAGGTGATGATCTCGATCAGGACAAACGAAAATAGGCCTTCTGGCACGTTCGCTCGTGGCGCTGCGGGTATAGGATGCGGTAGGCAAAGATGAGAAACCGTCGATCCGAAAGGCACAGCTTTGAAGGTCACGACTCGGGATAAGCCGCCGCGCTCAGACAAGTGTGGGGGAACGAAACGATGGGGGTGACGAACGCCTCCATAGGAGTTCACGAGCCGCGGTTCCGTCCCCCTCCGTGGTGGTGCATCCACCGTTGACACGCCCTCGTAGAAAACAGACCTCTTGCCGGCAAAGGAACAGGATGACAGGCGACCCTCCGCCGACCGTCCCGATGAGATCGTGGCCGACCCACGCCGAAGGACTTGGTGTCCAGCGAAGTGGAGCCCCTAACAGGGCGTACCAGCTCTTGTGCGGGTGTAGTTACAAGGTACGCTGCGAGGTCATGCGCCACGGCGAGCGATTGGGCGAGTTGACGTTCTTCGACGATGAGGAGGCGAGCGTAACCCAAGGCGAGCGAGTCCGGTACTGCCCTGGGTGCCGCAGCCGACTCGGTCTCCTATCTGTGCGATCTCGAGGCTGGACCAAGACGCAATCCCGATGCGATAAGTAGGGAAGGTGATTCGAGTGCTTCGGCTTTCACCACGCCCCGCCGTTCTCCACGGGGCGCATCCCCAACGGATTGGGTAGGATCCTGGAATCCGGGTTCTAGAAGGTCGCCACATCCTTCTCGGCGGTCCATACTGCGGGGTCTTCGGCGCCTTCCGCCTCGCCCTGCTGCTCGAGCCAACGCTCGCTGTCGATGGCGGCCCTGCAGCCGTCGCCAGCGGCCGTTACAGCCTGGCGGTAGCGGGTGTCTGAGACATCACCAGCTGCGAACACACCGGGGACGCTCGTCATAGTGTTTTCCTTTTGAATGATGTAGCCACCCTCTTTCATCTCGACCTGCCCCTCGAAGAGAGAGGTCGCAGGGGTGTGCCCGATGGCCGTGAAGAACCCGCTCACGTCGATGGTCCGCTCCTCGCCTGTCTTGGTGTGCCTTGTGCGCACCCCTTCGACGGCGTCTTTGCCCAGGATCTCCTCCACGACCGTGTCTGTTATGAACGTGATCTTGGGGTTCTTACGCGCCCTTTCGAGCATGATCCCGGACGCCCTGAACTCGTCGCGGCGGTGGATCAAGAAGACCTGGTCTGCGAACTTGGCGAGGACGCCGGCCTCCTCCATCGCTGTGTCGCCCCCGCCGACTACGGCGACCTTCTTGCCCCTGTAGAAGAACGCGTCGCACGTTGCGCAGCCGCTGACACCCTTGCCCATCAACTGCTGCTCGCTCTCGAGCCCGAGCCACTTGGCCTTGGCACCCGTGGCGATCACCACAGCCTTTGCGAGGGTAGGCTCATCCTCACCTTCTGCCCACAACTTGAACGGGCGCTCCGAGAGATCCACCCTCTCGATGTTCTCGGGACGCATCTCGGCCCCGAAACGCGCGGCCTGGGCCTCGAAGTCGTCCATCATCTCAGGCCCCATGACGCCGTTCCTGTACCCGGGGTAGTTCTCCACGTCGGAGGTCAGCATAAGCTGCCCGCCGCTCTCGAAACCCTGGAACACGAGCACCTTGAGGTTCGCCCGCGCGGCGTACAGGGCCGCCGTGTACCCCGCAGGACCCGAGCCGATTATCACGACGTCGTATGCTCTGTGAGCCATCTAAAACACCCCTCTTGAATGCAAAATCTCTGGCCTTATTAGTTTAATACATCTCGCAAGCCGTATAGTGTTAGCATTACCACGCCTCTCCTGCAGCAACAAGGGCTACGTGGTCGGTGCGGTTAGATGTAGCGCCCCTCACTCGCGCCAACCGGCCAAAAACCCCTCCTGCTCCGGCGTTAGCGCGTCGAGGCCCATGCCGACGGCGTCGAGCTTCATTGCGGCTACCTCATCGTCTATCTCCCTGGGGAGGAGGTGTACTGTGTTCTCCATCGAGGCGTGCTCGTTCGCCAAGTGGTAGGCGCAGAGGGCCTGGATCGCGAAGGTGAGGTCCATGATCTCGATGGGGTGCCCGTCGCTCGCCGTCAGGTTGACGACCATGCCTCGCCCGACGAGGTGCAGTCTACGGCCGTCGGAAGTGGTGAACTCCTCGACGTTACGGCGAACCTCGCGTGTGCCCGTCGCCGCGGCCGTAAGGCCGTCCACGTCTATCTCCACGTCAACCCCGCCGGCGTTGGCCAGGATCGCACCGTCGCGCATCCGCTCGAAGTGCGCGGCCGTAAGCACGTCGCGGCTCCCCGTCGCCGTAATGAAGACCTCCCCCGTCTCCGCGGCGTCCAGAGCCGGCAGGACGTCGAAGCCGTCCGCGTAGGCTTCGAGGCCGCGCACGGGGTCGACCTCGCAGACGGAGACGCGGGCGCCGAGGCCTGCGGCGTAGCGGGCGATGCCCTTGCCGCACCATCCGTAGCCGAGCACGACGATGCGTTTGCCGCCGACCATCAGGTTGGTGCTCTGCATGATCGCCGTAAGCGTGGACTGTCCTGTCCCGTAGCGGTTATCGAAGAGGTACTTGCACCTGGCGTCGTTCGCCGCGATCACCGGGAACTCGAGGACTCCCTCCTGATCCATGACCCTGAACTTCGCCACCCCGCTCGTCGTCTCCTCAGAGGCCCCCCGGATGTGCTCCAGCAGGTTCCGCCGCGTCGTGTGCGCGAGGCGCACAAGCCCTGCCCTATCGTCTATGAGGACGGCCTCCCTGTCGCCCGCAGCCCGGTCGAGCACCCGTTCCAGCTCCCTGTCGGCGTCTTCAGGCTCGTTATCTGAGGAGGCGTAAACCGTCACGCCGCGCTCGGCCAGGGCCGCGGCAACATCGTCCTGCACGAAGAACGGACCAGGACTAGCCACGGAGACGTCGGCCCCTGCCTCGGCGAGCACGACCGTAAGGTAGGCGGTCTTGGCCTCTATAGGGAGGGCGACGCCGACACCGAGGCCCTCGAAGGTGCCGTCCTTCAAGTACTTGTCGCGGACGATGTCGAGGACCGGTGAATGCTCGGCGGCCCAGTCGATTTTTTTGTGTCCATCTGGCGCGAGGCCGGGATCCTTGACGATGGATTCTCTTTGCATATCCTTCCTCTAAGCTCTGGATTCATCTCCTTCGGCAGCCATCGTCTCCTCGACGGACTCTACCTGCTCGCGCACACCGAGCATGAAGCTGCCGACGAGGATGAGGAGGAGGAAGGGGATGAGCCCGAGCCCGACTCCCAGGTTGCCGGGGGTCTGCTGGGCGAGGCCGAGGAGCAGGCCGACGATGGTCCCGCCGATGGCCCCGACCCACACCAGGATAGCACCCGTCCTCTGTAGCCTGGAGGATGAGGCGTCCTCGGGCTCCACTATCTCGGTCCACAGTAGCCCCCACCGCTTTACCCTGGGATAGAGGGCGAGCAGGAGTATGGGTCCCAGCACGCCTCCCATTATGGCGTTGTTGAAGAGTATGAGGGCGAAGAACAAGGCG
>DASSCV010000439.1:0-5589 GCA_035697505.1 Rubrobacter sp.
AACCCACCAGGGCCTTCAAGGAGCGTGCCGACTCCTGTGCTGTACCTGCTGCAGCGGTGATAGGAGAGTCAATGGCCGCGATCGTGCTCGCAGAAGCGTTCCTCGAAAAGTTCGGTATGGACAACATGACGGATATTCGCGCCGCCTACGACGCTTACACCGAACGTGTCGCAAAGACAGGAAAGAGACGCTGAAGCATGGACACGTCCGTAGCCATCGTCGGGTACATGGGTAGCGGCAAGACCACCCTGGGCCGACTGCTGGCCAGCGCCCTGAGCCTAGAGTTCGTGGACCTCGACCGTGCCATAGTTAAGCGGGCGGGCAAGGGAATACCGGAGATCTTCGCGGAACACGGCGAGAAGCATTTCAGGGACCTGGAGCACAAGGCACTACTCCAAGCCCTCGACGGCGGAACGCCGAGCGTGGTCGCCTGCGGGGGTGGTACCGTAGTCCGTCCCGACAACAGAACCCTGCTGCACGAAGTGACCACGGTCTTCCTGAGGGAAGATACGGACGTTCTCTATCGCAGGACTCGTGGTCCGGACCGCCCCCTGCGGGCGGCGAACCGCAAGGAGTTCGGGCTGCGCTACGCAGAACGTCTTCCTTTCTATAGGGAGGTCGCCGATCTCGAGGTCGAGGCCGATGGACGCCCGCCGGCAAAGGTGGCAGAGGAGGTGCTGAAGTGCCTGTCGAGGCGGTAGCGGTCCCCGTCACCCATCCGTACAGGGTCTTCATCGGCGCCGGCCTCGACCTCGCGGAGATCTTCTCCATGGCGCTCGAACCTGGCCTCTGCGCGATCTTCACCGACTCGACGGTAGGATCGCTGCATGCGGCGCGGGTGCAAGGCGCGCTACAGAGTGCAGGCTGGCGTGTCGCGGGGACGATCGAGGTTCCCTCCGGCGAATCCTCAAAGAGCATGGAGGTTTACGCGGATGCCCTCAGGCGGCTGGCCCGCCTGAGACTGACCCGCGACGGCACCATCTTCGCCCTCGGTGGCGGGGTGGTGGGGGACCTGGGCGGCTTCGTCGCGGGTACCTACATGCGGGGCATAGACCTAGTCATGCTTCCAACATCCCTTCTCGCCATGGTGGACAGCGCCGTCGGTGGCAAGGTCGGGGTAGACCTCCCTGAAGGCAAGAACCTGGTCGGCGCCTTCGTCAGGCCCCGCCTGGTGGTGGCGGACCTGGACTGGGTCGCCACCTTACCGGAGCGTGAGATCTCCAACGGCCTCGCCGAGACGATCAAGATGGGCCTGCTCTCAGGAGGAGACTTCTTCGGCGAACTAGGCCTGATCGGGGCCGCCCGCACAGGGGACCTCGACGCGCTGCAGAGACTCGTCTTCGCTTCCGTAAGCTTCAAGGCGCGCGTGGTCGCCGAAGACGAGCTGGAGGGCGGGCTGCGCGCGATCCTGAACTACGGCCACACCATAGGCCACGCCCTGGAGGCCGCCGCGGCCTACGAGCTGCAACACGGCCAGGCCGTCGCGGCCGGAATGGTCGCAGCCGCCAGCCTCTCCCGCCAGCGGTTCGGCCGAGACCTGACCGGCGTGCACGAAAACCTCATTGGAACCGCCGGCTTGCCACGACGCGTGCCCGATATCGGCGTCGAGCGGACGCTCCTGGCGATGGCCCGCGACAAGAAACGCTCCGCTACGGACGGACCCGCCTGGCACAGATTCGTGCTACTCGAAGACATCGGCAAACCCGTACGGAGCGTGCCTGTGAGCGAGGAAGAAGTACGCGAGGCGATCGGAGCGATCGTTGAGTAAGGTCTTCGTCCTCAACGGCGTGAACCTCAGCACCCTCGGCACTCGCCGCCCCGAGATCTACGGAACCATGACCCTCGACGATATAGAGAGGCTCGTCAAGGACGAGTTTCCGGCTCTGGACCTTGAGTTCAGGCAGACGGACTACGAGGGCGAGATGGTCGGTTTCATAACGGAAGCGGCGGGCTCCGACGGGCTCGTCATAAACGCCGGTGCCTGGACGCACTACTCTTACGCTCTGCACGACGCCCTGGAATCCCTGGATGTACCGAAAGTCGAGGTTCATCTGTCCAACGTAAACACCAGGGAGGAGTGGCGCCGGGTGTCGGTAATCTCACCTGCGGTGGACGCGGTAATCGCGGGCATGGGCCCCCACGGGTATGTTGTCGCGGTCAGATACGTTCTCGACGGGGGGATCTGATCGGAGACCGCCTGCCGCTATTAGAGGCTCTCCTTCGGTGCTATTATCCCAGCGCGGCGCCGGGCTGACACGCAATGAAACTGTGCGATAATAGCGCCGCGTCTGCGCCGGGTTTACGCCGCGCAGGTCCGCTGAGAAGATCAGGTGCCGTGAACGGGAGCTTCCGACCATGATATCCACCAATCAGTTCAGGAACGGTAGGGCCATCCGGGTCGATGGCAAGCGGTTCACGATCCTGTTTTTCCAGCACGTCAAGCCGGGCAAGGGCGGGGCGTTCGTAAGGACGCGGCTCAGGAACATAGACAGTGGGGCCGTGGTCGAGAAGACCTTTCGTGCGGGGGAGAAGCTCGAGAACGTGAGGACCGAGTCGCGGTCGATGACATACCTCTACAGGGATGGCGACCTGCTCTACTTTATGGACTCGGATACCTACGATCAGGTGCCGGTGCCAGTCGATGTCGTCGGCGAGGCGGCATGGTACATCGTCGAGGGCGGCACCGTCTCCGTGCTTTCGGCCGACGGTGAGGTCGTAAGCGTAGAGCCGCCCGCGCACGTGGACCTCGGGGTCTCGGAGACGGATCCCGGCCTCAAGGGCGATACGGCGACAGGGGGGACCAAGCCGGCCACCCTGGAGACAGGGGTCGTGGTGCAGGTGCCGCTCTTTATCAACGTAGGCGATCAGGTAAGGGTGGACACGCGTTCCAACGAGTACCTGACGAGGGTCTGAAGCGTGGTGGACTGGAGAGACCCTTGAGCCGCCGGACGGCCCGCAAGCAGGCGTTCCTGAACCTGTACCAGAGCGACGTAAACGAATGTCCTCTCGGCCTTACCATGGAGCGCTGGCGGGAGTACAGGGGCCATCTCCAGGAGTATGCAATCAGCCTCGCACGAGGCGTGGAGGAGGAGCAGGAACAGCTCGACGCGTTGCTCTCCGAAGTCTCGGTAGGGTGGCCGGTGCACCGCATGAGCGCGGTGGACCGTTCGATCCTTCGCCTCGCGCTCTACGAGATGCTCTTCGTGGACGACGTCTCCCCCGAAGTCGCGGTAAACGAAGCCGTTGAGCTGGCAAGGGGATTCTCCGGCGACGAAGCGCCCTCCTTCGTAGGGGGAGTCTTGCGAGGCGCTGAGCTAAGAATGCAGGGCAAAGTTGGGCATGGCGGGCGGGGCTAGCGGGACGTATAGCCAGATCAGGTGGGACGCGCACAGGCGCGCCTTCGAGAAGTACCTGCACGGGCTGAGGTTCACGGTAGAGCCGCTGCTCAGAGGGCTCGAAGAGGCCATGAGGTACTCCATGCTCGCCGGCGGAAAGCGTGTGAGGCCCACGTTGTGTATGGAGACGGCCTGGATCTTCGGCGCCGAACCTTCCCACGTGCTCCCTTCCGCGGCGGCCATCGAGCTCATCCACACTTACTCGCTTATCCACGACGACCTTCCCGCGATGGACGATGACGACTACAGGAGGGGAAGGCCGACAGCCCACAAGAAGTTCGGCGAGGCGATGGCCATACTCGCAGGCGACGCCTTCTTCGGCGAGGCCCTGACCCTGATCACTGTCCACCAGAGAGGGGGCTGCGAGGAGATCCTCGAGGTGGTGCGGGAGCTCGCCGACTCGACTGGGGTTAACGGGATGGTCGGGGGGCAGGTCCTGGACATGGACCAGACGGGCCTTGCCGAGACGACCGAGCCCGAGACCCTTTACATGATCCACGAATACAAAACAGGAGCCCTGATCAAATCTTCAGCCCGTATCGGGGCGCTACTGGCAGGGGCCACCGGCGAGGAACAGGCAGCTGTCTCGGAGTACGCATCGCAGCTCGGCCTATGCTTCCAGATCGTCGACGACGTTCTCAACGCCACGTCGACGCGGGAGGAGCTCGGCAAGAGCGCCGGTTCTGACGCCGAGCAGGGCAAGGCCACGTTCGCGGGCGTCTTCGGCCTGGAAGGCGCAAGGCGAGAGGCTGACGAGGCCGTGAAGAGGGCCCTCACGGCACTCTCCAAGGTCGAGGGAGATACTTCGGGTCTGCAAGAACTGGCGTATTTCGTGCGCCACAGGGAGAGTTAGCCCTCAGGCATGGAGAGTAGCCCGAAAGGGAGCCCCAAGCGATTGGACACCTTGCTCGTCGAGCGGGGCCTCGCCGCAAGCAGGAGCAGCGCTCAGGGTATGATCCTCTCAGGTAGCGTACGCGTGGGCGATGCGGTAGTGACCAAAGCAGGCTTGCGCATCGGCGCTGATCAGCACCTATCCGTCGATCACGGCGAACGCTTCGTGTCGCGGGCCGGCGAGAAACTGGACGCCGCCATCGGCGAGTTCGGCGTGCAGGTAGAGGGGCGTGCCTGCCTCGATGCCGGAGCATCGACGGGAGGGTTTACCGACGCACTCCTGCAACGAGGAGCCAACCGGGTGCTCGCTGTCGACGTAGGCTACGGGCAGTTCGACTGGACGCTGCGTAACGATCCACGCGTCACCGTTATGGAGCGAACAAACGTGCGCAGGTTGACACGAGAAGATCTGCCGTTCCAGCCCGATCTGCTGGTGGCAGACCTCTCGTTTATCTCGCTCACGGTCGCGCTGGAAAGCATCCTCTCGACCACTCCCACGCTGCGGGAGGCGATCTTGCTCGTCAAGCCCCAGTTCGAGGCGGGGCCCGAGTCGGTAGGACGCGCAGGACTCGTAAGGGACAGGGAGGTACACGCCGCCGTGATACGCAACGTCGCCAGGTACTTCGGTACTCTCGGTTTCGGTGCTGTCGGTGCGACTCGGGGGGCCGTCGCAGGAAGGAAGTCGGGCAACATCGAGTACCCGGTTCACCTGCTCAGAGGAGCGGAGCCGGACCTGGACGAGGCGCAAATCAGAGAGGTGGTCGGCGGTGGGTGACACTATGAATGCCGCCCGAATCCGCAGGGTAGGCATCGTCGCCAACCCCAGGGTGAGCGACGGCTACGTCGACCGGCTTGTGGCCGTCCTCGAGAAGCACAAGGTCGAGATCTCCGAGGTCAGGGACGACGACCAGCCGGATGGTGCCGCGGACATAGACCTCGTCTTCGTGCTTGGCGGCGACGGGACTATGCTGCGGGCATCGAGGATGTACCCGGGGCGGGTGCTGCTCGGGGTGAACCTTGGCGAGGTCGGTTTCATGTCGGGGATGCTCCCCGAAGAGCTCGAGACAGGCGTCGAGAAGGTCCTGGGAGACGGGCTCGAAGTCCAGGAATACAGGATGCTCGATGTGCGGGTCGGTAACGGGGAGCCTGGCCTCGCGGCCAACGACGCCGTGCTCATCAAGAAACGGCCCCATCAGCTCATCTCCGTCGACGTCTCCATCGGCGGGGAGGAGTTGTTCGCCTTCCGCTGCGACGGCTTTATTGCGGCGACCCCACTCGGCTCGACCGCCTACGCGCTCTCTGC
>DASSCV010000440.1:0-3007 GCA_035697505.1 Rubrobacter sp.
AGAAAGGGCTAGTTGCGCATGACGGAGAGAAGTAAAGGATCGGGGGTGTCTGCCGGCAGACAGTTCAACCGGCGTGACTTCCTGAAGATGAGCGGCGCCGGGCTCGCCGGGGCGGCATTGCTGGGGAGTGCGGCTTGCGGCGGCGGTGGCAGCGGATCGGGCAACTTGATCTTCGCCATGGGGACCGATACGAGCGGCACGCTGCAAGGCCTGATCGACAAGTTCAACAAGCAGAGCGAGGGCTTCAAGGTCACGTACCAGGAGATGCCGACCGATACCGGCGCGTACTTCGACAAGCTCAGGACCCAGCTCCAGGCCGGCGGCGGCGACATAGACGTGATCGGTGCGGACGTGATCTGGCCAGTCCAGTTCGCCGCGAACGGTTGGCTCCTTGACGTCACCGACAGGTTCCCGAAGAGCGAGCAATCGCAGTTTTTACCCGGGCCCATAGACTCCCTCATGTACGACGGCAAGATCTACGGCGTACCGTGGTTCACCGACGCCGGACTCCTCTACTACCGGGCGGATCTGCTGGAGAAGTCCGGCTATTCGGATCCACCCAAGACGTGGGACGAGATGCAGGAGATGGCCGTCAAGGTCGCGAAGGACCAGAAGATCGACTACGGCTTCGTGTTTCAGGGAGACCAGTACGAGGGCGGGGTGTGCAACGGCCTCGAGTACATCTGGACCAACGGAGGCGACGTTCTCGACCCTAGCGACCCGAACAAGGTGATCATAGACAGCCCGGAGGCCGCGGCAGGATTGGCAATCGAGCAAGGCATCGTGGAGGACGGCGTGGCGCCGCAGGCCGTGGCGACCTACACGGAGACGGAGACCGACCCCGCCTTCCTGGGCAACAAGGCGGTCTTCGCGCGCAACTGGCCGTATATGTACGCGCTGGCCGGAACCGAGGATTACCCCGACGTCAAGCCCGAGCAGATCGGGGTTACTCCCGTTCCCGTAACACCCGGCAACGGCCTTGTCAGCACGCTCGGCGGGTGGAACATGCTCATCAACGCCCAGACGGATATGCCGGACGAGGCGTGGGAGTTCGTCTCGTGGATGACCAGCGAGCAGGCGCAGAGGCTAAGGGCGATCGATGCGTCACTCCTGCCGACACGGCCCGCGCTGTACCAGGACAAGGAGATCAGGGAGACGATACCGGTCATCGTGGAGGGCGAGGAGGCGCTCAAGAACGCCAAGGCGCGCCCCGTCTCACCCTACTACTCGGACATGTCGCTGGAGATGCAGGAGCAGTTCAACGGGGTGGTCAAGGGCGATATCTCTCCCGAGGACGCGGTCGCGTCGCTGCAGGACAGCCTGACGCAGATCGTCGAGGCGGGGCAATAGCTTCGGGTAATCCGCCCCGGCGGGTGGACCGCCGGGGGCTGAAGACAGAGAGGTGAGGTGTGACCAGCTCCGAAAGAGAGAATGTCTCAAGCGTAAGAAGCGCAGAGAAAAAGCGGCGGGGCGGCTGGTTCAGGGAGGAGTTTGGCAGACCCGAGCGGCGCCTGGCCTACTACATGATCCTGCCGTCGCTGCTCATCATCCTGCTCATAGCCTTCTTCCCGATCATGTACTCCGTGGTGTTGAGCTTTACCGACTCGACCGTGACCGCTTTCGGCTCGTTCGTAGGTGTCGAGAACTACGTCGAGATGTTCCAGAACCCCGACTTCCTTGTCGGGCTCTTGAACACCGTGATCTTCACCGTGGGGAGCGTAACCCTGGAGTTCGTGATAGGGCTCGGCATAGCGCTGGCTATCAACCGGGCCTTCAGAGGCCGCGGGCTGGTCAGGGCGGCGGTGCTTGTGCCTTGGGCCTTCCCGACGGTCATCTCGGCCGTGATGTGGCGCCTGATGTGCCAGGACCAGATCGGGGTCATAGACTCGGTGGCGAACAAACTTGGCTTAATCAGCGAGCCGATACTCTCCGACAACACGCTCCTGCTTATATCGTGCATCCTTATAGATACCTGGAAGACGACGCCGTTTATGGCCCTTCTGCTGCTCGCGGGCCTGCAGACCATCCCTGGCGACGTCTACGAGGCGGCGAGGGTGGACGGGGCGAACGTGATGCAGCGCTTCTTCCGCATCACGATGCCGCTCCTAAAGGGCACCATCCTGGTCGCTGTGCTGTTCCGCACGCTGGACGCCTACAGGGTCTACGACCTGTTCTGGGTCTTCAGCGGCCAGCAGCTCGACTCCTTGAGCACGTTCGTGTTCACGGGCGTGCGCATCAGTCAGCTCTTGTTCGCGCAGGGCAACGCGGCGTCGGTCTTCGTGTTCGTGACGTCGTTCCTGATCGCCCTGATCTTTATCAAGCTCTTCGGCATGCAGACCTCGACGGAGGAGTAGAGGATGGCCAGTGCAACGACCACAAAGGGGGCCACAGGCCGGGGTTCCCTCAACGCTATACTGTTCTACATCTTCCTGGTGCTCTTCGTGCTGGTGAGCCTGTTCCCGCTTTTGTGGGTCTTCAGGATGAGCACCGTCACCAAGGCGGACCTCCTGACTTCCCCTGCGGTCACGCTCACCGCGTCGCCGGTCGGGACCAGCTACTCGACCGTCTTCTCCAACCCCGACTTCATCCAGTCGCTCCAGAACAGCGTGATCGTCGCCGGCACGACGACGGTTATCTGCCTGTTCTTCGGCTCCATCTGCGCCTACTCGATAGCGAGGCTCCGCTTCCGGTTCAAGGGCTCGGTCATGACCATAATACTCGCCATCAGCTTCTTCCCGGCGGTGGCGATCATAGCCCCCTTGTTCATACAGTTCACCGCGGTGGGTATCATCAACACCTACTGGGCCATGATCATCCCCGACGTGGTCTTCGCCCTGCCGCTGACGATCTGGATCCTGGTCGCCTTCTTTAGAGAATTACCGCGCGACCTGGAAGAGGCGGCCAAGGTTGACGGGGCGACGACGCTGCAGGCGTTCCGCAAGGTGATAGTGCCGCTGGCGGCTCCTGGCGTGTTCACGACGGCCATCCTAACGTTCATCCACGCCTG
>DASSCV010000441.1:0-5233 GCA_035697505.1 Rubrobacter sp.
ACGGCCTCGGGTTCTGCAACATAACCAAGTGCTGCACCGAGGTCTGCCCGGTCGACATCCACATCACCGACAACTCCATCATCCCCCTCAAGGAGCGCGTCGCCGACGAGTACTACGACCCGGCCAAATGGCTGATGCGCAAGATCAGGAGGAGCTAGTCAGCACGCTGCGGGCCTTCGGCCCTCGCTTGTCAGGAAGTCGCCCCTGGGGGTCGCCATGGGCGTCCGACCCCATCGCCACTACGGCGGCTCTCCATACGCAATCGAGCGAGACTGGAAAGGGAAGAGCTGACAGGTGAAGGCGCCAGCCTGAGCGTGCTGAGATGCCATGCCAGAGCGGACGACGGGCTTCGAACCCGCGACCTCCAGCTTGGGAAGCTGGCGCTCTACCAACTGAGCTACGTCCGCGTGGGCGGGTATTTTAGCACGCTGGGCGTGGCTCTAGTAACCTGAGAACACCTTGGAAGTAGAGCATCGGTTCTCCGAGTACAAGTACTGCCCCCGGTGTGGCAACCGCCTCGAAGCCCGCTTGCTCAAACGCGGCGATCCGGAGCGGCTGGTGTGCGAGGGTTGCGGCTTCGTGTTCTACCTGGGGCCGAAACTAGTGGCGGGGGCTATTGTCGAGATGGACGGGGGTATAGTCCTCATCCAACGCGACATCGAACCGGGCTACGGCAAGTGGACTTTCCCTGGCGGGTTTGTAGAGCGCGGTGAGCGGGCCGAGGCCGCAGCGGAGCGCGAGGTGCTCGAGGAGTCAGGGTTGCAGATCGAGGTGGGGACGATCGTCGGCCTCTACACGTACGACGGACAGATACCTGCCATAGCCGTCTTCGCGGCCCAGGTCACGGGCGGCGAGCCTACGCCTCTCGACGAGACGATGGACGTCAGGTGTTTTCCACGAGAGGGTCTCCCGTGGACGGAGATGGCCTTCCCGAGCACCGAGCAGGCCCTGAAAGACTACCTGCGAAAGGAGAACAAAGAGCTTAAGTCCTGACAAGCGGAAGCCGATGGCTGGAGCGTGCTGAAGTGCACTCAGCTTGAGAGGAGCTCTCGGACGGCCGCCACTATCTCAGTCTCGTCGGCGAGGCGACCTACGCCGGGTTCCTCCTCCGCTGAGGCCATGAGGCCCTCCGCCGGGCCGACGAAGCGGTGACCCCAGCTCTTCAGCGTATCGACGTTGCGCTTTGTGGCGGGGCTCTGCCACATCTCAGGGTTCATGGCCGGGGCCCAGAGGACCCTCTGCGCGCCGGCGAGGATCGTGGCCGAGAGCAGGTCGTCCCCGAGCCCGATGGCGGCCCGCGCCATCGAGTCTGCGGTCGCTGGGGCTATAAGGACGAGGTCGGCCCAGCGGGCGAGAACGACATGTTCGACGAGGCCCGAATGCTCCCACCAGGTCACGTCCGTGTGGACTCCGGCGCCGGCTGCGATGGAGAGCGTCTCTTCGGGAATAAAGCGGAAGGCGGCTTCGGTGGCGACGACCCCGACCTCGTTTCCAGCCTCTCTGAGGCGCCGGATCACACCCGGCGTCTTGTACGCCGCGATGCCGCCCGTTATCCCGACGAGTACCCTGGCCACTCAGGTAGTATACAGAGCCGGAACAGACGAGGACCCGGCGTTGGTGGAGTGCAGACCGGGGGTAGTACTTGTGCCGGAGTCGATCGGGATAGAGGGCTAACCCCAGGTCTTAGTACCCGGACATTCTTTGGTATGATGCGAAACGTGTCCTACAACATCCTGACACGCGTGTGCGGCCTTGCAGGACCTTCTACAGAGAGAGGCGACATTGGTGGGCGGCGAGCGTGAGCATTTGGGGCTTATCTGGATAGATTGCTCGTATCCCGTTGTGGCCGCCGGCCTCAAGGAGGCGCTGGAAGGGCGGGCGCGGGTACACGTTGGACAGAGTGCTCCTACGGACGCTGAGGTTCCCTGTTGCGCCATATTCGACACGAGTGGCGGCGAGAGGATCTCCGAGGGCATAGAACGCATCCGGGGGGTCGACCCCGACATCTCCATTCTGGTCTTCAGCCTGCACTTGGATCTGCCGCTCGCCCGGGCCGCCCTGCGCCACGGAGCCAGGGGGTTCATCCACGCCGGGATGGAGTTGGATCAGATAGCCCGCGCCGTTGAGGTGGCCCACGAGGGAGAGATTGTCGCCCCCAGGAAGCTCCTCGAGTACCTCATTGCGAACGATGACCCCGCGGATCTCGACGCGCTCACCATCCGCCAGCGAGAGATACTGCAACTCGTCGCACAGGGACTCACCAACGCACAGATCGCCAAGAACCTCTTCCTCTCCGAGTCGACGGTAAAGCAGCACCTGCGCGCCACCTACAAGATCCTCGGCGTGAGTAGCCGTAAGGAAGCCGCGAGGCTCATTAACGGCCGCTAGGATTGCGAACCCCTTCGCAAGCTGGTCAGCACTTCCGCTTTTTGGTGTCTGTTCGCTGACTCTCAAGAGAGACTTCCGCCATCCGCAGACTAGCTGACAGGCTGACAAGCGAAGCCCGACGGGGCGTAGCGTGCTGAGAGGCGCGAAGCGCCGTGCTACTATACGTGCCCCTGTTGATAGAGGGGCAAGCACCCGAAGGGGAGAATAGACCCTGAGGGAAGAAGGCTCGCCAGGAACGGAAGGACGGAGGACAGTGGTCAGCAAGACGCAGAACCTGCGCTGGCTGGAGAACTTGAAGCGATCGCAGAGGCTGACCGCCCGCGAGGAGCGCCGCAAGGAGGAGATCATGGAGATATTCCGCGAGCTCTACGACATCTCCCTGAGGCACCAGGACCCATCCATGTTCCCGCCCTGGCGCCCGTCCTGGTGAGGGACTTCAGGGGAGCAAGACACCCCGCTCGCCAGAGATAGCCATCCTGTGGAGCAAGCCCTGAAAGGCAAGGTGGCGGTCGTCACCGGAGCTTCGAGCGGCATCGGCGAGGCGACTGCCAGGGAGCTGGCGTCGCGCGGCGCTTCTGTCGTGCTCGCCTCCAGAGCTTTGGGCAGACTCGAAGCGCTGCAGCGTAAGATCTCAGCCTCCGGCGGCGTGGCGCTGGCCGTCGAGACCGATGTTTCGGACAGGGGCTCGGTCGAGGCGATGGTCGGGCGGGCAGTCGGGGAGCTAGGATCCCTGGACGTACTGGTCAACAATGCCGGGCTGGGACTCTCGGGGAGGATCACCGAAGTGCGGACCGAGGACGTGCTGCACGTGTTCGAGGTCAACGCCATAGGCCCGCTGAACTGCATCCAATCCGCCTTGCCGTACATGGGGAAGGGGGGACGCATAATCAATGTCTCGTCCGTGGTCGGCAGGCGGGCAATCCCCAAGGTCGGCGCCTACTGCGCCAGCAAGTTCGCCCTCAACGCTCTCTCCGACGCGCTCAGGGTAGAGGTCGCCGATAGGGGTGTCTCAGTCACCAGTGTCTATCCAGGGACGACCCGTACGTCCTTCAGGGAGAACTCCAGACGCACGAGGGACGAGAAGCGCGGCTGGCGCCCGAAGGGCGTTACGCCAGAGAGAGTCGCAGAGAGGATAGCGGACGCGGCCGAAAGAGGTCCCCGCGACGTCTACGTGACAGTCCCTGATCGGCTCTTCATCGCCGGTGTTACGCTCTTCCCTGGGCTCGCAGACCGCGTCCTCAGGACCTGGGCGAAGGATTAGAGTCTTGGGCTTCGAGGAGAGCGCGCTCGCCCGTCTGCGCCGCTACCGCGAAGAGGCCGACGTATCACTCGAGCTCATCCAGGAAGCAGAGGCTATGGCCCGCCACTTCTCCTCGCGCCTCTCGGCGGGACTCGAGTATACGGCGGTACTGGGACGGCAGGCCGGGTTCGAGATAGAGACCGCCTACGCCGGCGGGGCGCTCGACCTGCGTGCCGTGGCGGGGCCAGGCCGTGAGGCCGGCGTCTCGTTCGGGGTCGTGTCTGGCGCGGCGGCCGAGACCGATGAAGACCTCATGCACGAGGAGTTGAGCCGTTACAGCCTGGAGCCTTCAGGGTACTCGGGCCGCATCCTAGGCTGGTCGGCGGAGGCCGGAGATGCACCCTGCCAGACCTTCGCCGTTTACCGCGACGGCGTTTGGAAGACCAGGGGGCTCTTCGTTACCCGTGCGCGCGGGCGGGTCGACGATCCAGACGATGTGTTGAACGGTTTCTGCCTCAGGATCCTGGGACGCCTGATCGACCTTGCGTCCCTCTCCGGGGGCGCTGGCAGAAGCTGGACGGACGAGCCTTACGCGCTGAGGGATCTCCTCGAAGGCCGCCAGGCCCCGACGTCGCTGCGCTGGCCGAGATAACTTATCGCAGCCTCAACCCGACGATAGACTTACAGAGTGATTCACAGAAGCTTTGGGTTTCTGTGAATCACTCTAGAGCACGGTGCGGACGGTCTCGCCGACGGTGGGGGTGTGGATCTTGTGGTTCGGGGCGAGTCTGAAGGCCAGGTCGCTTATCCTGCGCCTGGAGCCATGGATCAGGATGATCTGACGCGGGCTTAGTTTCTCGGTGATGCCGAGCAACTCGTCCTGGGTGCAGTGTGCGGCGAAGCTGACCCGCTCGACCCTCCACTGCTCCTCTTCGCCCTCGGCCCGGTGCGTACCGTAGGAGGAGGCATTGGATGGCAGGATAACGGCGTTCTTCGAGCTCTTCTCCAGTCGCTTGCGGTAGAAAGCGCTCGCCCCGCCCTGCATCGTTACCGGGGAGGCGATGATAGCGCAGGGATTGGAAAGAATACGCTCGCGCGCCCTGTCGTCGTTGGCGACGGCCCTTATGTTCTCTGAGAAGAAGATCTCACGCGGGTCACCGTGCTGGAGGTAGGGCTTCATATACCCCAGTTGCTCGGCGTAGAGCCTCTCCGAGGTCGTCACCACGGAACCGTCTACGTAGATAAAGACTTCTCTGTCCAGGCCGTACTCCCTGCTGTAATGCTTGATGCCGAGGATGATCTCCTGCGCCTGCCCGAGCGCGTAGGTGGGGATCAAGACCGTCCCGCCCCGCTCCAGCGTCGTGTCGTTTATGACCTCGACCATCGTCCTGATCGACTCGGAGAACGGTTGTGGCCTCTGGTCGGCCAGCGTCGCCTCCATGATGAGGAGGTCTATATCCCTGACCTCGGGAAGTCGGGCCGGGGGGATGGAGAAGTGGTCTTCCATGCAGATATCGCCGGTGTGGAAGACAGTCGCTTCTCCTGAGGAGAAGAGGACGCTCGCAGCCCCCAGGATATGGCCGCTCTCGGTCAGGGTGACCTTCG
>DASSCV010000442.1:0-7708 GCA_035697505.1 Rubrobacter sp.
CCAGGGGACGCTGGAGACCCTGATCTCGGCCTGCTACCAGGCCGGTTTACTGCGCGAGGAGGAGCGCGCCGTTACGTTCAGGGTGATCCTCTGCGATCCCGGCCTGCTGCCGCCGCGCGAAGGACCACCCGACGGGACACACAGGCTCGAGTTCCCGAGGCCCAGACAGTTCGACGTCCAGGAGATAAGGCGGCTCTCACCCGCCGCCGACTACTACCGCTCGCTCATCGGGGTTTGTTTCGACGAGGAAGAGGGGTTGAGGATCTGGGGTCTCGTCCACACGGGACCGAGGTGGTTGAGAGGAGGACAGGGTGGTAGGGACGCCCCGCCACCTCTGCCGCCCACTCTGGTCCTCCGGGCATACGGCCCGGGGCGCCTGGCCGCCGACGTTGGTCTGGAAGCGCTGTGCAAGCTGGAAGAAGGCAGACTCTCGGACACCACCATGGATGTATTCGACTCCCGCTGGCTCCCCGACACGTTCGCACCGGTAAGGGGCGAGATCGCGGAGATCCACGCCGGACTCCGCGATCAAGCACGCAAGAAGGGCGAGGTCTGGGCCCGCCTCGACAACGACATTATCCGTGTGATTGGGCAACACACCGTAAAACGCATCATCTCCGCTGTTCGGGACTCCCACCACGGAGGAACCCTCGTCATCGTCCCGCCGTACCTGGCCGACGACATCCTCGAAGACCGATACGTTTCCCTCAAGTACAAGTTTGTCGACGCGGAACCGCGCCGGCGCTTCCGTACGCTCATAGTCGATGTGATGAACGTCCTGGCCCGCTCTTACGCCGGTACACCTGCCAGGGACCCTGTCGGCTGGGACGACTACGAGTCGAGCAGCGACAGAATATTGACCAGGCTCGACGAAGCCATCTTTGAGGTGGCGCACCTGATCGCCGGCCTCACCGCCGTAGACGGCGCCGTCGTAATGACCCAGCGCTTCGAACTGCTCGGCTTCGGTGGTGAGATCTCCGGTCGGCTACAGGGCGTCGAGACGGTCGCCAGAGCCCTGGATGTCGAGGCGGACGCCGTCTTCGAAGAGTCGGTAGGAGGTGTGGGGACCCGCCACCGCTCCGCATACCGGCTCTGCAATGAGCTTCGCGACGTAATAGCCGTCGTCATCTCGCAGGATGGCAACGTACGTTTCGTCAAGTGCAAGGACGAAGCCGTCACCTACTGGGACCAGGCGTAGGCCGGCGCGTCAGCCGGATGCTGGCTCGACGGTCGCGGACATAGAGCCTTTGCAGCGTGGTATCAGCGGGTCAGGACCGAAGGCCTGGATCTGATCCCGCTTCAACTCCGCCTGCTCCAGGTTGGTGGTCGCCACTACGACCCGCCCGGTGGCGTCGACCTCCCGCGCCATCTCATAACCCTTCTCCACAGGATGCCCGAAGACTTTCTTGAGCATGAAGATCACATACTCGTAGCTGTGATCGTTATCATCGAGCAAGATTACGTTGTAGGGGGGCAGCCCCTCGGTCTTCAGCTCTTGCTTCTCTTCCGGACGGGCGATCGTATCTGTCATAGTCCGTGTTCCTGACTCAGCGTCCCTTCCACTCTGGCTTGCGCTTCTCTAGGAAGGCGCCCATGCCCTCCTGGGCGTCAGCGAACGAGGCGTTGAAGGACATGACCTCTTTGGTATAGGCGTATGCCTGCTCCGTGGGCAACCCGAGCTGGCGATAGAATGCCTGCTTGCCGATGCCCACGACCAGAGGGCTGGCGTCCGCAATCTTCTCGGCCAGAGAGCGTGTCTCGGTATCGAGGTCCTCAGCCGAAACCACACGGTTCACGAGTCCTTCAGCGAGGGCTTCCTTTGCCGAGATGAACTCGCCTGTGAGGAGCATCTCCATGGATTTCTTCTGGCCGACGGCCCGGCTCAAGGCGACCATCGGGGTGGAGCAGAACAGCCCGATCTTGACGCCAGGCGTAGCGAACCGTGCTTCCTCGGAAGCAACCACGAGATCGCAGGTGGCTGCGAGCTGGCAGCCTGCCGCGGTGGCGACGCCGTGAACCTCCGCTATGACGGGCTGCGGTATTTTCTGAATGGTCTCCATCAACTCGCAGCAGAGGTCGAAGAGGTGACGGTAGAATCCGGGATCCTTTCCTATCATCTCTGAGAGGTCGTGGCCCGCGCAGAAGGCGCGACCCTCGCCGCGCAAGATGACCACCGAAGCGGACCTGTCCTCTCCTATCTTCTCGAAGAGAGAGATCAACTCCCGCATGTGCTCGAGTGAGAGTGCATTCCTCTTCTTCGGCCGATTCATAGTCACGTATGCGACAGCGTCGTCCTGCTTGAACAGAATGTGCTCGTAGGTTTTCTCTGCTTCGATCATAGCGCCTCCTAATTGACCTGCTTTTCGCGCTCCGCCCATTCCTTGTCGCGCAGGACGAACTTCTGGACTTTGCCGGTCGAGGTCTTGGGCAACTCGGTGAACTCGACGGCCGCGGGGGCCTTGAAGCGGGCGATGTGCTCCTTGCAGAAGTCTATAATCTCCTCCTCGGTGGCCTCCTGCCCCTGCTTGAGCACGACGAACGCCTTGGGGCGCTCGCCCCACTTCTCGTCCGGGATGGCGACGACCGCGGCCTCCATTACAGCCGGGTGGCGAGACACGGCCTGTTCCACCTCGATGGTCGAGATGTTCTCGCCGCCGGAGATGATGATGTCCTTGTCTCTGTCCCTGATCTCCACGTACCCGTCAGGGTGCCACACCGCCACGTCACCTGAGTGGTACCAGCCACCCTCGAACGCCTCCTCGGTCGCCTCCTCGTTCTCGAAGTAACCCTTGGCCACCATGTTGCCGTGCATCACGATCTCACCCATGGTCTCCCCGTCACGCTCCACGTCGTTCATATTCTCGTCAACCACGCGCACGAGGTCCGCCGTGCAGTACCCTTGTCCCTGGCGTGCCATGAGCCGCGCCCGCTCCTGCATGTCAAGGTCCTCCCACTCGGGGTGGACCCCGCTCGTGGTCATCGGGCCGTACGTCTCGGTGAGGCCGTAGATGTGCATCGGACGGATGTTCAACTCGAGGAGTCCGCTCAGCAGGGTGGGGGAAGGGGGAGCCCCCGCGATGGCGGCTGTTACAGGCCTCTCCAGCTCGTGCGCCGCTTCCTCGTTGATTATGCCGATCTGGACGGTCGGGGCCGCGCAGTAGTGTGTGATCCCTTCGCTCTCGAACAGTTCCCAGATCCTCGCGGGTTCCACCTTCCTCAAACACACGTGCGTTCCCGAGACGGCGGTCACGGCCCACGGAAACGTCCACCCGTTGCAGTGGAACATAGGGAGGGTCCACAGGTACTTCGTCTCGTAGCCCATCCCGATCTCGATGGCGTTGCCCAATGCGCTCAAATACGCCCCCCGGTGCGTGTACATCACGCCCTTCGGACGGCCCGTCGTCCCCGAGGTGTAGTTTATGGAGATGGTCTCCTCTTCATCCTCCAGCACGCTCTCGACTGGTTCGGGAGAGCCTTCCGCAAGATAGTCCTCGTAGGGATCTCCGTCCTCTCCTGTGTCGTCGATCCGGACGCGCTCTACGTCTTCGTCGACATCCGCCAGCAGCTTCTCGAGCTCCGCATCGACGAAGACCATCTCCGCCCCAGAGTGCTCGACGATGTACGTAACCTCGTCTTTGCCGAGGCGGGTGTTTATGGCGACCAGCACGAGCCCCGCGGCAGGTACGGCGAAGGTGGCCTCGAGGTGAGGAGGCGTATTTGGGCAGAGAAAGGCAACCCTGTCGCCCTTCTTTAGCCCCGAGTCGCGCAGGCGCGAGGCGAGGCGGTTGACGCGCTCCTCGAACTCTGCGTAGGTATAGCGGCGCCCGCCGTAGACGACGGCTGTCTTCTCGGGGAACATGTATGCGCTGCGCCTGAGGAAATCGACCGGTGTAAGCTCGCTGCGGTAGACCTTGTCGTCCATGCTAGTGCTCCTTCTCCCTCTCTACAATCTAGCCTCCAATTACAGCACAGATCTTGCCTCCCTGTTCTAGCAGCCCGGCGGTAAGCCGGCGCCAGGCCGGGTCGCGTGCGAAGTGCTGGACAACATGTAGTATCTCGGGCGTGTCGTTATGCCGACAAGAAGGAGATTCATGAACATCCGCGACCGTCACCGTCTCGAAAGCCACGCCCGCCGCATCGAGGAACTGAGGCTCTGGCGCAACGCGAGAGAGAGCCGCATCGAGGAGTGGCGCTTCTCGGCTGGCGGCGGGGAGGGGAAGGAGATCAGGCTGGGAGACTTCTGGCCCGAGGAAGCGCTGCCGGCGAGCTTCTCGGTTGAGGCGAAGATACCGGAAGACTGGGCGGGTTCTCCCGTCGAGCTGGAACTCTGGCTCGGCGGCGAGGGTTTCGTCAGTCTCTCTACAGGGTTCAGCGGTGGCCTCAACCCTTTCCACCGCAGTTTCCCAGTGACGCAGGGGGCCGCGGGTGGGGAGACGATCGGGGTCGAAGCCGAGGTCGTTCCAAGAGGGATGTTCGGCTCGAACGTCGCCGCGCCACAGCTGAGCCGGTCCTCGCTCGTTGTGCCCGAGGCAGAGGTGCGCGCCATGGAGCGGGACCTCGGGCTCATCGTCGACGTTTGTGAGCAGCTCGGGGATCACGAAGTGGTCCCTCACCTCCTCGACGTCGTCGACGCCGCGTTCGCAAACCTGTTCTCCGTGTGGCCTTCCGGGACCGAGGTCGCGCTTACCCGCTACCTGGAGACCTACGCCGAGTCGACCGACGGCGGTCCGTGGAGCCTGCCGCCCGCGCCTAGAAACGTGGAGCCCCTTTCCGAAGAGACGAGGAGTGCCGTGCGCGAGGCGAGAGCGATGGTCGCCACCAGCCTGAAGGAGCTGAAAGCCGAGTATCCTCCGGTCGGGCGCCTCGCACTGACGGGCCACGCGCACCTCGACCTGGCCTGGCTGTGGCCCGTCTCCGAGACCATGCGCAAGGGGCGTAGGACCTTCGCGAGTGTGCTCTCGCTCATGGAGCGCTACGACGATTTCGTGTTCAACCAGTCCTCGGCCCAGCTCTACGAGTGGATCGAAGCCGAATCGCCGGAGATCTTCGAGAGGGTAAGGAGGCGGGTCGAGGAGGGACGCTGGGAGCCCGTAGGCGGCTCGTGGGTGGAGCCGGACTGCCAGATCCCATCCGGCGAGTCTATGGTGCGCCAGATGCTCTATGGCCAGAGGTATTTCGAGGAGAAGTTCGGCCATCGCTCGCGGGTGGCCTGGCTGCCCGACGCCTTCGGGTTCTCTCCGGCGCTCCCGCAACTACTCAGGGGTGCTGGGATGGAGGGCTTCTTCACCTACAAGCTCAACTGGAGCGAGACCAACGAGTTCCCTTACGACCTCTACGAGTGGGAGGGCATAGACGGGAGCACCGTGATCGCCCACGACTTCGAGAACCCTGGGCAGGACTACAACGGCAACGTCACACCCAAGGACATCTACGGCACCTGGCGCAACTTCGAGGGCAAGCGCCACCACCCCGAGAGCCTCTTCTCCTTCGGGTGGGGCGACGGCGGCGGAGGCCCGAGCGAGCAGATGCTCGAAAACTACGACCGCATGAAGAGTTTCCCAGCGATGCCGCGCCTCCGCATGGCCCACGTCGATGAGTTCTTCGAGAGCCTCCCCAGAGAAGGACTCCCAAGGTGGACCGGCGAGCTCTACCTCGAGTTGCACAGGGGTACCCTGACTACCCAGGCCAGGGTCAAGAAGCTAAACCGCGAGGCCGAGCACCGACTGCTCGAGGCGGAAGTCCTCTCCACGCTAGCCGCTCTCCACGGCGGCGATTATCAGCGCGAAGAGCTCGAAACCGCCTGGAAGACGCTCCTCCTCAACCAGTTCCATGACATACTGCCAGGGACCTCGATAGGGGAGGTCTACGAGGTAACCCACGAGGAGCTCGCTGACGTCGTCAGGATAGCGCGAAAGCTGCGCGACAGAGCCCTGAGCCCCCCGCCGGAAGCAAAGCCGGCGCTGATCGTGGCCAACGTCTCACTGAACCCGCGTCCTCTCTCCGTCCTGCTCGACCCCGAGAGTAGGCCCGTAGGCGAGGCGCGTGTCGCCGGCGCGGATGGCAGACCGCTGCCTGCCCAGGAGACAGAGAGCGGAGGGCTGCTCGTACACGCCCCAGATCTCAGCGTGCCAGGACTCGGCTGGAGTACGCTAACTAGCCAGCATGAGTCAGCGCCGGCACGAGGCGAGACGCAGGATGTCGGTGCTGAGGTCGCGGGTCGGCGCGCCGTTCTGGACAACGGTCTCTTGCGCGTGGAGGTAGGAGAGGACGGCACGCTCCACGGCGTCTACGACAGGGAGGCCGGCCGTGAGGTTCTGGATGGACGCGCCAACCAGCTCTGGGCCTACACGGACAAGCCCCGCAACTGGGAGGCGTGGGACGTGGACGAGGGGTACGAGCAGGAGGGGGAGGAGATCTCCGGCGTCGAAAGCGTCGAGGTCGTGGAGAATGGGCCGCTCCGCGCTTCCGTGCGCGTGGTCCGCAGATGGCGAGGCTCGACCATCGCGCAGACCTATAGGCTCCTCTCCGGCTCGCGACGGGTGGACATCGAGTCCTACGTCGACTGGCACGAGAGGAGGGTCCTCCTCAGAACGCTCTTCCCGCTCGCCGTCCGCTCCCACGAGACCACCTGCGAGACTATGTTCGGGGCCGTGCGGCGGCCGACGCATCACAATACAACCTGGGATGCCACCCGATTCGAGGTCTCGGCCCACCGCTTCTGTGATCTCTCCGAGCCAGGCTACGGCGTCGCGCTCCTCAACGACGGCAAGTACGGCCACAGCGCCAAGGGGAACGTAGTCGGCATCAGCCTGCTCCGCAGCCCGCTCTACCCGGACCCGTTCGCCGACGAGGGCGAGCATCGCTTTACGTACTCCCTCTTCCCCCACCCAGGCGACTGGACCACGGCGGGGGTCGCAAGGGAGGCCTTCGCGCTCAACACGCCCCTTTTCCCGGTCATGGCGCAAGGGGACGCCCTGCCGCAGGAGTTCTCTCTCGTTGAGACCGAGGGCCTGGAGCTCGCTCTCGGGAGCCTCAAACTGGCTGAGGACGGTGAAGGTATGATCCTGCGCCTCTACGAACCCCACGGCGCCCGCGGTGAATGTACATTGCGCTTCGCCCGCCGCGTCGAGAGAGTGGAGCGCGTCAACCTCCTCGAAGAAGCCGAAGGGCCTGTCGAGGTACATCGAGGCGCCGTGCGCCTCAGGGTGCGGCCTTTCGAGGTGGTTACGCTGAGTGTGGAGTGGGAAAGAGAATAGGGAGAACGAGGAAAGGGGCGAGGCATGGAACACCGTCGTTTGGGACGTCTTGGAAGCGAGAATTCCGTGCTCATCTTCGGCGGGGCCGCGCTCGCGGAAGCCACTGAAGAAGACTCGGACGCGGCCATTGCGCAGGCGCTCGACGCTGGCGTAGACCACTTCGACACGGCGGCTGACTATGGAGATTCAGAGCTGCAATACGGGCGCTGGATGCCTGAGATCAGGGACCGCATCTTCCTCTCCACCAAGACCGGCCTGCGAGAGAAAGACGCGGCGAAGCGCCAGATCCAGGACTCCCTGGAACGCCTGCGCGTGGACAACGTCGACCTCCTTCAACTCCACTCTGTAGGCGACATCGCAGACCTCGACCGCGCCACGGGACCCGGCGGCTCCCTAGAGGCCGCCATCGAGGCGAAGGAAGAGGGCCTCGTCGGGGCCATCGGTATCACGGG
>DASSCV010000443.1:0-15067 GCA_035697505.1 Rubrobacter sp.
TCGACGCCCATCCTCTCGAACTGCAGGCAGGCCATCGTGCCTGTGGCGTCCTGAAGCAGTGTCTGATCTATCCTCAGCCCTACTTCCTCGCCGGGATCTAGCGCCCCTTCGACCATGTGGTCCTCGAGGATCCTGGTGACCAGATTCTTCGCCATAGTCCATCACCCCGCCTCACATTCTCGAATTCATCTATCTATTCTACATACACGTCTATCGTATTTTGCCTGCGGACGAGTCGACGATTTCGTAGGGGACTGCGTTGGCTCGTTCCCGGGACAGACCGGGTAGATCCGACGTCGCGCCGAACTCCCAAAAAGGGGCCCGCGATGCGCTTCGCTATTGGTGGCTGACGAAAGCGGATGTTGTTTTGAGGGTCTTCCGATCCAGGGGTCTGCCGCACCCCGGACAGTGCGTAACCTGCTCGGTGTAGGTCTCGCTAGTGTTATCGTCGTCGAAGAACACCCACTTGTACTCCCGACCTACCCACCAGAACTCTCCCCAGAGGTCTCCCCCTTGCGCGCACGGACACACCAAACGAGCCATCGGTCCTCCTCCTTCGCGAACATGTGCGTCGATAGTAACTCACGATAGTAACTTACACAACAAGACCTGTCCCGGGCTAAGACCCCCATAGCGGCAAAAATGGTCCGAAGTATGTAGCGAGATCGCACATCAAGTACGGGCCATCCCTATGAGTTCACGACCTACCCTACTCTAGGTGGCTCAGGACGAAGGAGAGGAGGAAGCCTGCCGCAGTGGCGAGCCCGACGACCGAGCCGCCTTCCTCGTAGGCCTCCGGCATCATGGTGCTTGCTAGCATCGTCAGGATGGCTCCGGCGGCGAAGGCCTGGATACTCTTCGGCAGCCTCGCTATTCTCGCACGAGCCGCTGGTAGACCGCGCGATACTTGCGGATGGCCTGGCGCAACTCTTCGGTGGACTGCTCGTTCGAGTCCACCTCCGCGCGTCCCGCCGAACGGGCCACGACGTCGGCCCTGATGCGCCGTGCCTCCCTGTAGTCGTCGGCGACCTCAGGGTGCATGGCGGCCAGGCCCCGCTCGGTCTCCTCGTCGGACTGGCCCGCGTCGGAGACGAAGTTGCGCTCGTTCAGGATGTCGGAGACGGTCCGGTCCGCCATCTCTATGGACCTCTCCGGATTGTCTACGAAGACCCTCTCGACCTCTCCCCACTGCTCTTCATAGCGACCGCGACTCTCTTCGGAGAGCGGCTCGACCCGTCGCTCTACGCGACCGCGACGCTCTCTCAATTCTCTCTCGGCCTCCTCCTCGGAGCCTGTCTCCTGCGCCGTCCGCTCGTACTCGGAGCCGAACTCCTCCCTGGTCCTCTCCCGCTGCTCCTCGCTCCTCTGCGCAGCCCTCCGCCGCGAAGCGAAGAACAGCACAAGTAACAAGACTACGACGACAACCACCACTATGATCACGATCAAGGCCGTAGTGCCCACGTCTCCTCCTCCCGCTGGTTTCTCTGTCTAGCATTATCCCCCGAAATGTAACCCTCGTAACGTCGCCGTGTCTTCCTGGAGCGATTTGCAGAAGGTCAACTTCTGCAAATGGCGCATTGCAGTTAGTCAGCACGTCATCTTTCGCGTGCGCAAGAGCCCTGGCTGACGAGCGAAGCCCGAAGGGCTTAGCGTGCTGAATTGCTCTAACGGACTCGGGGCTGGTGGGCGTTCGTGCGAGAGCGTCCGAAGATACGGTCGAGATAGCGGTCAGCGGCCCACGCGCCAGCAGCGCCGCCGAGGACGCCGAGGAAGATATCGAAGATCGTATCGAGGAGGGCGTTGGATACGCTTATGCCCATCCAGGACATCAGGACCTCGATACCTTCCCAACCTGTGGCGCCCAGGAGCCCGATGACAGAGCCTGTGATAATTGCCCGCATGGGAGTGTTGAAGAATTCGTCGTCTCCCCCAGTGCGGTAGATTATCTCCGCCAGTATCAGCACGAGCGTGAACGGCGTGATGAAGTGGGCGACCTCGTCGTAGAACAGAACGGGCTCGAAGAGTTTCCACACAAAGCCAGCCGCGTTCAACGTGATGCAGAACAGGATCAGCACTACGATGTATTTTCGCGGCATTAACCCGTCACCACGGTTCGCTATATTCCGGGGAATCCGTACTGGAACACGCCTTCGGGCACCTCGTGGCAGTGGCGGCAGCGGGCTTCGTAGCTCTCCTCGGCCCCTATCAGGATGGTCGGCGCGGAGACGGGGGCCGGTCTTCCGTCTATGAGACGCTGCGAGCGCGAGGCTTCTCTGCCGCAGCGCGCGCAGATGGCCCTGAGCTTTGTTACCTCGTCGGCCTCGGCCAGTAGCCTCGGCATCGGCCCGAACGGCTCGCCCTTGAAATCCATGTCGAGGCCCGAGGCGATCACCTCATATCCCGCGTCGGCCAGGCGCCGGCAGACTTCGACTATTCCCTCGTCGAAGAACTGCGCCTCCTCGACGGCCACGACGTCCGTGGTCTCCTCTACCTTCCCTAGAAGCTCTTCGCTCGTCGAGACGGCGAGTGCTGTGTGCGGTACGCCGTTGTGGGACCGTATCTCGGAGTTTTCCGAGCGGGTGTCGATGGTGTGCTTGAAGACCTGTGCGCTGCGGTGAGCGTAGAGAGTGCGGCGCACGCGCCGGATCAACTCCTCCGTCTTGCCGGAGAACATCGATCCCGTAATGACGATGAGAGACCCGGTTCTCTGGGTCGACGTGTGTATCGGTGGATCGAAGATTTGTGTCATGGTGCTTATTCTACCCGCCACGTAGCCGTCCACAGGGCCCGCTTCGCTAGCGCAGGTTACTTTTGGGCTTGCGGAGTTCCCTCCTGTACCTGATGACGGCGACCATTACTACCCCGAGGACCACGAGACCTGAGGTCACCAGGAACAGGGCGACGTACTCGGGCGCCTGGCGTCCCAGGTACGAGTAGAGGAACGTCTGGGGGAAGATGCCGAGGGCCGTGGCCGCTATGAAGCTCCTGAACCGCATCCTGGTGAGACCAGCAGCGTAGGAGATGGCGTCGAAGGCGACACCAGGTAGAAGCCTTCCAACGAACACGGCGTAGACTCCCCACCGCGCGAACCAGCGGTCGGCCGACTCGAGCCCCGTCTTCCCGACGAGCACTTCGACAGGGACCCTGCCTAAAGCACGTGAGATCCCGAAGCACACGGCCGCCGCGAGCACGTGCCCGAACAGGGAGAGCATCCAGCCCCAGAACACCCCGAAAGCAAGCCCATTTGCGAAAGTGATAAGGAAGGACGGTACGGGAGCAACCAATGCCTGCAACACCATAAGAAAACACGAAGCCACAGGCGCCCACAGACCGAACGAGACGATGTAATCTCTGAGCCCGGCGATGTCTCCACGACCCAGGATCCCCAACGCCCGATTCGTCTCGGACCGGAACTCCGCCGACAGCAGATACAACAGCCCGAATACCGCAGCCACCACCGCGAGCGACAAGACCCGAAGCCAGCGCACCGTACGTGCGCTCAGTCCTGCGGGTCGCGCCAAGAGAGGCAGTTGCTCGGGCCCGTTCATCGGTTCATGTTATACCGCCGTCAGGCCAGAAGCCCTGCGGTGCGCTGAGTCCGTGGAGCGGTGACCTCGTCGGTCTCGGCTCAAGAGTCCTTCTTCGGGACCTTACCTAGCGTGTTGCGAGCCAGCTTTATTGAGGCTGCGTCCACCATCTGCCCGTCCACGCTTACCGAGCCTGAGCCTTCGGCGTTCGCCTCATCGTAGGCTGCCACGACTCTTTTCGCCCAATCCACTTCCTTATCGGTGGGTGAGAAGGCCTCGTTGACGACCGCTATCTGGGCCGGATGGATGCACCATTTGCCGTCGAAGCCTAGAGAGCGGGCGATCAGGCAGCTCCTGCCTAGCCCCTCCTCGTCGTCATAGTCGGCGACGGGACCGTCGAGGACGCGCAGCCCGGCAGCGCGGGCCGCGACGACGATGCGCTGCATGGCGTAGTGGAAGCGGTGGCCGGGATACGCTTCGTCCCACTCGTCCATCACACCGATGCTGGTCTGGGGCATGCTCACGCTCGCAGCGAAATCTCCGGGGCCGAAATGGAGGGCCGTGAGGCGGCCCGTGGCGCGGGCGATGGAGTCTACGTTGGCCAGCCCTTCGGCACTCTCTATCTGGGCTTCGACCTTTATCCTGCCCTTTTCCAGATCCATCGCCAGCTCGAGTTGGGAGAGCAGGGTGGAGACGACGTGGAGGTCCTCGGGCCGGTTCACCTTCGGAATCATTACGGCGTCCAAGGAGTCACCGGCCTGTTCTACCACCTCGATCAGGTCCCTGTATAAGTAAGGCGTGTCCAGGGCGTTGGCCCGGAACACGGTGGGGCGTCCCCGCCAGTCAAGCTCCTGTAGAGCAGAGACAACGTCTCCGCGGGCAGCAGGTTTGCTGTCAGGGGCGACGGCGTCTTCGAGGTCGAGGAACACGGCGTCGGCGGCCGAGGCGAGCGCCTTCTCGGCCATCTTCCGCCGGGTTGCGGGGACAGCCAGGAGGGAACGAGCGACTTTCATGTTACTTGTCGAGTAGCGTCTCTACAGGCACCCCGCGCAGGGAAGCGTCCAGGACCTCCACAGGATGGGCCATCGGGAGGCCGTCCCGGCCCATCTTCTTCAGAGAGGATTGTATCTGGAGCATGCAGCCAGGGTTGGAGGTAACGATCATCTGGGCCCCGGTCTTCAGGATGTTGTTTGCCTTGCGCTCACCGAGCTCGGCGGCGGGCTCGGGCTCGACCATATTGTAGATGCCTGCAGATCCACAGCAGATCTCGGCCTCACGGATCTCCTTTACGTCCATCCCCGGTATCTGCTTGAGGGTCTGGCGCGGCTGCTTGCGGATTCCCTGCGCGTGTGCCAGGTGGCAGGCGTCGTGGTAGGCCACCGTAACAGGCAACGGATTTCGCTCTGCCACAAGGCCAAGTTCCTGAAGGAACTCCGAGACATCGCGGACCTGTGCGCTGAAGGCCTTCGCCCTCTGTGCGTACTCCGGATCGTCGCGCAGCAGGTAACCGTACTCCTTCATCGTCGAGCCACAGCCTGCGGCGTTGACGACGACGTTGTCCAGGTTCAGGTCCTCGAAAGTGTCTATGGTCTTGCGGGCGAAGTCCAGGGACTCCTCCTCGCGGCCCGCGTGGGTGGAGAGGGCGCCGCAACAACCCTGCTTGGGGGCCACTACCTCGCAACCCTCGGCGGCCAGAACGCGGACCGTGGCGGCGTTGACTTGGGAGAAGAAGACCCGCTGGACACAGCCCGTCAGGACACCGACCCTGCGACGCTTCTCGCCTACAGGGCCTGTGAGTTCAGGGATCTTCTCTTCTCTTGGTAGATCCGGCACAAGGGCTTCCATGGCCCGCATCCTGGCCGGGATGCGTTGCATGATGCCGGCCCTGCGCAACTTGTCTCCGATCCCGAAGCGCTGGTAGAGGCGCATCGGTGCTGCTACGGCCCGAAGGCGGTTGGGATAGGGGAAGAACTGGAAGATCATCTCCCTGAAAGCCTTGTCGTCGGCCCGGCGCTCGTAGCGGCGCTCGACCTGCTGGCGCGTGGACTCGATGAGCTTGTCGTACTGCACGCCGGATGGGCAGGCCGTAACGCAGGCCATGCACCCCAGGCAGAGGTCCCAGTGGCGGACCATCTCGTCGTTCATCGGCTCCTCGTCGAGGCCCTTGTTCATCAGGTAGATGCGCCCGCGCGGAGAGTCCATCTCTTCCCCGAAAAGCACGTAGGTGGGGCACGTCGGCAGGCAGAAGCCACAGTGGACACACTCGTCTATGAGCGCCTTGTCCGGCGGATGGTGGTCGTCGAAGGCCGGGAACGCATAGCTGCCGCTCTCGGGCCTGTCCTCGCCCATGGTGTGTTGCAGAGAGTCCGTAGTGGCCGCGAAGGTGCTCTGCCCCACATCCTCCGGACTCCCGGCGCCGATGGCACCAACCATAGCGTCCTCGCGCGCCGTCCCCTCGTCGCTCCGGCGCTGCGTTGCGTCCGTCGCGTCGTAGCGGTCGTCGCCTGCTTCACGGGCTCCGTCCTGACCGTTTCGCTCCGTCACTAGTTACCTCCCAGGAACCTGCCGGGGTTCATGCCGCCCCGGGGATCGAACTTCTCCTTCACCCTCCGGATGAGACCGAGATAGTCTCCCCCGTTGTCCCACGTACTCACTCTCTGCTTCAGGGTTAGAGGAGCACGTTGCAGGGTCACGCTTCCGCCTCGGCGAACCCAGATCTCGCGCATCTCCTCCACGAACCCGGCCGCACCAGCTTCGCTCTCCCCGGAGAACCCGACGAGGGTTACTCCGGACCCAGCGTGACCCGTGATGCGCGGATGCCCGAAACCCTTGCGCTCGGCCGCGCCGAAGACCGATTCGAGCACCGCGGCCAGATCCGCCGGCGGAGCCCCTATTTTCAGGACGACCTCGGCGGTCGTCAGGTGACCGGGATGATCCGCCTCCTCGTCCGAAAGCGTCCGAACCTCCCCGAACTGCTTGAGGAGGAAGAAGGCGGTCTCCGTCTTGGCGTCTATGCCGCCGGGGATGCTCTCCAATAGGACCTTCAGCCGCTTCTCGTCTTCGCCGTAGTGCAGCTCGACGGCTGTGGCCTCGATCTGAGAATGAACTATAGCCTGCGCTGCAGCTTGTGCCTGCTGGGGTCCCGCCACCTCTACGGCTACGGTACGGGCCGCTTCCGGGCGCGGGTGGAGGCGGAAGTTGGCGTTGGCGATGATACCCAGGGTGCCGAGAGAGCCGGTGTAGAGCTTCGAGAGATCGTAGCCGGCCACGTTCTTGACGACCTTGCCGCCTGCTTTGGCCACGGTGCCGTCCTGCAGGACGACGGTTATGCCGATGATCAGGTCGCGGATAGTGCCGTACCTGTACCGTCTCGGCCCGGAAGAGTTGGCCGCGACTATTCCACCGATAGTGGCCCCGCTCTCCGGCGGGTCTATGGCCAGCATCTGGTCCGAGCCGGAGACGTGTTCTTGCAGGTCTTCCAGCTTCACCCCGGCCTCGAGACGGACGATCTGGTCTCCCGGGGTGTGCTCCAGCACCTCGTTCAGTCGCGCGGTGCTTACTATGAGGTCGAGCCTGCGCGGCGGGTCGCCGATGTGCGTCTTCGTGCCGCTACCCCTGGGCGCGACGGCCAGGCCCTCGCTTGCGGCTAGCTTCATCACGTCGCTGATCTCCTGGACGGAGCCAGGCTCGACCACGAAGTCGGGCTCGACGCCTTCGACGGCATCCTCTTCCGTTGCCTCGTGGACGTTGTCAGGGCCGACTATGCGTCGCAGGTCTTCTGCAAGTCCTTTCTCCGTCTGCATTAGAACTGCTCCACGATGCCGGCCTTCTGCAAGGGGTGCATGTGGAAGGGGCCTGGGCGTTCGCCGCAGAGGCGGGGGGTGGGAAAGATCTTGCCCGGGTTGGATATCTGGTGCGGATCGAACGCACACCGCAGAAGCTGCATGACGTTCATGTCATCGTCGGTGAACATCCTGGGCATGTACTTCTTCTTGTCCTCCCCGATGCCGTGCTCCCCTGTCAGAGATCCCCCGTGCTCCAGGCAGGCGAAGACGATCTCGCCGGCCAGCTTCTCAGCCCTCTCGGCCTCGCCCTCGGTCTCGTTGTTGTACAGAACGAGAGGATGCAAATTCCCGTCCCCCGCGTGGAAGACGTTGGCGACCCGCAGGCCGTACTCCCCGGCGAGCTCGGAGATCCTGCCAAGAACTGCGGGGAGCTCCGTGCGCGGGATGACGCCGTCCTGGACGTAGTAATCATTGGCGATGCGGCCCATAGCACCGAAAGCGGCCTTGCGGGCTTTCCAGAAGAGGGCGCGCTCTTCGTCGTCCTCGGCCACCCGGATCTCGGTGGCCTCGTTCTCCTCGCAGATCTCCAGCACCCGCCCGAACTGTTCCTCTACCTCAGCTTCAGGTCCATCCAGCTCGATGACGAGCACCGCGCCGGCGTCGGGCAGGCCCGGATGCACGGCCGCCTCGACGGCCTCCATGGTCAGGCGATCCATCATCTCGATGGCGGCGGGTATTATCCCCTCGCCGATGATACCTGAGACCGTACCGCCGGCCCCTTCGGTGTCTTCGAAGCCTGCAAGCAAGGTTCGCACCGCCTCAGGGACGCGGCAAAGCCGGAGCGTGATCCTGGTGGCGATACCCAGCGTCCCCTCCGAGCCTACGAAAGCGCCGAGCAGGTCGTAGCCAGGCGCATCTGGCGCCCTGCCGCCCCCGATGTGCGTCACCGAGCCGTCAGGCAGCACGACCTCCGCGCCCATGACATGATTTGTGGTAAAGCCATACTTCAGGCAGTGGACGCCGCCGGAGTTCTCGGCCAGGTTGCCGCCGATGGAGGAGACGATCTGGCTGGCCGGGTCTGGGGCGTAGTAGTAACCTTCGTCGGCAACCTCCTGGCTCACCCAAATGTTGACGACGCCAGGCTCGACCACGATGCGCTGGTTCGGGATGTCTACCTCCAGGATCTTGCGCATCCTGGAGAGCACGATCAAAACGCCCGACTCGACCGGCAAGGCCCCGCCCGAGAGGCCGGTCCCCGAGCCCCGCGCGACGAAGGGAATTCCCTCGTCGTAGCAGAGCTTGACTACCTTCTGGACGTGATCGCCGGTCTCAGGAAGGACGACGAGGTTGGGGATGACGCGGTAGTTCATGAGACCGTCGCACTCGTAAGTGCGTAGCTGCTCGTGCTCGTGGACCACGCCCTCCGCGCCCACGATGCCTTCCATCTCCCTTATGAGCCGGCTACGCTCCATGTGTTCCCTCCTTCGGCGGGAAGCCTCAGCCTCCCTCCCCTATCTCGTGTTGCGCGGCTTCCTCCAGCAGGGTGAGTAGCGCCGAGTGATCCCTGTCGCCCCGGTCCTTGGCCTTCGATGCTTCGAGCATCTGGTCCACGATGGCCGTGACCGGCAGGGCAACCCCGTACTCCCTGCCTGCTGCAAGGGCTATACCCAGATCCTTGTGGTGCAATTCTATCCTGAAACCCGGCTCGAAGTCGTGGGAGAAGAACTTCTCCTTCTTGGCCTCCATCACCGCGCTGCCAGCCAGCCCCCCGGAGAGCGCCTCCACCAGCTTCTCAGGCAAGACCCCGCCCTTGGAGCCTAACACCAGCGCCTCGGAGACAGCCTCGATGGTAAGCGCAACCACGATCTGATTGCACGCCTTGACCACCTGACCGGCTCCGATGGGTCCCACATGCGTCGCCACCTTGCCCATCACGTCGAACAGTGGGCGAGCGCGCTCGAAGTCCTCCTCCGAACCTCCCACCATGATGGAGAGTGCGCCCTCTATGGCCCCCACGTCGCCTCCGGAGACCGGAGCATCCAGCATCGAGGCGCCCTTCTCTCGGACCTTCTCCGAGAGCTCCTCGGTGACTACCGGCGAGATCGTGCTCATGTCCACGAGCAACGCGCCGTCGCGGATGCCTTCGAGGACGCCGCCCTCCCCAGCCACTACGGCCTCCACGTCAGGGGAGTCGGGGAGCATGGTGATGACGATGTCGCACGCCTCAGCCACCTCCCTCGGGCTCTCGGAGGCAGTCGCGTTTCCTTCATTTGCCAGGTCCTCCGCCTTCTCCGGGCTGCGGTTGTGCAGGACCAGCTCGTAGCCCGCTTCCATCAGGTTCTTCGCCATCGGCCGGCCCATGATCCCAAGTCCTATAAAACCTACCTTCTCAGCCATGTTGCTCCTCTCTAAAGTCCCAGATCAGAGACGGCCACGTCCCCGCCTCGCAGTTCCTTGGGCAGCCATTTCAGACTCTCCTCGGTGGTCTCCGTCGTCGGGTTGTATTCCAGTCCGACGTAGCCGTCATAACCGAGATCTTCGAGGGCGGCTAGGACGTAAGGGTAGTGGATCTCACCCGTCCCCGGCTCCCCACGCCCTGGAGAATCCGCGATCTGGACGTGCCCGATCTGGTCGAAGTGCTCGCGCAGGTTGGCGACCAGGTTCCCTTCCATGCGCTGCATGTGGTAGAAGTCGTGCTGTATCCGCACGTTCTCCCTTTCGACATGCTCCACGAACTCCACGGCCTGCTCCGTGGTGTACAAGAGATAGGGTCCGTTCTCGAAGGTGTTCACCGCCTCGACCATGACCGTGACGTCCGCCGTCTCTGCCTTCTCCGCGGCGAAGCGTACGTTCTCGCGTGCCAGCGCGAGCTGCTCTTCGCGGTCCAGGCCGGGGATCTCATGCCCCACGAGCACGTTCATCCTCTCGCAGCCGAGCACACGCGCCAGATCGAGGGCTATTGGCACATTCTCCCTGAATAGATGCTGCCGCTCGGGATCGCTCACGAGCCCTCTGTCTCCGGCCGCCATGTCTCCGGCGTCGAAGTTGAAGAGCGCCACGTCGAGTCCGGCGTCTTGGGCGGCGCGCTCTACCGCCCCCGGCTCCGCCTGATGACCGGGCCACCAGAATTCGACTGCCGAGAAGCCTGCTGCGGCCGCCAGCCCGAAACGCTCCAGGAGCGGGACCTCCTTGAACAGGATAGAAACGTTCGCGCTGAACCTCATGCCGACCCTCCTTCCGCCACAAGCATAACCCAACTGGGCGCCGAACTCCCGGATGGCTACAATGCCCTTGTGCACGAGGACCTCCAGGAGATTTTTGCAGCCGGTCTAGCCGCCGCCGACCCGCAGCGGGCCGTGCGGCGCGAGCTAGAGCTCGAAGACGGCGCCATCCTGGCCGGAGAGAAGCGTTTCGAGCCGCGGCGCGTGTTCGTACTAGCGGCGGGCAAGGCGGCAGGAGCGATGGCGAAGGCCGCTGAGGAGCTTCTTGGGGAGAAGGTCTCCGGCGGGCTCGTCGTCACCAAAGACGGCCACGATCCAGGTCCCGAGGGCTTCGAGACCCTCTTCGCCTCCCATCCCGAGCCCGACGAGAGAAGCGTGGAGGCGGCCCGCAGGGTACAGGAATATGCAGAATCTCTGGGAGAGGGAGACTTGCTGCTTGCTCTCATCTCCGGTGGGGCCTCGGCGCTGCTCGCAGATCCGTCTCCTCCTATCGAGCTTGCGGACCTGAAGAAGCTCACAGGAGATCTCCTCAGGAGCGGGGCGGATATAGGCGAGATCAACACCGTAAGGAAGCACGTCTCTATGTTGAAGGGCGGCGGACTGGTACGGCTGGCCCATCCAGCCCCGATCATAGCCCTCCTGCTCTCGGACGTGGTTGGCGACGAGCCCTCTTCCATCGCGAGCGGCCTCACAGCCCCCGACCCGACGACCCTCGATAGCACACGGCGCGTGCTGGAACGCTACGGGATAGAGCCACCGGAGAGCATCGCGACACACCTGCAGAGTGCGGAAGAGACCCCGGCATCGGACGACCCCATCTTCGAGAACGTCGTGAACTGTATCTGCGGCGGCGGCTGGCACGCGGCCGAGGCTGCGGCGAAGAGGGCAGAGGAGCTTGGGTACGCGCCGCTGCTGCTCACCACCACCCTCACAGGCGACGCCCTCGGGGCGGCCTCGATGTACGCGGCCATCATAAGGGAGGTACTGGCGAGCGGCAACCCGGCCCCGCCGCCGTGCGCCATCGTCTCGGGCGGTGAGGCGACGGTGACCGTGCGCGGAGGCGGCACCGGCGGCCCGAACCAGGAATTTGTGCTGGCGCTTGCGGTCGAGCTTGACGGCATCGATGGTTGGGCAACGTTCGCCGCGGACACAGACGGGAACGACGGCTCGACCGACGCGGCAGGCGGGATCGTTGACGGTAAGACGGCGCAGAGGATCAGGGACGCCGACCTGGACCCTGAGGGGGCGCTGGCGGGGAACGACTCGTATGCGGCGCTGATGGCAGGTGAGGCCCTGCTCGTCACGGGGCCGACAGGCACCAACGTCAACGACCTCAGGGTGGCGCTCGTCTCTGCCCTCTAACGCGGGTGGTCAGGGGACTTGCGCCTGGCTTTACGTGGTGCCATTCTTTTCGAGTCGGACAGAGTGGAAAGGGAGGATCAAGTGTACGAACAGATTTACGAGCCGGTCGCCGGAAGCCTGGTGTTCTCGACCGTGGTGGCCTCCATACCCATCCTGGTGCTCTTCGTGCTGCTTGCCGGCCTCAGGATCGCGGCGCAGTGGGCCTCGCTGGTTACCCTGGCGGTGGCGCTCGTGATCTCGGTGCTGGTCTACAGGATGCCGATAGGACTCGCCCTCGACGCGACGCTCCTTGGGATCTGCTTCGGGCTCTTTCCCATCGTCTGGATCGTTATCAACGCCATCTTTATCTACAACGTCATCGTGGACACGGGCCTCTTCGACACCATCCGCGACTCGCTCGCTGGTGTGAGCAACGACCGGCGGATACAGGTCGTGCTTATCGCCTTCGTCTTCGGGGCGCTCCTCGAGGCGACAGCCGGCTTCGGGACGCCGGTCGCCATCACGGCCTCCCTGATGGCAGGGCTCGGCTTCGAGGCCATCTACGCGGCGGCGTTGGCGCTGCTTGCAAACACGGCGCCGGTCGCGTTCGGCGGGTTCGGCATACCCATCCTGACCGGTGCCAGCGTGGCTGGGTTGGACACCATGGAGCTCTCGCAGATGGTCGGGCGCCAGACACCGCTGTTGGCGCTCATCATCCCCGCCATGCTCGTCACGGTGATGTCCGGCTTTAGGCGGATGCTGGAGGTGTGGCCGGTGATCGCGGTCAGCGGCATCGCCTTTGCGGGGACGCAGTTCGTGGTCTCCAACGTCCTCGGCCCCGAGCTCGCTGACCTGCTGGCGGCCCTGATCACGGTGGTCGCGGTTATCGGGTTGCTCTCGTTCTGGCGCCCTTCGAGCGAGTGGCACTTCGAGAACGAGCCGGCGGCGGATGAGCGCGAGAGCTACGACACCCCACCAATCGGCCGCACGCTCTACGCATGGTCGCCGTTCATCATCATCGTCGCGCTGTTCCTGTTGGTGCAGGTGCCCCCGATCAAAGCCGCCGTCGGCGGCATCCAGACCGCTGTAAACTTCCCCTCGGCGGCGGTGGACCCGACGACCGGGTTGCCGGTCGTGCCGTGGCCGGGACTCGATGGGCAGGTCGAACAGCAGCCACCGGTCGTACCGGAACCGGCCCCTTACTCCGCCTCCTACTCGACCAACTGGCTCTCGGCGGCGGGCACGATCATCCTGATCGCCGACCTCATCGCCCTCGCCGTCCTCAGGGTGGGGCCTGGACGGGCATTGAGGATCTACGGCCAGACGCTCAAACAACTCTGGTCTGCCATCCTCACTATAGCCTCGATCCTCGGGCTCGCGTACCTCCTGAACTACTCGGGCGTGACCTACACCCTTGGCCTCGCGTTCGCCGCGACCGGCGTTCTGTTTCCGTTCTTCGCCTCGTTCATCGGGTGGCTTGGGGTGGCGCTTACGGGATCTGACACCTCATCCAACGCTCTGTTCGCCAATCTGCAGAAGGTCACGGCCCAGCAGATCGGGGTCAGCCCGAACCTTACGGTCGGCGCCAACTCCTCCGGCGGCGTCCTGGGGAAGATGATCTCCCCGCAGAACCTCGCTGTCGGCACGAGCGCCACGGGTCTCCAGGGCAAGGAGGGCGACTTGTTGCGGCTGGTCCTGAAATGGTCCATCGCACTCACCCTCGTGATGGCGATCTGGGTTACGCTTCAAGCCTACGTACTGAAGTTCCTTATCCCGTAGAAGGGAACGTAGCGGTGCGCGTTGCGCTCTTTATAACCTGCTTCAACGACACGCTCTTCCCCGAGACGGGACGCGCTACCGTCGAGGTTCTCGAACGTCTCGGGGTGGAGGTAGACTTTCCCTACGCGCAGACGTGCTGCGGCCAGATGCACTTCAACACGGGCTACCAGCGCGAGGCCATCCCCCTCGTAAGGCGCTTCGTGGAGATCTTCGGCGGTTACGAGGCCGTCGTCGCGCCCTCCGGCTCCTGTGTTGGCATGGTGCGCGAACTCTACCCGATGGCCGCGGACCTCGCCGGGGACGGGCGTCTCGCCGAACAGGTCGAGGAGCTGGGCCCGAAAGTCTTCGAGCTCTCCGAGTTCCTGGTCAAGAAACGCGGCGTCACCGATGTCGGCGCCTACTACCCGCACCGCGTGACCTACCACCCGACCTGCCACTCATTGAGGATGCTGGAAGTCGGAGAAGCTCCGCTGGAGCTGTTACGGAACGTGCGAGGCATCGACCTCGTAGAGCTCTCCGAGGCCGAGCAGTGCTGCGGGTTCGGCGGGACCTTCGCGGTCAAGAACGCGGACACCTCCGCCGCGATGCTCTCGGACAAGATCCGACGCGTCCTCGACACCGAGGCCGAGGTCTGCACGGCAGGAGACAACTCGTGCTTGATGCACATCGGCGGCGGACTCGGCCGCCTTCGAACTGGAGTGGAGACCGTGCATCTCGCCCAGATACTCGCCAGCAAGGCAGAGGAGGGATAGTGGAGACGAAGAAGTCAGACGCATTCTCCCCTGGCCCGACTCCGACGTTCGAGGAGTCGGCGAAGGAGAGCCTCTCCGACTCGCAGCTAAGGCGCAACCTCGGGAAGGCCACCCAGACCATCCGGCTCAAGCGCGCCGTCGCCGTCGATGAGATGCCTGACTGGGAAGGGCTCAGGGAGGCAGGACGCGCGCTCAAGGAGCGCGTCCTGCGCCACCTCGACGAGTACCTGCTGCAGCTCGAAGAGTCCGTAACGAGCGCCGGAGGCGAGGTCCACTGGGCGCGCGACGCCGAGGAGGCGAACCGCATAATCGCCGGGATCGTAAGAGACAAGGGCGCGGAAGAGGTCGTCAAGGTCAAGTCCATAGCTACTGACGAGACAAAACTCAACGAGCATCTGGAGAGGGAGGGTATCAGGGCTTTCGAGACGGATCTCGCGGAGCTCATCATCCAACTCGCTGGGGAGACGAGCTCACACATCCTGGTGCCCGCGATCCACAAGAACCGGGCGGAGATCCGGGATCTCTTTATAGAAGAGCTTGGCGCGCAGAATCTCTCCGACAGTCCTTCCGATCTGACAGAGGCGGCCCGTTTGTATCTGCGCGAGAAGTTCCTTGCTGCGAAGGTCGGCATCTCGGGGGCGAACTTCGCTGTGGCCGAGACG
>DASSCV010000444.1:0-20038 GCA_035697505.1 Rubrobacter sp.
TTTTCCGGTCCGTAACGGCAGCTCTCACAAACGGGGGTGGGCCGTCGATTCACTGCTAGGGGCCATGTGGCTACAGATGGAGTGGCTCATGCGTGGCCAGCCCCGGCGTTGCGAGTGGTGCGGGGCGCTGCTGGACATGGACTCGGAGAAAGCGGAACAGATGAAGTCCGGCGCCGGAGACGTCAGTGTCAGTGGGTGGCGCAAGCCTCGAGCTGACAGGCGCTTTTGCCCCAGCCGAAATGGGATCAAGGATAAGTGCAAGGCGGACTTTAACTACCATCGCGGGGCCGGGACAAGCAGCAAAGAGGCCCGCATGAAGAAACGTGACCGCCAGCGCAGGAAGTCCTGACGCCGCAGACATCAATATACATCACCTCTACATCACCCAGGCTGCAATGCGCCGCAACACTGGACAAACCGGAGAAGAGAAAACGGCTTAGATAAGCGGATTCTGCAAACCTCTGCAATGCCCGGAAACACCCTTTTTCTCACTCGTAATGAGCAGGTCAGCGGTTTGAGTCCGCTCGTCGGCTCTACAAAAAGTGCTGTTTTGCAGGTAAAACAAGGGGTAAGGCAGAGCAGCCGAGCTTCGATTTACCGCAACCGTACTGCAACCCGTCAGCCGATGGCCTGCTCCAGGCCGCCCACGATGCCTTGTCAGGCTCTCACCAGAGGCTGGCCTCGACCACCGGACGCGAGACCGCTTCGGCAGAGGAAGCCATTTCGAGGATGCCCGACGGCTGCCGCGCGTTAGATCGTGGCGTGCTGAAGCTCTTGCGTGATGTCCGCCTCGCCAAGAATTGGGAGCACGTCAAGCACCCGCCCAGCGCGTGAAAGCGCTCCTATCCGACGCGACAGCGCCCACGTAGCAGAAGCTCGTGGCGTTGATCTCTCCCGCCTCTATTGCCGCCAGCCCGTCTGCTTCCGACGTGTTGTCGCCCAGATCCGGGTACAGGTACGGCCGCCGCGAGAAAGATCGTTGGGCGAAGCGACGTCCGATTTCCTCGAGCATCTGTCCGGAGAACTCCTCTATCCCGACGCGTCGAAAGATCGGGACTTCGCGAGCCCGGGGGTCGATGGCGGTGACGGAGTAGCCGGCGCCTACGAGGGCGTAGGCCAGATCTCCCTTCCCGCATCCCACCTCCAACACCCGCGCGGGAGGGTTCCCGATCTGATCGAGGACGAACCCCTCGACGCGCCGCTGCCACCTGGCGGCCTCACCCAGGCGACCTGGAGATGCCACTAGATTCGCCAAGCCGAACGGAAGCTCCAATGGAGTCAGGTCGTTGCGCCGATTCCCTGTCCATCGGTTCTCCTCCTTTATGGTACTTACTCTAGTGGGCCTTCTTGTCTCCCAGCACGTTCTTAAAAGGCTTCCTACTGGTTATATCCCATCAAATTGAGGAGGACCTCTAGTAAGGGATATAGTGGCTCGCTTCTATGTCTCATAGTCCCTGCCTCCAGCTCCAAGGTTGGTAGAGGTACCTTAGTCCCTGACTAATCTCGTGCCTGGCGCTTCGTCGGGCTGAATCCCTCCACTGCTCTGCACAATCCGCTCGTAGTCTTTGATTAAACGGCGGTTCCGCACCAGCCATCCAAATGTCCGCTCCATTACCCAACCACAATGCCCCCGTACAGACAAAACCTCCGGCGCGGCCTACCATTGGACTCCCCGGGCTACTGGGAATGGTCGAGTTGGCACAGAGGCTCGGACCTTCCCGAAACGCAGACAAACGACAGGAGCGTGCGGCATGTCTGACGGATTGGTTCCCCCCCGCCTCTAGAGGAGAACTCCCCACCCACCTGGGAGCAACTGCCACCGCCGAACCGCAGGCGTCTTGTGGCGCTGCTGAGCAAACTCCTGGAACGCCGGATGGCGACGCAGGCGAACGTCGCCACGGCTTCACGGGAGGAAGGTGATGGCCATGGATCGTCTTCCTGAGCTTCCCACGCCGCGCTCCGAGAAGATCGGCGATGGGCACCTGGAGCGGCTGGCGGTGGTGTACGTCAGGCAGTCCACCGTCCAGCAGATGATGGACCATCGCGAGTCCACCAACCTCCAGTATGGCCTGGTGGGCCGCGCCATCGCCATGGGCTGGCCGGAGGGGCGCGTCCTCGTCATCGACGAGGATCTGGGTAAATCCGGAGCCAGCGCGGAGGGCCGGGAGGGGTTCGCAAGGCTGGTCGCGGAGGTCGGCCTCGACCACGTGGGGCTCATCCTGGGTGTGGAGATGTCCCGCCTTGCGCGCTCTTCTAAGGACTGGCATCAGCTTCTGGAGATCTGCGCGCTTTTCGGAACCCTGATCGCGGACCTCGACGGCGTCTACGACCCCTCGCAGTACAACGACCGGCTGCTCCTCGGCCTCAAAGGGACCATGAGCGAGGCGGAGCTGCATGTCCTAAAGCAGCGGCTGCACGAGGGAAAGCTCTCCAAGGCCCGCCGCGGCGAACTCGCGTTCGCTCTGCCCGTAGGCTACGCGAGGAAGCCCTCCGGGGAGGTAGTCTTGGACCCCGACGAGCAGGTCCGGCAGGTGGTCAGGCTCGTCTTCAGGAAGTTCGAGGAGCTTGGCACCCTCCATGCCCTGCTCAGGTACCTGGTCTCAAACGGCATCCACCTCGGAGTGCGCGTCCGCGAAGGAGCGGGCAAAGGCGAACTGCGGTGGCGCAAGCCCAACCGGATGACGCTGCAGAACATGCTCAAGAACCCCATCTACGCCGGGGTCTACGCCTACGGCAAGAGGCAGGTCGATCCCCGCAAGAAACGCCCGGGAAAGCCCTCCACCGGTCGCGTGGTACTCGATCGGGGGCGGTGGCACGCCTTCATCGAAGAGAGCTTCCCCGCCTACATCTCCCTGGAGCAGTACGAGACGAATCTTCGTAGGCTGGCGGCGAACCGTGCTCGTGCCGAGGAGCGGGGCGCGGTGCGCCACGGCCCCTCGCTTTTGCAGGGGCTTCTCATCTGCGGCAAGTGCGCCCACCGGATGCAGGTACGCTATGGAGGCGCCAACAAGCTACACACCTACACCTGCAGCCGCCTGGCCACCGACTACGCCGAAGGCTACTGCCACTACCTGCCCGGCGCCCCTTTGGACGAGTTCGTCGGAGGATGGGTCTTGAAGGCCCTCGAGCCTGCGGCCTTGGAACTCTCGCTGGAGGCCTCGGAATACCTAGAGAAGGAGCGCGAGGAACTCGACGGGCTGTGGCGCAAGCGTCTCGAACGCGCCTCATACGAAGCGGAGAGGGCCGGCAGGCACTACCGCCTGATCGAGCCGGAGAACCGGCTGGTGGCGCGTCAACTCGCCCGGGAGTGGGAGGAGAAGCTCGAGGCCCAAAGACAGCTCCAAGAGGACTACCGGCGCTTCGTTGCCGAGCAGCCCCGGCCTCTCTCGGAGGCCGAGCGCGAGAACATCCGAAGGCTGGCCAAGGACATACCCGCGCTGTGGCACTCTCCGCAGACGACTACCGCCGAGCGCAAGGAGATAGTGCGCCAGATCGTCGAGAGAGTCGTCGTAGAGAACGAGGGCAACAGCGAGCGGCTGCGCGTCAGCATCGAGTGGGTGGGAGGCTCCGAGACCGAAGGCGTGGTGATCCGGCCGGTGAGCAAGATGGAGCGCCTCAGCTACTACCCCGAATTGTGCGAGCGCGTCCGCGAACTCGTCGCACAGGAGATGTCCACCAAAGAGATCGCCGAAACGCTCAACCGCGAAGGCTACCGCCCGCCCAAGCAGGCCGGACGATTAGGCCGACAGGCCGTCACCGAAGTGCTCCAACGGCTCGGGCTGCGCCCGGTCCGCCGCCGGGGTCCACGCGACTTCGGGGCGGGAGGTCCCGCGGAGGACGAGTGGTGGCTCGCGGAACTGGCCCGAGTGCTCCGGATGCCCGGTGGGACGCTTCATGGCTGGATAGGGCGGGGCTGGGTCGAGGCTCGCAAGCAAGAGTCCTCGGGACGCTGGATCGTCCAGGCGGACGAGGCGGAGGTAGAGAGGCTCAGGCAGTTAAGGAGCCTGCCGATGGGCCACTACGACCACCACGGTTGGCTGGATTACGCCTCCCGGAGGATGGCCACGCGGGGCTCCATGCCGGACAATGAATAAAGAGAGGAGTCGCACATGAGCCGAGATGGTCGAAGAAAGTGTATGTACGACGGCAGTGTGGTTGGCTCATCTCCGCGATCCACCTATGCCGCTGAACCATGCCGGCCCCACCACGATCAGCTCGAAGGGCCGGTCCCCGACACTCTCCAAATACAATCTCTCGTGGTTCACTTCGTTATTGTTCTTGCTTCAGCTTTTCCGCGGCTCTCTCCGCCGAAGAACGCGCTCCAGGGCATATCGAGGGGCTCATCTAGGGCGACGACCTCATACAGGTGGCGCATCAACGGGAAGTCTTCCTGGAAGATGACGCCGCGCTCCATCAGCTTCGGCAGCGCGCCGCCGACGACCCTGATGGCAGCCACTCCCTCAAGCGTCACACCCTTCATCCGCTCATCCTGGACCTCGGAGAACGGTACGCCTGCGCCGACGAAACGTCCCGCCTTCACGTTGCGTCCTCCCATGCTGGTGACGAACATGTCCCCGACTCCGGGAAGCCCGTAGGGCGTCTCGGGCGTTCCGCCAAGAAGCTCCATCCACTGCCCGAGCTCGCGCGTCGCCTGCCCGAAGAGCGCCGCTCCATAGTTAAAGTTGCGGTACTTTACCTCCGACTCGCCCTTTCGGTCCAGGATGCCCTTCATGAAACCGGCCCCGAAGGCGTAGCAGTTCTTTATGGCCGCGCACACCTCGCACCCGACGAAGTCCGTGCTGGTCCAGACGTGATAGAAGTCGGTACGGAAGGTCGCCGCTAGCTTCTCCAGAACGCCCGCGTCTTCGCCGGTGAAGACCACGCAGGTGTCCCGTCGCGCGGCCACCTCGCCGGCGATGGACGGGCCGACGATGGCCGACCAGGAGACCTGCTCTCTCACGTCCTGGGGCACCTGTTCGGCCAGGACCTCGGGCAGGATCCTTAGATTGCCGTCTTCGTCAGCATCCATCCCTTTGGTGACCGCGATCACCATCACGCCCGGTTTCAAGAGCGACGCCAGTTGCTCGCTAGCCCAGCGTACCCCGAAAGAGTTGACACCGCTCATCACGATCTGGGCGCCCTCGAAAGCCTCCTCGGCTTCCTCTAACTGGTAGGCGCGCACTCCTTCCGGGACCTCGAAGTTGAGGTTCGGGTGTACGCCACTCTCCTCGATGCAGTCTATGACGTCGCGGTCGAGGTGAGTGCCGACGAGGCGCACCTCGTGGCCATTGTCCGACAGCGGCCACGCAAGCGCCGTCGCCATTATGCCCGAGCCCAAGACGGTTACCGTCTCCATCTTCCTCCTCTATCTACGTCGAGATAAACTGCCTGGACCCGGCTGCGAGACTCAAGCGTCCGCCAGGGCCCTGTCGCGCTTCGCTTCGTGTCGCGTCATCTCGTGCATTAGCTCTCGCATCCGTGGATAGGTTTCGATATAGCGGTCCACGTAGAAGTTGTATGCTTCGTGGGCCTCGGGGTTTGGATATATGGTCTTCTCGGTGTGGACCATGTTGTCCGAGGCCGTCGGGATGTCCGGGTAGATCCCGGCTCCAACCGCGGCCAGCATCGCCGATCCCAGCACCGAGCCCTCCTTGACCCGCGTAAAGGAGATCGGGAGGTTGGAGACGTCGGCGTGGATCTGCATCCACAGCCCGTTTTTCGTGGGGCCGCCGGAGACGACGGTTATCCTCGGCTCGAAGTCTCGGGCGCGCATGGTGCGGAGGATGTGCTCGGTACCGTAGCAGATGCCCTCTATGATCGCCCGGAACGTGTGTCCGGGGGTGTGGGCGAGCGAGAGACCCCACATCATGCCGCGCGCCAGCGGGTCGGTATGGGGCGACCTGTTTCCCTGAAAATAGTCGAGCACGACGAGTCCGTCCGAGCCGATGGGTACCTTCTCGGCCATCTCCGTGAGGACCACGTAAGGGTCTACACCGCGTTTTTGGGCCTCCGCGGTCACGGCTTCGCTGGCATAGCGTTTCTTGAACCAGGCCACTACCGAGCCGGTGGAGACCTGCCCGGCCTCGACGGTGTACTGGCCCGGAATCATGGCGTCGGTATAGGCGCCCCATAATCCCTGGCCGTGGATCGGGGCGGCGGACTGCCCGATCATGACATGCGAGGAACCCGTGATGAGCGCCAACTTGCCGGGTTCGACCACCCCTAAGCCCAGCGCCCCGGAGTAAGCGTCCAGGGCCCCCTGGGCCACCGGCGTGCCGATCCTCAGACCAAGCTCCTCCGCCGCCTCCCGCCTCAGCCCTCCGACCACGCTGCCCACGTCGAGCACGGCCGGCGGGAATTTTTCCATCGCGTCGTCGGCGCCTACCGTCCCGTAGAGGCTTTCCGGCCAGCCCCCTTCGTCACGATCGTAGAAATACTTTGTGCTGACCACGTTGATGGAAGACGCCCACTCGCCGGTCAGCCGGTGGTTGATCCAGTCCAGACAGTCGCAGACGCGTCCGGCGCCATCGTAGGCCTCCCGCTCGTTCTCCTTGAGCCAGAGAACCTTGGGCAGACCCCACTCGGCGGAGACCGCGCCGTACCCGCTGTACTTGAGCGCTGGGTCGCCCGTCTCCTCTATCCGCGCCGCCTCCTCGGAGGCGCGAACGTCCATCCACATGATGGCGGGCAGCAGGGGTCCGCCCTGCTCGTCCACCGCCAGCACCGTGGATGCCGTGGCGTCCACACCGATCCCCAATATCTCCCCCGGCGAGACGCCTCCCTCCTCCAACGCCCGTCGCGTCGCCGTTGCCAGGCCCGACCACCACGTCTCGGGATCCTGCTCCGCTCGTCCGGGGCGGGGGTGGTGCGTATCGAGCTCTACGCCCTCGAAGACGACCGGCGTCCCCTTGCGGTCGAAGATGCCCACCCTAACGCCGCCCGTCCCGATATCCATACCCAGCAGGTACGGACCTTCGGCTGTGGATCCGGACTTCATCTCAGCCATCGCCCGGATATACGCAGACCTTCAGGCCGGTTCCTTCGCGGTGCGTCTCCCAGGCTTCCTCGAACCGGGCGATAGGGATACGATGCGTCACGATAGACTTCCAGTCTATGCGGCCGGAGGCGAGCAGGGCCAGCGAGCGTCCCATCGTGAACGGGTTTGTGTAGGTGCCACGGATGGTCAGCTCGCGTCGGAAGACATCGTAGGGTCTTACGGAGACCTCGGCCTCTGGTGGAGCCACGCCCACCCACACGACCGTCCCGCCCGGTTTGGCGGTCTCCACCGCGGCCCGCATAGTCTCGGGGCGGCCGACGCACTCGAACACCCTGTCCGCAGTGCCGTCTGTCAACGACTCCGGCTCCACGGGCACGGCGCCGACCTCGCGGACGCGGTCCCGCCTGCCGGGATCAGGCTCGCTGACGAGTACCTCAGACGAGCCCGCCGCCACGAGAAGCGCGGCGCACAGAACCCCTATCGGGCCGGCGCCGAGGACCAGGGCGCATTCCCCCGGACGTAGGCCCCCCACGTCCACCGCGTGCAGCGTACATGCCAGAGGTTCTGTGAGTGCGGCGGCCTCCGGTGGCAAGCCTTCCGGCACCCGGTATGCCTGCGGCGCGGGCAGCACCGCGAACTCGGACAGCCCCCCGTTCAGCGTGACACCGATGGCCTGGGGCCTTACGCAGAGGTGCGGACGCGACTCGTGACAGTACTCGCAGGTGCGGCACGGGATGTTGGGGTCTACGACGACCCGCTCCCCTACGCCGAAGCCTTCCACGTCCGGTCCAACCTCGACGATGGTGCCCGCGAACTCGTGCCCGATGGTCACGCCCGGCCGGGCGAACGGGTACTCACCGGAGGCGATGTGAAGGTCGGTCCCGCACAATCCCGAAGCCTCGATCCGGATCTTCAACTCGCCATGACCCGGTGACGGTACGTCACGGGGCTTAACTTCTACCCCTTCTCGCCCGGGCCAGACCACACTTATGCTCATGAATGAACCACCTCCGTATTTTCGAGTTTCACACTCTCTCCTTCACCCCTGGTAACCGCGCTTAGAGTCAGCGCGCGTATCAGGTAGCGCTTGGCGGCGAGACCCGCGGTTGCCATCGGCAGCGCCACCACCGTCCCTATCGCCGTTAGCTGGCCCCGGTTTACCCCACTCTGCATTATCAGCCGGGAGGCGGCCGCCAGCAAGGTCTGGCTACCTGGTCCCGCGAACGTTTCCGAGACGCAACACGAAGCCTGCATATCTCAAAGCTACGCGTCCTCTGAACGCGAGCACTTCCGAGAATCGGACTACTTCCAGAAATCGTCCGAAAAGTCTCGGAGGTGCCTGCGGCGTAGCCCTACGGACCATCGAAAGTACTTTTCGGACGATTTCTTCCTCCGTGTACCGGCCAAATTCTGCCCTTTAAACCAACACGCATTGAGAAGATCAGAGCTCGATACCATCGCGGGCTATCGGTTTCGTTAGGCGCTGCGTTGCCCGTGCCGTCGCCCGGTACAACGAAGGGCAGACTTCGTAGTGCTCCTCCTTGCTCCGGGCGCGAGGCGTGGCAGTAGCTGCACGTGCGGCATGGGATCTTCGGGTCCACGACCACCCGCTCGCCACGGGCGAACCCGGCTATGTCGGGGCCGATCTCGACGACTTCGCCGGCGAACTCGTGACCTATCGTCACACCCGGTCGGGCGAACGGGTACTCGCCGGAGGCTATGTGCAAATCCGTGCCGCACAGCCCCGAAGCCTCGATCCAAATCTTCAACTCGCCAGTGCCCGGCGCCGGCACCTCCCGGTGTACGAGGTCTACATTCCGCCCGCCGTCCCAGACGACGCCGCGTTCGCCCTTCCGCCGCTCTCCAATTGTGGTGGTTGATCCGTGGTCACGTCTCTACCTCCTTCCGGCGTGAGGTCACCCCCGCAGGCGGAACGCCCCGAACACCTACTTGACGGCGCCGGAGGTAAGCCCGCGGACCAGTTGCTTCTGGGTGAGCCAGCCGACGATCACCGGCACGATTATCGCCAGGGTCGTGAACGCCGAGAGTTCCGCCCAGAATTGTCCACGCGAGGTCTGCTGCGCTGCCACCTCCACGGAGAGCGGTTGCCACGCGATGGAGGTGAACGAGACGCTAAACAGGAACTCGTTCCAGGCGAAGATCACGCAGAGCATCGCCGTCGAGGCGATGCCGGCGCGGGTGAGCGGGATGACTATCTGCAGGAGCATCTGCGAGAGCTTCACCCCGTCCACCTGGGCCGCCTCCAGGATCTCCCTCGGCAGATCCTTCATAAACTGGTACATCATCCACACTACAATCGGCGTGTTCATCCCGACGAAGACGATGATGAGCACCCAGACCGTGTCGAGCAGTTGCAGGGTCCTGAATATCACGAACAAAGGCACCAGCACCGCGACCTGCGGCAGCGCCTTGGTCGTGATGAACCAGAACAGGATGCTCTCGTTGTTGTTGGCGTGATAGAAGCTGAGGGCGAACGCCGCGGGGACGCCCAGGAGCAGGCAGATGACCGTCGAGACGCCGACGATGATCACCGAGTGCAAGAACGGCGCCCAGAAGCCGTCCATGGCCGATGCGTACTGCTCCAGCGTAGGGGTGAAGAGGATCTGGGGCGGCAGCGCGTAGGCGTCGGCGGACTCCTTGAAGCTGGTCACTATCAGCCAGAAGATGGGGCCGAAGATGATCACCACCGCCAGGTAGAGGAGCACGTTCTGCAGGTAGTGGCTCCAGCGGATGGGTCTCCTTTTCTCGGACGAGGCCGGGACGCTGCTCACGCTATGCCTCCTTCACTACGGCGTTCATTATCCTGAGGAGCGAGGTGAGGACGATGAGGGTCAGGATCAGGGTGATCACACCGATGGCCGACGCGAGCCCGACCTGCGTGCCCACAAGGCCCTCCTGGTACGTCAGGTACTGCAGGTTCATCGAGCTCGTCCCCGGGCCGCCGGCCGTGCCGACGTAGATCTCGCCGAAGACCTGGAGTATGAAGATGGTTCCGAGCAGGATGACCATCCGGTAGTAGGGCAGCAAATGCGGCAGCTCAATGTACCGGAACACCATGAACCTGTTGCAGCCGTCGAGCCGGGCCGCCTCCCGCTCCTCCTCCGGAATGGCCTGCAACCCGGCCAGCAGCACCAACATGAAGAGCGGCTCCCACTGCCAGGCGACCATCGTGGAGACCATGATCAAGGGCTGCTGCGCCATTGGGTTGAACCCGTCGAAGCCGATGAGGCCGGCCATCCAGGTGATGATGCCGAAGTTGGGGCTGAAAAGCTCATTCTTCCAGATCAAACCCGTAACGACAGGCATTATGAAGAACGGGGTCACGAGCAAGGTCTGGATCAGGCCCTTGGCGAAGAAGTCCCGGTTCAACAGCAGCGCCAGCCCGAGCCCGATCAGGCAACTCATTGCGAGCGCCATCGCCGTTATGGCGAGGGTTTGCAGCAGGATGGTCCAGAACTCCGCCGTGGAGAGCTCCAGCACGTAGTTGCCGAGCCCGGTGAAGGTCCGACCGAGGTCGGGCCGGAGCAGGTTCCAGTTGAGGAAGCTCAGGTAGACGGTGAACACGAAGGGTATCTGCGTGATGATCGCCACGATTACCAACGCGGGATACAACAACATGCGCCGTTGACGCCCGGGTGAAGTGGGCGCCACCTGCGTCTTGCCCTGCCCTGAACCCTGTGCCGCCTGGCCGGAAACCACCTCGCACCCCCATACTCGCCGGGCGCCGTGTTCACGGCGCCCGGCCGTCGTTGACCTCTAGTTCTTCAAGTACTTGCCTTGCTTGGCGACTTGGAGGGCCTCCGCCTGCGCCCGCTGCTGCATCTCTTCGGGCGTCATGTCGCCGGTGAGCACGCTCGTCAGGAGCCGGCCCACGGCGTCGCCGAGCGCCTGCCACTCCGGGATCGTGATGAACTGGATGCCGGTGTATGGCACCGGGTCTCTGGTCGGATTCTCCGGGTCCGCCGTCTCGATGGAAGTGAGTTCCACCTCCGTCCAGGGGAGCTCGCCGTAGGGCGTGTCCTCGTAGGTGGAGCGGCGAGTGCCCGGCGGAACCCGGTTGTAGCTCAGCTCCTTGCCCACGAGGTTTATGTAGTCCTTGCTCGTCGACCACTTCAGGAACTCGAAAGCGCCTTCCTTATTCTTGCTGGCGGCCTCGATTCCCAGCGACCAGCACCACAGCCAGTGCGACCCGTTGGGGGTGACGGCCGTCGGCGCATAGGCGAAGCCGACCTGATCCGCGACCTCCGAGGCTTTGGGGTCGCTGACCAGACCGCCGGCTACGGTGGCGTCGTACCACATCGCGGCCTTGCCGCTGGAGAACAGCGTCAGACACTCGGGGAAGTTGTCCGAGGTGACGCCGGGCTGCGCGAATTCGGCCAGGTTGGCGTACGCTTCGATGGCGTTGCGAAACTCCGGCGTGGTGACCTGCGGCTCCCAATTCAAGTTGTACCAGCGCCCGCCGTACGTGTTGACGAACGTATCGAACGCTGCCATGTTCGCGCCCCAGCCCGGGAGCCCGCGCATGGCTATACCGCTGACCCCGTCTTCGATGCCGTTCAGCTCTTCAGCAAAACCGGTGACCTGCTCCCAGGTCGGGCGTTCGGGCATCTCTATGCCGGCTTTCTCGAACAGGTCCGTCCGGTAGATCAGCGAGGAGCTCTCGCCGTAGAACGGTATGGCGTAGAGCTGGTCCTCGTATGAGAGGGAGGTGCGCCACGTCTGCAGGATGTCCTCGAGGTCGTAGGCGCTTCTCTCCTTCTCGCTCATCTGCTCGAAGAACGGGTCCAGCGGCTCCAGCCACTGGCTCTGCGCCCAGATCGGGGTCTCGTAGGCGCCGACCATGACGATGTCGAAGTTGCCCGCGTTGAGCGACACGTCCTGGGTCACCCTCTGGCGCAGGTCGTTCTCCGGCAGGAACTGGAACTTGGCCGTGATGTCAGTCTTCTTCTTGAAGTCCCCTAGCAGGCCCTCCATATCTTCCATCTGCGGGTTGTTGACCGCCGCGATGGTCACCTCGCCCCCCGCCGCACCACCACCCCCGCACCCCGCGAGCCATGGAGCGGCTACTGAGCCCGCCGCAACCATGCCTCCCAGCTTGAGGAAGTCGCGCCGTCTGATCTTGCGCAACCCCGTCCTCATGTCCTCCATCTCTCTCCTTTCTAGGCGACGTCGGTGATCTCGAGACAGCCGTTCGCTGTGTCCTCGTCGGTAACGAGGGCTTTGATCAGTCCGGCTCGGGTGGCCCCCACTATCCCGGCGACCTTCTCGGGACCGCCGCCACCCCTACAGCCAACGGTATCCAAGGGCCTCGACAAGTGCAAGCACCGCTATGCCTCATCCTAACCCCATGTAACATACCTGCGGTAGGGTTGGTAAGCATTCCTTGAGCAACTCCAGCGCACCTTGCGCCAATAGGATCTCACGAGCTGAAGCGCTTTTCGACGCCCCCGGAACAACCACCGCCGCCCGTAAACCCAACGAGTCCATGAGAGAGCTACAGATCATGGTCCCACTGTCCGGGCCTGCGCACGCTGATGCGTACTATCCCTTCCTCGCTTGCCACGCTTAGAGGCTGTTATGAACTTGCTTAGAAACGGCTTACTAATGCGGAAAACTGGGGACCGACGGAGAACCGAACTAACGGAGACATACGTATTTCTATGCGGTTTTTCAGCCGAGTTCATAACACGCTCTAGTAACTTGGAAACCGTGGGACGTGACACCTCCATCCGGCGCGCAACCTCCTCCTCGTTGAGCTCCTTTTCGTAATAGAGGTTCGCTGCCGCGTAAGTATCCGCAAAAACCTTCTCCTTCCCATGTCTAGAACGTTACAATTGTTTACTACGATTGTCAAATTTCGCACGAGGACGGCTAGAACGCGCGCAAGCAAACTCGTAATAAGATGAGGTAAGCGGTTCGAGTCCGCTCGTCGGCTCTTCATTTTGTCACGATTTGCAGGTAAAACTCCGCAATACACAAAGGCATCGGCGCCAAGGGTGAGGCTAATTTACTGCAACCTGCGGAAGTGTCCCTCTTGATCGAGTGGAGGAGTGATAGCAGGAGCTTCGATTCAACGCACCAGCTGTAGCCCGATTCCCGAGGTCGAACCGGTCACCAGCGCCGCGCGCCCTCTCTATGCTCACCTGCTCCTCCTCTGCTTGCATTTCGACCGAACGGTCTGTACAATACTACCGACCGGTCGGTTTGTAAATCTCGCCGGGCTGCAGGGTGGGAGTGGAAGCCGAAGAAGCGACCTACTGGAGGCGCGATGGCAGAAGTGATGGATGTGGACTCTCTGAAGGAGAGGGAGGGTCTGGTCAAGAACCTCGGCATAGAGTACGTGGAGACCGGGCCGGAGAGAGTGGTGATGCGGATGCCGGTGGACAGGAGGCACGTCCAGCCGATGGGCTTTTTGCACGGCGGGGTGAGCGTGGTCCTGGCCGAGACCGTGGCCACGGTGGGCGCGTGGCTCAACTGCCCGGAGGGCAAGACGGCCTTCGGGACGGACATCCAGGCGAGCCACCTCAGGCCCAAGAGGGAGGGCACCCTCACGGCGGTGGGTACGCCGGTGCAGGTCGGGCGCACCAACCAGCTCTGGGACGTGCGCATCTCCGACGAGGAGGACAAGCCGGTGTGCGTCTCGCGCTGCCGGCTGGCTGTGGCGGACGCGCGATGAGCCCGACGAGGGAGCAAGGCGAGAGGACGCGGCGCAGGATCGTCGAGAAGGCCGCCCCCGTCTTCAACACCAAAGGCTACTTCGGCACCTCGATGAGCGACCTGGTGCGCGAGACCGGTCTGGAGAAGGGTGGCATCTACGGTCACTTCGGAAGCAAGGAGGAGCTCGCGGTCGCCTCCTTCGAGTACGCCGCGGGGGTGATGCGCGAGCGGTTCACGTCCGAGCTGGCAAGCAAGAGTGGTGCTCTGGAGAAGCTCTTTGCCATCATCGACGTCCTTAGCGGCATAGCGGAGGACCCGCCGGTTGCGGGTGGCTGCCCGGTCTTGAACACAGCCGTAGAGTCCGACGATGCCAACCCCGTTTTGAAGGAGAGGGCGCAGGAGGCCATGAGCGGTTGGCTGCGCCTGGTCGGAAGGACCGTCAAGGACGGCGTAAGGGGAGAGCAACTCTCTGCCGAGACCGACCCCAGAGAGATGGCCAGCTTGGTGGTGGGGACGCTGGAGGGTGCGCTGATGCTCTGCAAGCTTTTCGACGATCCGGCCCACATGGAGCGGGCCGTCGTCCACCTCAAGCGGCACATTGGCTCGCTCGCGCGGCCAGGCGGCGGATCAGGCGGGCAGACGACAAACCGGAGCAAGGAGGTTACGGGATGATCGCCCAAGACTGGACAGAAGCACCCCGCGGAACACGGGGCGTCTTCGGAGGAGGAAACGATCACCGGCGCGTGTCCGTCCGGGAGATGAGACCGGAAGACGCAGGAGGGCTGCGCAGGATGTTCGCGCGCTGCTCTCAGGAGACCATCTATCTAAGGTTCGCCATGGCCTGGCCGACCGTCCCCGAGTGGGCGATAGGCTTACTCGTGGGTGCGGGAGACGTCGATCGTGATGGGCAGGCCATTGTCGCCGTGGCGGGCACGGAGATCGTCGGCCATGCCATGTACGTGAAGGACCGGAGCGACGATCGCGAGGCAGAGGTTGCCGTGATCGTCGAGGACGGGCGGCGCTCTAGCGGCGTGGGCCGACTCTTGCTCTCCGAGATAGCCGGGGAGGCACGGCGGACGGGCGTCGAGGTTCTCACGTGCACCGCGCTGGGGGACAACTACCGTCTCCTCGAAGTAGCCCGGCGGGTGTTTCCCAACGTCCGGCTCTCCTTCTCCGGCGGCTCATGCTACATACGCCTGCCGCTGGGGCGCCACGGAGGAGACCTGCCGACTGTAGACGACACCCTAGTGATGAGGGAGGTTTGACGTGAGAAACGGCAACGGCGTCGAGATAGTCATCTCGACGCCCTTAAGGACCGGAATCGGCACCTTCGGCGGCACGCTCAAGGACACCCCGGCGACCGACCTCGGGGCGACGGTAGGCAAAGAGGTCCTCTCCCGCGCTGGCATCGAGCCCGACCGGGTGGATCAGGTCATAGTCGGCAACATCCTCTCAGCCGGTCAGGGCATGAACCCCGGGCGGCAGGTCGGCATAAAGACGGGCCTCCCCGTCACCACCCCAGGCATGACCCTCAACAGGATGTGCGGCTCGGGCCTCCAGGCCATCGTATCGGCCGCCCAGGAGGTTGCCTTGGGCGACGCCGACGTGGTGATGGCCGGCGGCATAGAAAACATGGACCGGGCGCCGTTCCTCCTCGACAAGGCGAGGTACGGCTACCGGATGGGGATGCCTGACGCCAAGATCTACGACCACATGGTCTACGACGGCCTGTGGGACGTCTTCAACGACTACCACATGGGCGTCACCTCAGAGAACATGACACGCGAGTACGGTGTCGCGCGCGAGGAACAGGACGCCTACTCCGTGAGGAGTCACCGGAGGGCGGCTGAGGCGGCGGAGAAGGGTCTCTTCGACGGCCAGATCGTACCAGTCGAGGTCAGGCAGAAGAAGGAGACCGTACAGTTCGCGCGCGACGAGCACGTTAGGCCTGGCGCCTCCGAGGAGAGGTTCGCCGAACTCAGGCCCGTGTTCGAGGAGGGTGGCACGGCGACGGCCGGGAACTCCAGCGGGATCAACGACGGCGCGGCGATGATGCTCGTGACCTCTTCGGGCAGGGCCTCCGAGCTCGGGCTACCGGTCACCGGCAGACTCCTCTCCTCGGCGGTAGCGGGCGTGAACCCGGCGATTATGGGCACCGGCATGATACCGGCCTCCAGGGCCGCGCTGAAGAAGGCGGGTCTCTCGATGGAGGACCTCGACCACATCGAAGCCAACGAGGCCTACGCCTCCATAGCTATTGCCGTGGGCCGGGAGCTAGGTATTCCGGAGGAGAAGCTCAACCCGCTAGGCGGCGCGATAGCCCTCGGCCACCCGATAGGCGCCACCGGCGCAATCCTGGTCGTCAAGGCACTGCACGAGCTGGCGCGCACCGGCGGACGCTACGCTCTCGTCACGTTGTGCATCGGCGGCGGCATGGGCATCGCCGCCATCTTCGAGAATCTGCAGAACTGAGCAGGAGCATCTTGGCGCAAGAGAAGAAAAAGAGGATCGTGACGTGGGATGATCCCATGCCCGGGGCAGCGGCTTCCAGGGAGATAGGCGGTCTACCGTTCCTGTGGGCCATTCTCGCTGGCGAGCAGCCCCCGCCTCCCATAGGAGAGCTCATGGGCTTCGAGCCGTTGGAGGTGGAGGAGGGCCGCGCCTTGTTCGTATGTACGCCCGCCGAGTACCACTACAACCCGATCGGCGCGGTGCACGGGGGCTTGGCGTGCACTCTCCTCGACTCCGCGATGGGCTGCGCCGTGCACACAATGCTCCCTGCCGGCGTCGGGTACACTACGGTCGAGCTGAAGGTAAGCTTCCTCCGTCCGATCACGTTGAAGACCGGGCGGCTGCTGTGCGAGGGTACCATCATCCACCTCGGCAGCCGCATCGCCACCGCCGAGGCGAGGCTCCTCGACACAAGCGGCAAGCTCTATGGTCACGCCACCACTACCTGCATGATCTTGCGCAACCTAGCACCCGAACAGTCAAAGCCTTCCGTTGGCGAGTGAGGATGATGAGCGTGTGCGGGTAGTCGGCAGACGACCTGTAGAGGTTTCCTAGCGGCGCAGTACAGAGTGCCGAAATAGACTGCGGAAAGGAACACGACGTGAAAGCCGTTCAGATCGAGGAATTCGGTGGTCCAGAGGTACTGAAAACGGCGGAGATTCCTACTCCCAAGGCAAGGGAGGACGAAGTCCTGATCGAGCTTCGGGCCTCAGGTGTAAATCGATCCGACATACTCACTCGTAGTGGCAGCTACCACGCCGCGGGGCAACCCCCGATAGTGCCGGGCTTTGAGGGAAGCGGTATTGTCCGAGAGCCTGGCCCGGCGGCAACAGGCATAAGCTCCGGTGACCGGGTTCTCGCCTTCGACGGCAGGCCTGGCTTCTATGCTGAGTACGTCGCAGTTCCGACACGCCACGTTGTGAAGATACCAGGCACTCTAGACTGGGACTCCGCGGCGGCTCTCCCCGTCGCTCCTCTCTCGGCCTGGTACTGTCTGCAGCGTCTCGCCCGGCTTCGGAACGGCGAAAAAGTCCTCATCTGGGCGGCTGCCAGCGGCGTTGGCGACGCGGCGGTACAGATCGCTAAGCATCTGGGCGCCACGGTTATCGCTACCGCCGGCACCGACGAGAAGGTTGCCTGGGCTTTAGAGAACGGTGCGGACGAAGGGATCAACCACGCCCGAGAGAACGTTCTGAAGAGAACGAGAGCCATTGCTGGGGAAGAGGGCGTTGAGGTGGTACTCGACACTGTGGGGGGATCGATCTTTGGCGAGAGCCTTAAAGTCGTCGGTCATGGCGGACGTGTGGTAGCTCTAGCGAACGTTGCGCTTGAGGAGAGTCGGATCGACACTCGCGACTTCTACCCGAAGAACGCGACGATCTACGGGTTTCAGATCACCAACCTCATACAACGACTTGGCTACGGTCCACGTGACGACCTCGGAGAGTTGGCCGACCTCGTGGTCCGGAATAAGCTCGAGATCCACGTGGACCGGACCTTTCCCCTAGGGAGAGCGGCCGATGCCCACCGCTACCTGGAGGAACGCCGCAACCGAGGCAAGGTTATTATCCACCCAGGGGATTAGAGCGAAGTCGGAGGAGGTGGGTAGGATATTCTGAACGTGCCAGATGCGAGCAAACCTAGCCACGGCCACCGCTACACGTATCCGTCACGTCGGTGGCAGAAACACCCCCTCACGGGCGGGCAGACCCTCCGGCGGACCGCCCGGCTCTCGTATGCCTTCCAGAAGGCGGTGTTGGCTCCCTTGCAACCACGCGACTCCCGTGTTGCCGTACGATGCGGGACGGAGACGAAGAAGAGCGATGCGCCGGGAGGGCGACGCGCTGTAGAGTATGCCCGTCGCCGAGGGGAGTAGTTCCCCGTGGGGCGTCCGAGCGCCGGGCGAAACAAAGCAGGACCGTTTGGGGAGGAGCAAGAGTGAGAGACGGAAAAGACGCGGGGATGAAGCAAAAGCGGGTGCTCCTTACGAGGAAGGGCGGGCCGGAGGTGCTCGAGATCGTGGAGCGCGAGGTCCCGGAGCCGGGCCCGGGCGAGGCGCGGGTGAGGGTGCTGGCGACCGGCGTCGCCTTCGCCGACGTGATGATGCGCCGCGGCCTGTACCCGGGCGTGCCGGACTTCCCCTTCACGCCCGGGTACGACCTCGTCGGCGAGGTCGAGGATCTCGGCCCCGGCGTCTCGGGGGTGGCGCTCGGGCAGAGGGTCGCGGCGCTCACCCAGGTCGGCGCCCACGCCCAGTACGTCGCCCTGCCGGCGGGGGAACTCGTACCCGTGCCGGCCGGCGTCGACGCGGCCGAGGCGGCGAGCCTGCCTGTCAACTACGTCACCGCCCACCAGATGCTCTTCCGCGTGACGAAGGTCAAGCCCGGGGAGAGGATCCTGGTCCACGGAGCGGCCGGGGGCGTCGGCACAGCGCTGCTGCAGCTGGGCGGGCTGCAGGGCCTCGAGATGTACGGGACGGCCTCGGCGGGGAAGCACGACCTAGTCTCCGGGCTCGGGGCCACCCCGATCGACTACAAGGCCGAGGACTTCGTGGGGCGGGTTCGCGCCCTAACCGGCGACGGCGTGGACGCGGTGTTCGACCACGTCGGGGGCGCGCACGTCGCCCGCTCGTTCCGGACGCTGCGCCGGGGCGGCCGGCTGGTCTGGTACGGGCTCTCCGCGGGCCTCGCGGGCGGCAGCGCCACGATCCTCGGCGCGACGACCCTCGGCAGGATAGCCCTGTGGAACGCGCTACCCAACGGCAGGAGGGCCGCCTTCTACAACACCGTCTACACCCTCAAGGAGAGGCACCCCGAGTGGTTCAGGGAGGACCTCGCCCTGCTGCTCGGGCTGCTCGCAGAAGGCCGCGTCCGACCCGTCGTCGCCGAGCGCCTGCCGCTCGAGGGGGTCGTTCGCGCCCACGAACTCTTGGAGGGCGCGGGGGCGCGGGGCAAGCTCGTGCTCCTGCCCAACGGCTAGGGCGCCTCCGACGAGAGGCCGCGCCCGTGCCATCCCCAGTAGGGGAAGGCGACCACCGGAAGCGCCGCCACGGTCCGGCGTGGAGGGAGAACCATGCCACATCTTGGGTTCAGGAGCCACCCAGGAGCGGTTGGGTCCGCCGGATCACTTTCTGCCACCGGCGTGATGGATATGTGTAGCGGCGGCCGTGGCTAGGTTTGATGCGAGAGCTTCTCCTTGGGCTTGAACGGCTCGTCTAGAGACAAATGAAAACACATCACGGCCGTGGAAGGCGCTGGCGTAAATGAATGAGGTAAGCGCAAGGGCAGTCCATGTGGGTGAGCAGGGAGCAGGTTAGAGTGTCGCCCGCGGGAGCCGATCTTCGTTCTGGTGACGGCTGCAGACAGTTTCGATTAGGAGTGGAAGGTAAATATGGGCTCTTTATGTGATTCAGTGATCGTCTGCGGCGCTAAACGCCAGCACCGGTACCGTCTTTGCACGGCGGAGGTTAGGGCTTCGAATTCCCTCCACTCCATGTTCTATGAATATGGACTCTGCCAGTGCAGGGCGGGCAGCGTAAATCGCCGGGCGTAAATTCGCCCGGTTGCGGGCAGCTCGTCCCTATCCCCACTCGCATATGAAAGAGCTGAAGATATCCTGGTCGTGCGTCTGGCTTGCATGGGAGCTAGCGACGCGGCATCCACGGACTTCCGACACCACTTGACCCTAATTTGACCCTAACCCGCACGCAATACCCTGCAACAGTGGGCAATAAATGGAACACAAAACCCTTTTCCTATGCGGGATTCGCAATTCTGTGCAACGCCCAGCAACCACTGACCGCACACTCGTAATGAGCAGGGGTAAGCGGTTCGAGTCCGCTCGTCGGCTCTC
>DASSCV010000445.1:0-10998 GCA_035697505.1 Rubrobacter sp.
GGAGGGGTCCTCCTGACCCCGCTGGCGCCCCCTGGAGAGCTTCTCGAAGCTCGCCGAGCTCACGCAGTGCTCGACCAGCCTCTCGTCTGTGTCGACCCCCAGGAAGCCGAGCAACTTCTCGACCTCCTCGTTGGGACGCTCTAGCAGGCCTTCGTAGCGCACTTCGGTGTAATCCGACCCGAGCAAAGCCGGTCCGTCTTCGGCGGCCCTGCCCACCAGGAGTCTCCAGTGCCGGGCCGCCTGCCGCAGCCACTCCTCTGTAAACGCGCCCGACGGCTCCGGTCGCCCTGCGCGCAGAGCCTTACCCCTTGCCAGTTCCTCGGGCGAGAGCCTGTGGAGGTAGCCCTGGTCGGCGCGGCGCCACCCACGGTGCATGGAGGAGACCGTCCTGTCCCTGCCGTCCCTTATGATGTGGATGACCCTGGCCCCTGGATACACGGCGCCGACCTCCCGCATGAATTCTTCGTCCAGGAGGGGCGACTTGTCCCCGACGAGCCTCTTGCCAGTCTTCGAGAGTTCGGCGGTGAGGAAGTACTCTGTGGCCAGACGCATCAGGGCGTTCAGGTGCTCGTCGGGATCTCCATCCCGGCTCCACACAGACCGTTCGATCCAGAGCCTCAAGTGCTCTGAGTGGGTGAGGGCGTAGTAGAGGGAGCTCGGGAGCGCACTATCGTTCGCGGGGTCGAGATCCGCGCGCATCCAGCCAGCGGAGAAAAAGCGCCCCTCGCCCTTGCACAACACCTCGGGGTGGGAGTCAAGGATCCTGGTAAGCCACCTCGTCCCTGATTTGCCAAGCCCCGTGACGAAGAAAACGGGCCTGCTCCTGGCCAGGACTCCCATATCGCTCCGTGTCTGCGCAGGCGCCGTCTCACCGCCGGTGAACATCCGGCGCCACGCACTGCGTACCCTGGCGTACGCATGCCCCAGCGCTCCCTGCTGGGTTGGCACGGGTTCCCTAGCGTGGTGCGCTGTCACGTATTTCCCCAAACCTGCACGCGTCCGGTTGCCGCGCTACCAGTCGAGATCCTCCTCGTAACCGAGCCTGATCAAGAGCTCCCCGGCCTCCTCCTTGAAGACGCGCCTGTCCTCCTCGGTGAAGTGGTTCTTCCAGTCACCAGCTATCCCCTTGCGGTAGAAAGAAGACGAGGCTTCCTCACCCTGGGTCCTGCCGCCAGAGAGCTGCTCGAAGCTCGCGGCCTCCACGCACCGGCGGGCGACCTCCTCATCCGAGTCCGCCCCCAGGAACTCCAGCAGCCGCATGACCTCACCGACCGGCTCTGCAAGGAGGTCCTCGTAGCGTACCTGGCAGTAGTTGTCGCCAAGGAGAGCAGCATCCTCCATCGCCGTACTCACGGACTTACTCCAGCTCCTGGCTATCTCCGCCACGTGTTCGCCGGCGAAGATGCTCTCCCCTGAGGCTCCGAAGATCTCAGGGTCCTTACGGTAGGCTTCACGCTTTGCTACCTTCTCGAGAGAGAGCTTACGGCGACCTCCCTGGTCGGTCGCATTATTCCACTGGTGGTGAACCGAGGACACAGCCACGTCCCTACCGTCCCTGACTATGTGCACGACCCTTGCACCAGGGCAGATAGAGGAGATCTCCTCTACCACCCCAGGGCTGGTGAACGGGCTCTTGTCCCCGACGATCTTCTTGTTCGTCTTCCTGAGCTTCTCTCGCATGAGGTAGCTTATGGTGTTGGCCACGATGTCATCGAGGTCGGGGTCCTCATCCCGAAGCGTCCAGGGGTTGTGATCCAGCCACCTCTTCAGCTCCTTCGAACGGGCGAGGGCGCCGTGCAGGGCGTTGGACTTGCCCTCGCCGAAGAACTTGCCCTCCCCCCTGCAGAGTATCTCGGGATGGGAGTTGAAGAGCCTCATCAACCAGGAGGTCCCTGATTTCGAACGTCCTATAAGGAAGAACATGGGTACGTCCGACGCGCCACGCGTGGCGCTGCTGGCCGGAGTAGACCCCGCCCGCAGCCCGTTGGGTTCTTCGCCAGCTACGGGCCGCTGAGATCCCTCTGATCCTGCATCGTTGCTCTCCGGCTTTCGAGAGTCCGGACTCCCGTTGCGGGTGAGGCCTACCTCGAGTCTCATGAACGCCTTTATATTCTGCGCTATCTCGAGGGCCATGCGGTACTCGAAGATCGGCACCTGATGTTTCTCCTATCAAGGTACGTTGCTACTACAAAGTACGATGCTCTCACAAAAACCCGATTCCTACTAGTGGCGTGGGAGCAGTAGCGTCCTCTTCCCACATGACGGTATCTCCCGCACATCTTGATAGACTGTCACGAATCGTCGTTGTTCGCCGTTTCGGAATGCCGTTGGGAGGCGCGGGTGGATCTCTCGTTGTGTATAGCGACGAAGAATTCGGCCGAGTATATCGACAAGCTTTTGCGGGTCGGGAGGAGCTTCGCCGACGAAGTGGTCGTGGCCGTCGACGCCTCGAGCAACGACCACACGGAGAGAGTCTGCTACGAGAACGCAGACAGGGTCTTTAGCGTAGAGTCGCCCGGCTACGTAGAGCGGATCCTCCCCTGGCTCAACGAGCAATGCAAAGGGGATTGGATCCTCCGCCTCGACGACGATGAGCTCCCCAGCGTGGGTCTGATCGAGATCCTGCCTTCCCTTATGAAGGATCGTGAGATGACCCATTACTATCTGAGACGGCGCACCATGATGGGGGAAGATAGAACGCAATGGATAGCCCAGCGCCCGTGGTGGCCCGATTGGAAGCTAAGGTTGTTCCGCAACATCCCTTCCATCGTGCGGATTCCCGGTCGCCTGCACACAGGATACGAGGTCAAGGGGGCCTCACGCTTTCTTTACAGGGGTTCGATCTATCACTACGACTTCGTGTATCACGGGGAGCAGCATCGCAAGGAGAAGGTACGGCAATACGAGATCATATCGCCCGAGAAGAGCGGCAGTCATCACTATGCCCTTCCCGATGAGGACTCGCTGGTCACACGCCCGATCCCGGCCGATGACGCGCCAGCACAGGATCATACCGAAAGCAGGCCGCCTGTTGCGCGGGCCGCGATCAGGCACGTAGACCTGGCCGAGATCGACCTGGCGGCCGTTCAAGAGTGCGACTACGGTCCGGCGCTGTTCAGGGCGCGTCTGGAGTGCACAGATTGTCCGCGGCTCATGGAAGCGGGACGATGGTACAAGGTAGACGTCGATCTGCGCAACGATAGCCCCGTGGTGTGGCCTTTGCCCGAGATGGGCGCGCCGGACGTGCGCATAACCTACCACTGGCTCTCAGCCGACGGAAACCTCTACGACTACAAGGGTCGCCGTACGGGGCTACCGCACATGCTGAGACCTGGCGAGGCGACCAGGCTGCCCGCGCCGGTGCGCTCCCCCAAAGAGCCTGGAGACTACATCCTCCAGTGGGATATGGTCATCCCGCAGGTCGCCTGGTTCTCCAGGCAAGGATGGCGAGGACCCGAGATCCCGGTGCGCGTCGTAGTTGCATGACGACCTTTTCAGCCCGGGTAGAACTCATTTAGCAGTGGGGCCGATACCTGCTCCACTATCTCTACCTGGCCGGGGGTGAGATCTTCCCTCCAGCCGCCCGGCTTCGCCCTGCGGTAGAACTTCCCCTGTCCCTTCTCGTTCTCCGGTATATTCTCCCAGGCGTGCTTCTCGACCGCCCGCGCGAGTTCCTCACTTCTGACCTCGATCCCTAGCGTCGCGTACAGGCGCTCCATGGTGCCGAGAGTATCGTCGCGCAGTTCCTCGTAGCGGATAAGGACCTTGGGACCCTGGTGGGCCTCGTAGGCGTCCCTGGCCTTCCCCGCGTGGCGCACATAATTCTGGGCCCGACGCCTAACCCAGACATCAGGCTGGTTATCTGCCAGTGCCTCCCTCTTCCAGCCGCGATCCGCCGCGTTCTCGTACTGCCAGCTACCCTTCCTGGCGGCGTCAAGGCCGGATGCGGCGACATCCCTGGGGTCGCGTACGAGGAAGATCACGTGGCTCGCAGGCATCGCCTCGGAGAGCAGCGGCGCCCCTATGGAGCCGTTTGGCTCCTTTATGATCAGGTAGCCCCTCTCGGCGACCTCAGGAAAGCGCGCGGTCGCTTCGCTGAGGACGAAGGATTGGATGGAATCGAGCCAGCTCCCCTTGTGATAGTCCCCGAGAATGTAGTGCTTGACCTTCTGGTGGCCCGCGGCTCCGACATAGTACAGGTCGCCGAAGAGCTTCCCGACCAGCGGCTCGTTCCATACCTCGTGGCCTTCGACCTCGCCCATCATCGAGCTGAGCCAGGTGCTGCCGCTGCGGTTGGAGCAGAAGATCCAGACTACGTTCTCTGGGTTGACACCGCCGGACCTCGGAGCGGGCGCTGCCAGCCTCTGTTTTAGCCCGGCTATCTCTCGCTCTTTCTCTTCGAGTCGCATGTGGACCCGCGCGAGCTCCCCGGCATGGGAAGCGGGCTGCCCTGATACGTCCGGATCTCGTATCTCGCCGCGGGTAAGGCCAGCCTCCAACTGCAAGAACGCTCTTATGCCCCGCGCTAACTCGATGACCGTGCGGCTGTTGAAAACTGGCATCAGAGGTCCTTCCCATTACGGCGTGTCGTCGTTTCAGCGAGCAATATGCTAGATCTTGCCTACCAATCGAGGTCTCTCTCGTAGCCGAGCCGGATCAATAGTTCCCCCGCCTCCTCTTTGTAGATCTGCTTGTCGCGCTCGGTGAAGAAATTGTTCCAATCACCCGCAACGCCTTTCCGATAGAAGGAGGAGGTATCCTCCTGCCCCCGCTCGCGCCCCTTGGAGAGTTTCTCGAAGCTCGCCGAGCCCACGGCTTGCTGCACGGCCTTCTCGCTGGTATCGGCGCCGAGGAATCCTACCAGCCTACCCACCTCCTCGTTGGGGCGCTCCAGCAGTTCTTCATAACGTACCTCGGTGTAGTTTGGCCCGAGCAGGGCAGGGCCGTCCTCGGCGGTCTTGCCCACCCTCGCATTCCAGCTCCTGGCCGCCCCGCGCAGCCGTTCCTCGGTGAACATGCCCTCGCCCGTCTGAAGGAGCTTTTTCGGGTCTTCGCGGTAGAGCTCTCGTCTCTCGAACTCTCCGGGTTTCAGGGTCTGTACTCCGCCCTGGTCCGTGGAACGGTTCCACACGTGGTGCAGCATGGAGATGGCCTGATCCCTACCATCTCTTATGATGTGGATAACTTTGGCCTCGGGGTAGATCCTGCTGACCTCCTGGATGAAATCCTCGCCCAGCAGCGGCGACTTGTCGCCGACCAGTTTTTTGTTGGTCTCGGCCAGTCGCCCCACGAGAAAGTGCTCGGTTGCGAGGCGGGTCAGGTTGTCGAGGTGCCTGGCAGCATCGCCTTCCCTGGCCCAGACGGACCGTTCGACCCACATCCTGAGGTACTCGGAGTGGAGCAGCGCGTAGTAGAGGGAGCTCGCCAGGGCCTGCGTGCCCTCGGGGTCGAAGTTCGCCCGCCTCCAGTCGGCGGCGAAAAACCGTCCCTCGCCCTTGCAGAGTATCTCGGGGTGACCGTCCAGCGTCCTCATCAGCCAGGAGGTGCCTGACTTGCCGACCCCCGTAACGAAGAACACGGGGTTGTTGGATCCTCGTTCTCGGCGCGCTGGTTTGCGTCTCGCCGACGGGACCTTGCCCGCTCCTCTGGGCAGGCGCGCGGCCGCTCTTGTCAGCGCGGGCACCATGCCAAGGCGCGACCCGAGTCCTCTTGCCACCCCCTCGAGGCCAGTCACACCCGTCTCCAGGTCGATGAACAGGCTAGTATTTCGCCCGAGCCTGAGCGTCATCTTCTTCTTCAGAACAGGCATTGCTCTCTCCATTCGAAGTCAAAGGCCCGACGCTATCACGTCCGCCTTTCACCCGCTGGTTCGCCCCATTCAGGGTAGAACTCGTCGAGTATAGGAACCGTCAACTCCTCTACTATCCTGGCCTGCTCGGGGGTGAGGTCTTCCTTCCAGCTTCCCGGGGTTGCCTTACGGTGGGGTTTGTCCGGCCCCTTCTTGTTCTCGGGCACGTTCTCCCACGCGTGCCTCTGGACTACCCTGGCAAGCTCCTGTTCGCCGACAGGGATATCCAGCGTCGAGTAGAGTCGTCTCATGGTTTCCAGGGTGTCGGCCCGCAGGTCCTCGTATCGGACGACGCCCTTGTGGCCTTTATGGGCCTCGTAGGCGTTTCTGGCGTTACCGAGGCTTACCGTATACATGTTGGCCCATTGCCGCGCAAACTCCTCAGGGTCGGTGTCGGCGAGCGAATCGCCGCCCCCGTTAGCCCGCCACCCTTCACCCCAGCTACCCTTCCTCTGGGCTGCCATGGCTGAGGAGACAACGTCCCTGGGGTCGCGGACCAGCAGGATCATACGGCTCTCCGGGAAGGCTTCGGCCAGCAGCGGCGCCCCGATGGAGCCGTTGGGCTCTTTGATCGCCAGGTAGCCGTTCTCGCCGAGCCCCGAGAACCGCGCGTTGGCGCCCTCCAGCACGAAGTTGCGGATGGAGTGGATCCAGGCCTCCCTGTAATCGTCCCCTAAGGCGTAGTCTTTGCGGCCCCGCATCCTGTCTCCGGCCCTGATGTAGTAAGCCGAGCCGAAGAGCTCGCCGACGTATGGTTCGTTCCACCTGGCGTGGCCTTCGAGATCCCCCATCATGGTGCTCAGCCAGCTGCTCCCTGTCCGCCCCGAGCCGAACATCCAGATCATGTTCTCCGGCCTTACGCCTCCGCCAGGCACGCCGAAACTCCCTGCGGCCAGCCGAGATCGCAGCCTGGCATTCTCCCCGTCCTTCTCTCTAAGCTCTCGACGCAGTTGCTCGATCCTCTGGTCCTGCCCGGCGTCTGAAGGCCGCGGTGGTGCACCAGCCCCCTGCGTACCCGACCCAGATTCTGGTACCCTGCCGCGAACGACCCCAGCTTCCAGGTTCAAGAAAGCCTTCATGTTTCGGACCGCCAATTCTAAGCGCTGGCTGAAGACCGGCATCCTACGGTCTCCTCATTCGTGGGTCGCCCTCTTCGCCACGACCGCGTACTCGCCCGTCTCGTAGCGGTCGACCTCCACCTGGCCCTTCCCGTTGGGGTGGAACACGTAGGCGCTCTCGAAGCCGCTGATCTCGCAAAGCGCCAGCGCTACCTCGGGGAAGAGTGGATGCTGGTGGGTGGGGTCTACCCAGAAGGTCTTCAACGCGGGGACAGAGTGCGGGTTTACGGTCTCCAGGATAAAGCGCCCTCCTGGCTCGAGCTTCCGCACGCCGAGGCCGTAGAAGCGTAAGAGCTCCTCGTAGGGCATGTGCTCAATCACCTGGGCGCAGAAGATGGCGCCTATAGAGTCGTCGGCACACTTCTCCAGGTAGGAGTTCGCGTCCGCGACCTCCACGTTCTCGTGGCCCTTGGCCCTGCACCGCCCGACCATGTCAGGGTCAGGGTCTATACCGGCGTATTCCAGGCCCCGCTCGCGCAGGAGATCCAGAAACTCCCCGCGTCCGCATCCGATATCAAGCACGGGCTCACGGTCCCCGAGGAGCTCGAGATAACGACGCTGGCGGTCGCGGATAAATTGCTCGGGACCGCGGAAGATATCCTCGAACGCGTCGTAGGTTCCCGCGACCTCAGGATCACCGTTACGGCGGCCGTAGCCCTGAACGCGCCCCGCCACCGGCTCCTCGAAGATCTCGAACGGGGAGCCGGATACGTAGGGCAGAGCGCGAGTCTCGGCAACCAGCCGGTCTGCGGCCTCTACGCGGGGGACGAGCCCGCCAAGCTTCTCGCCTAGCGTACTGACAGCGGTGAAGAGCTGGTCGTTGATCTTTTGCTGCTGCGCCGTGAACGGGGTAATGATACGGGATATCGCCTGCCTGGAGAAGCCGCCAGTACCGGCCGCTTTCGGGCCGGAGCCCTCTAATTGTTTGCTGACACTACCAGTCTGTGGGGCTGATGTGTCTCCGGTGCTCTCGGCCAACCGCTTCTCCAGGCGGTCGAGGCGCTCACCCTGCGTCCTGGCCTGCTCCCTGTTGTGGTTTACGGCGCCCAGCATGTCGGCGCGGTCCTTCGCGTAACGTGACTCCAGCTGGTTGAGGACGGCTCGCAGGCTCTGATCCACCTCCTTTGTCGTGGCGAGGAGCTCTTCGTTGACCGCCCGCTGTTGCAGGGCGAAGGGCCACATCAGCTTCAGCAGAACCCGCCGAAAGGGGGCGAGTACCCTGCCGAGGGTTGAGCTCGAAGTCGCCGGCTGTGGGGTGGTCGCGATGCGGTGTGTGAGCGGGTTCGTATCGAGTCCCGCCGGGCTGTGCACGTATGGCTTGCCCGCGTCAGGTCCTGCGCCAAGCCGCGACCTGACACGTCGGATGCGCTCCGCCATCGCCCTTCCTGCGGCCTCCACGGAGTGGTTTCGGCGGAGGTCTTCCGCCGCCCTAAGGCCGCGCTCGCCGGCCTCCTCCTGGTCCTCGAAGACGTGGCGCATCAGGCGCGCGGCGTGCCCGACGTCAGGCTCGGCCCACTCGCCGGTGGCGGGGTAAGGTCCGGCGTCATCGCCGATGGGTCTTAGCGTGTACTCGACGGGGTAACTGTTCTGGGGCGTCATGAACTCCATATTGCCCGAGTACCCGGTTGAGATCACCGGCTTGCCGAGGTACATGGCCTCGGCAAGGGTATTGCCGAAGCCCTCAGAGCGGTGAAGCGAGACGTAGCAGTCGCAGCCGGCGAACATCGCGTTCTTCTCGGCCGCCCTGACGTAGCGGTCTATGACGTGGATGTCCCTGTGGCCTTTGGCGGCCTCGATCAGCCTCGCGTGCTCTTCCGGGTGGTGCTCGCTGTTGATGGACTTGAGCACGAGGGAAGCGCCCGAGCCCTCGGGGAAAGCCTGCTCGAAAGCCTCGACCAGGGCGAGCGGGTTCTTCCGCTCGAAGACGCTGTGGTAATCGAAGACGAAGAGGAAGACGAAGCCCTCGGGGAGCCCCAGGTCCTCGCGGTCGAACTCCTCTATCTCCGGCATGGATACGGGCATCGTCACCTTCACCACGGGAACCGGCGAGACGGCGGAGATCGCGTCGGCCACGAAGTGCGAGCCGACCCAGACCTCGTCTACGGGCTCGAAGGCCCTGGAGTAGCGTTCCGGGAACTCGCTCGTCTCCCACCACCACAGCCCGATGGAGTAGCGGTCGAAGAAGAACCCTGGGCCGGCCTGGTCCGCGAAGGTGGGGAGCATGTCGGCGTTTACGCAGATGAGGTTGACCGGGAAGGTCGGCCTGACCGTGTCGGTCTCGTACTCGTGCTCCTGGCGGCTCGCCGAGGCGGAGAGGCCGACCGTGGCAACGGGCATGTCCGCCCTCTCCAGTGCCGCGACCACCTGCCTTGCGGTCTCGCCGACGCCGAGCTCGGCGCGGAAGTAACCTGCGACATTGACCCCGACTGGCGAATCCGGCGTCTGCAGCGTTTCATAGCCGTCTTGCTCTGCGGAAGGGTGCACGGGGTAGGGCAGTTTCACCTGCCCGTGGACGCGATGCCACTCGATAAGGCGCATCGCGTCCGGGCCGTCGAGGTTGGGGAACTCCTGCCTGAGGTCGGGGCGGCCTGAATAGATCTCGTAGAGGTAGCGGGTAACGCCGTGCTCCCCGCCAACGGGGGCCGGCTCGTTGAGCCAGGCGACGAACCTGTCGGCGCCTTCTGGCGTGAAGATGGACTGTCGCGGGGCTCCCTCCTCCTCGCCCTTGCGGTAGAGCCTGTGCATTCCCGAGTCGAGCGTTACGCCGTTCGGCAGCACGCCGTAGGAATATGGCCAGTTCTTCGCCCTTTTGTATCCATTGGCGAGCAACTCGTCCGCGTAAGCGTTACAGGCGCGGGCCAGCGCGGAGCCGCGCCGGATCTCGATGCGGGTCTGATGCTTGCTGAGCCGCTTTCTGTGGTCGGGATCGAAGCCGGAAAAGTGAAAGAAACGCAGGGGGCGCCCGTCCACGAAGTAGCGACCTTTGTGGTAGGTCAGGTCTCTGCCGTGCAGGTTCCAGTAGGCCACGTTGTATGAGGGGTCGCGCAGGACGTAGAAGTCGGGCATCACGCCGTGCACGAAATCCATCCAACGCTGGTCGACGAAGTAGCCGGTGTCGGGGGCGACCACACAGTCCGTCTTCAGGCGCTCGGACCACCAGTCGAGCAGGCCGTCCGTCGCTGACCCGCGCTCCAGGGAGATAAAGCCCAGGTTGTAGGTGCCCGAGATCAGGATGTCGGCCTCGGAGGGCCTCTTCCCGTCGCGGGGTATGGGGGAGGTGATGTGGGGGATGAGGACGAGCCCGTGCTCGCTGGTCAGCCTCTCTATCTCGTCCAGCCTGTCGTAGACGCGGATGTCCGGATCGAGGTAAGCGACCCGCTCCAGAGAGCGCTCGTCGAGCAGATACCGCAGCAACCAGGGCTTCACGGCGGTCGAGAGCTCGAGCACGTCGTAGATCGCCGCCATATGCTCGTAGTCGTCGATATCTAGCTGGGCCGGTGTTACCAGCTCGAACGGTTCTAAGGAGGCGTCTATGTAGCCTTTTGTGTCGTCTATGACGAGCACGTGGCACGTCCCCTCGGGATGATGCTCATTGTAGGATTGCGCCAACACCCTCGCGTGGGCGACATAGTTCTTGGCGATGATCGTGCAGATGTTCACAGCCAGCATTGAATCATACTTCGCAAAAAGGCCAAGAACCTGTTACGGTTCGGCTATTAATCAGTGAACCTTCAAGGTGTAAAATGTCTGTGTGGATGCCGTTGAATAGAGCACCGAACAATTTGAAGACGCAAATGATACGGTCCTTCACGATCTGAGACGATACCAAGATTCTGGGGGAGATGGGTGATCGAAACACGAAGCCGGGCCAAGTGGAAGAACAGGGAGGGGCTCCCCGCGTACGCAGTCCGCTGGAACTGGGTGGAGGACTCCTCAGACTCGGGGTTCACCGCGGTCTTGAGGGTCAAGGACGAAGCCCGTTCGCTGCCCTGGGCGCTGCCTGGGGTGCTTCGCTCGGTTGAGCAAACCATA
>DASSCV010000446.1:0-4857 GCA_035697505.1 Rubrobacter sp.
GCGGATGCTTAAAGAGGAGTTTGTCCCCCCCAAGAGTGCATTGGACATCTTCGTCAAGGACATGGGCCTCGTACGCAAGGCCGCCGAGGAGCGGGGCTTCGAGACCCCGCTGTCCTCCGCCGCGTTGGAGCTGTATCTGGCAGGTAAAGTGGCGGGACTGGGCAACGAGGACGACTCCGGGGTCATCCGCATGTTCCGGCAGCGGTAAGCCTAACCTTGCGTTCTAAGCACAAGAGTTTTGTGATGGACATAAAGTCCCTTGCAAAACTCCCTCTCCCTGTCTTCGTGAGGATTTAGGCCGTCCTCTTGAGAGCCGGGTAGCGCTTCGCCCGGCCCGAGAGCCGTCCTTTGGTCCGCCCGCAGAGCGTCCCCGGGGTTCGGCGCCTTCGCGGGTGTGCCGAGCTCGGCCAAAAGCGCCGAAACTACGCGTTGGACCCGCACTGCTCTCAGGCCACGGCGTCGCAAACCACACCGGAATAGCCTATCCAATGTTAGCTTCTGGGCACTCGGTCAAAGCGGAAGTCTCGTGTACCATCATCGTGCAGATGAACATAGGGAAGTACTCAGAATTATGAAGGCCGTGTCAACAGTAGGGACAGAACCAGAGGGTACCTGCTGGTACTCCCTGGACAAAAATCTGCTTACCTATGCGAGTTTTCCGCATACCTATAGGCCTCCGAATATGACTGAAAATCATGGTGTCCCCGGTTCGAATCCGGGTCCCGCCACTTATAAAAGTCCTGCAAATAGCGGAAAAAAGAAAGAGCCCGGCAGCACTGCCGGAACCCCGTGTCAACAGCCCGTTTGAGAAAACGCCTCCTCTAGCGCGACTGTGGTACCGTCTTGCATACCAACTGTGGTGTGGATGCTGATGGCGAGGGTCATCCTGTTATCGTACGCAAACCGATCCCTGAGGCTTTACGGACCACCGCGATTGCTCCACGTGCAGGCTCGCGGTAGGCACCGGAAAAGCGGGCTCTGATGCGATGGCAAGCACCCTCGATTCGTCCCCTTCTCGAAAGTTGGAAGGACCTCACTAGGTGAGCATCAGGCACCGTGTCATCCCTACCACCAAGTCTACGGCTCGTCCATCGGCAAGGCCATGCCCTCGTACGAGCGTGTGCCACGTCTGGAAGTCGAGGGCGAGAGTTATGGCAGCGAGCAGCGCCTCATGCCGCTCGCCGCTTGCCTCAAACGCATCGGCGATGGTGTCCCGCATCGCCTCCCAATGGCGGAAGAGGAACACATTGTTCTCTTGTAGGATGGGATCCAAGGGCGTGTCACGCAGTACGTTGGTCAGCATCGCCTCGTTGCATCCGTAGTAGGCGTAGACCTCAGATAGCGCCCTCCTTAGACGCTCCTCAGAGCCGGGGATCTCTGCCCAACGAGATGGGTCCGGCAAGGGGTTTCGCTCCAGGGAGTGGGCCGTGCAGGCTTGGTAGAGGTCCTTGAGCTCGGGGAAGTGGGCGTAGTAGGTGTGCCTCTGGACCCCCGCCTTCTCGGCGATGGCGCTCACGGTGGACCGCGCCGGGCCCGCGGTCTGGTGCAGCTCCACGGCCGCTTCGATGATCCTTTGGTGGGTCTCTTTCTGGCGCTCTGCTCTGCGCTTCATCTCGTACTTGCGTGCCATAGGAGAAATTATTGCACAAATGTGTGCATTTAACCTTGACAAGGTGTTCGCCTCCTGGCACTATTCCCTGCACACTATTGTGTAGAGAAAGGAGAAGCACATCAAGTCGTCCACAGAAGACCAAGGCCGCAAGGAGGCACTGCTCAACGCAGAAGAAGATGGCGCAAGCAGGACCTTCGCACACGACTCGGGCGAAGGCGAGGCGTGGTGGTGGTTCGGGCTGCTTGCCACCATCAAGGCTACCGGGGAGCAGACTGGCGGACGGTACTCTCTGGTAGAAATACTCGCTCCTGACGGTTACGAAGCGGTACTGCACGTCCATCACCAAGAGGACGAAGGCTTCTACATCCTCGAAGGCGAGATGACCTTCTACGTAGGAGATCAGACGATAAAGGCGCGGCCTGGCTCGTTTCTCTTTGGCCCAAAGGACGTCCCCCATACCTTTAGGGTGGACTCGGGGCCTGCGAAACTATTGTTTGTCTTCACGCCCGCGGGCTTCGAGGGCCTCATCAGGGAGACGGGAGAACCAGCAAGGTCACTGATAGTGCCGCCCCAGCTGGATGAGGAGCCGGATGAGGTTGAGATGGAGCGGATGGCAGTCATCGATGCCCGGTATGGAACCGAGACGCTGGGGCCGCTGCCGAATCAGTAGGGTCGCTTTCACCAACCCTACAGCGGATTGCGATGACATTTACCGGTATGCGCGCCACAGGCACACGCCTCGCTGCGACTATGCCCTCAAATACGCCTCCGAATCGAGATAGCCAGACGACTACCAATTTTCCCCATGGTGAGAAGAAATAGCGAGTCTGCGAGATGCTGCGCAACCCTTCCTAAGCTAAGATGTTTATGAGGAGAAGGAGGTACGTCCATGGCTACCATAGCCGGGGTCGGCACGAGTCACGACCATAATCCGAACATCGCGGGTCGTGAGGCCGCCGGGCAGGCACTTGAGAACGCGGGTATCGCTAAGCCAGACTTCGTCTTCATGTTCGCCTCTATCGGCTACGATCAGCCCTCCCTATTGCAGGTTGTGCGGGAGGCTACCGGAGGTGCACCCCTATCAGGTTGTTCGAGTGAGGGTACGATAGGCGGGGACGACGCGGATGAATCCAATTTCTCGGTGGTAATTACGACGATCTCTTCGGACGAGCTGCAGTGGCACAATGGGATAGTGAGGGGCCTTCTTGAGGATGACTCGCGTGCTGTTGGGCAGCGGGTGGCGAAAGACTTGCTGCCCTACCTGTCTGCTGACACTATTGGCCTGTTCGTCTTCCCGGATGGACGCAAAGACTTCGGCGTTGCAACGGACAGCCTTGATAACTTCTTTGCAGGGCTGGAAGAAAATCTCCCTAGCGAGCGGTTCCTCCCGATCTGGGGCGGGGGAGCCGGCAACAACTTCACTCTGGAGGAACCAACCTACCAGTATTGCGATGACGAAGTCATCTCCGGTGGGATCTCCTACGCGCTGCTCTCGGGCGAGGCGCGAACTGCCTGGGCCATAAGCCACGGCTGTATCCCAATAGGTGGTGAGCGCATAGTGACGCGCTCGAAAGGCAACGTCATCCACGAGATCGACGGCAAACCTGCCACGGAGGTACTGAAGGAGTATCTGCCAGAGCGAGCTCTCGCCGACGATCGCGACTGGATGCGCTACGCCATATCGCTTGCGCTCTGTTTCAGCGCTCCCAGCTACATGAAGGATGAAGAGTACATTGTTCGAGGCGTGCCTGCAGTGAAGATGGCCGACGGATCGATCACCCTACAGACGGAAGTCTCTGAGGGCACGAGCGTCTGGTTCTCAAGTCGCGACAAGGAGAAGATCAGCACAGGCTTCGATCGGATGGCAGCCCAGATCAAGGAGCAACTTGGGGGTGAGAGACCCAAACTCGTCTTCCAGTTCGAGTGTGCCACCCGAGGGAAGATGATGTTCCGCGAGCAGGAGAAGCTGCAGCTCCTCAGGCAGTTTCGGCAATCGGTTGGCCCGGACGTGCCATGGGCGGGTTTTTTCACTGCAGGGGAGATTGGTCCGGTAGAGGAGCACAACGACCGCCATCTCTACACGTCGGTTGTCCTCGCCGTGAGTTGACAATGGAAGAGACCATGCTCCGGCGAAGCGTTTGACGCAGGAGAGGCTTACCCCGAACAGGTAGGCGCCCTTGCCCTCTTCACTCTTCGTCCCGCGGCTTCGAGTATCTGTTTGAGCAGGTCCTCGGGATTGGTTGCTAGCGTTCATTGTGCCCACTGATTCACTATTGCCGCAAGACGCTGTAGACGTCTGTTCGGGTAAGGATGACAGCGACCTATCCCAACATTGCTCCGTTTCGTCAGTGAGCAGCTTTTCAGAATCGGCTCAACCTTCAACACCGCTAGTCAGAGTAACGATAGCCGTGTCAACAGTAGGGACAGAACCAGATAGTATCTGACGGTACTCAGTGGACACAAATCCGCTTACCTATGCGGCAAATCCGCATACCTAAGGGCTTCTGCACATGACTGAAAATCATGGTGTCCCAAGTTCGAATCCGGGTCCCGCCACTTATAAAAGTCCTGCAAATCGCAGAAAAATATAGAGATTCGGCGGTGCTGCCGAGGCCCCTTTTCTGAGGCGTGTGAACAGCCGGATCGAGAAAAGGTCTCTTCTAGGGCGGTTGTGGCGGTGTCTCGCATGCCTTCTGTGGCGTGGATGCAGATGGCGAGGGTCATCCTGTTACGGGAGTGACCTGGACCGGCGAAGCTAGGGCGGCGTGATGGCCGCCGAGTCTGGAGCCGACGTCCACCACGGTGCGCCGCGCTGCCTGCTTGGGCTCTTCGACGCGGCGGCCGGAGGCCTCGCCGACCGGTCGGAGTTACTCCGGCGCAAGCGGCAACGCCGGGCTTTTTCCGCCGGCGAGGGACGGGACGCTTCCCGTGACAAAGAGGGTGCCGCACCGCCCGTAACAGAAGTCCTGGAATACCGCCCCCACAAGGATGGCTATCTGCAGCTGGAGCTACGCCGCTACATACGTCGTGACGGCTCCGTCCGGGAGCGTGGATCCTACTGGTACTTCCAGTACCATGAGGGAGGTAAGCGCAAGAAGCTCTACCTAGAGCATCGCGGTGAAAATAACTCATCGGTTTAGACCTTGAGCGGACGACCCTTGTAGGTCCACTTGAACGGTTTGGCCTGTGCTCGATTGAAGTACTCGATGAACTCAACGATGCGCTGGTGCAACTCTTCCACTGAG
>DASSCV010000447.1:0-12097 GCA_035697505.1 Rubrobacter sp.
TCGCGGTAGAAGCCTAAGCCGCGCTCCAGATCGCCAACGTGAAGGTGCACGTGGCCAACTATGAGTCCAGGAGAAGCCTTGCCGCGTGGCTCCTCACCGGCGACGGTGGCCAGCAGACCCTCAAGATCGAGGGGATGAGGGCCGCCGGTGTATTCCAGCGGCACAGGCCACAGCTTCCGCGGGCGGTCGGCGGCCAGCTCGATGCCGTTGCCATCGGGGTCGGGCAGGTAGATGGCCTCGTGCGTGCCGTGGTCGGAGGCTCCCTGGATGGGGGTCTGCGTCTTTGCAAGCCGCAGCGCCGCGTGCGCCAGCTCCTCGCGGGAGTCGAAAAGCAGCGCGTAGTGATAGAGGCCCGCGTGTCGACCCGCCCGCCGCGCTCCTCGCTCCTCGTAGAGGACCAGCAGATCTTCTTCGCCTACCCCCATCGCTGCCACGGAGTCCTCTCGGTGATGCAGCCTCAAGCCGATAGCGTCCTCGTAGAAGTCGACCGAGCGGTCTACTTCGGAGACAGTCAGGTGGACTGCTCCAAGGCGCAGCGTCGCGGGCAGCTTCGGCGGCGCAAAGGTGTGGGTGGGGCCTTCGTGCCGGTTCATGCGGATACCCCCTGCAGCAGCTCGTCGCGATGAGCCTCGAACACCTCCCGCAGCGAGCGCGGTGGGCGACCAGCAAGGTTCTCGACCGCGCCGGAAAGCTGATCTATGTGGCCCTCGCGGACCGCTCTCCCGTAGGAGGCAATCTCGCGGGCCGCCGGCTCGGGCACGCCGGCTGCGCTAAGGCCTTCGATGAACGCTTCGTCGTCGACGGCTACGGCCTCGACCGGCCTGCCGGATACCTCGCTCAGCAACGCCGCCACATCGTCCTGGCTGAGCGCTTGTGGCCCGGTGATGTCGTAGGCTTTTTCCTCGTGGCCGTCGGTGGTAAGGACCGCCGCTGCCGCCGCGGCGCAGTCCTCGCGCGAGACGTAGGCGATTCTCCCGTCCCCGCTGTTATGGACGAGCTGGCCAGTGGCGATCGCCTGCGCGCCCGCTGGGACCTGGTACTCGGCGTAGAAGGCGTGGCGCAGCGCACTCCACGCGAGGCCGCTCTCACGCAGCGCCCATTCGGTGTCCCGGTGACTTGGGGTGATTGCGGCCGGGTTCTCCTCTACCGGGTTGAGGTAGGACGTGTAGGCTACGTGACGCACGCCTGCCTCCCTGGCCGCTTCGATGGCGGCGCGGTGCTGGGCCGCGCGGCGGCCAAGGTCGTCGGCGCTGATCAACAGCAGCTTCTCTCCGCCTGCGAAAGCCTCGGCGAGCGTCTCCGGCCGGTCGAAGTCGGCTAGCCGGACCCTCGCCCCGCGCTCGGCCAAGTCGGAGAGCGCCTCGGGCCGGCGCGTCGTGAGGATGACCTCGGAAGCCGGCATGCGATCCAGGACCAGTTCGGCGGTCAAACGACCGAGTTGGCCGGATGCTCCGGTGATGACGATGCTCATAGCGTCTGCCTTTCTTAAGGTTGTGTGCCAGACCGCCGCCTAGCCGATGGGCTTTCAGGCGCTCCGGAAGTTTACACCGAGCGGCTGCTGGAGAGCGTCGTGCGTTGGCCTAGGTGATCGGGCTGCAGAGCAGGCACCTCGGGACTTGGTCATGAGTTCGTGGGCTGAGCGGTAGGTAGAAGTTAGCCATCGAACTTCGACGCGGGAGGGCATCGAAGTCATACTTCAAGTCTCGCCCTAGGAGCGTCTCGGCAAGATGCCGCCGGTATTGGGGAGGGATAGAAGGTAGCCACGTTTTGGGTATAAGCTGTTCATTATCGACAGAAAGGAAGGTAGGATGTCCCAAGAGCGACACGCGCAGCAGGATCCAACACTCAAGCATCCGCAACCCACGTTTCCGGAGCAGGACCAGCGGGACCGGCATCCTGGCCTTGAAGGACATATGGAGCCCAGGCCCGACTACGGAGAGGAGACGTACCGAGGCTGCAGCAGGCTGGAGGACAGGGCCGCCGTCATCACGGGCGGTGACTCCGGCATCGGGCGTGCTGTGGCGTTGGCCTTCGCTCGCGAGGGGGCGGACGTCCTGATTTCTTACCTCGAGGCCGAGGAGCCTGATGCCGAGGAAACTGCGCGGGTGGTCGAGGAGTCGGGCAAGAGGTGTGTACGGGTACCCGGGGACATCAGCGAAGAGGCGCAGTGCAACAGGGTAATAGAGAGGGCCGTGGAAGAGTTCGGCCGGGTGGATGTGCTGGTAAACAACGCTGCCCACCAGCGGACGGTCTCCGGGGTGGTCGATGTCTCCACAGAACTGCTCGACAAGACGTTCAAGACTAACATCTACGCTATGTTCTGGCTCGTCAAGGCGGCCATCCCGCACATGCCGCAGGGCGGCGCGATCATTAACGTGGGCTCCGCGCAGGCGTTCAAGCCATCGCCAACCCTCCTCCCCTACTCCGCGACCAAGGGATCCATCGTCACCTTCACCGAGGGCTTGGCCCAGGACGTCGTGCAGTATGGGCTGCGGGCCAACTGCGTCGCGCCGGGCCCGGTGTGGACCCCGATCATCCCGGCCTCTATGGAGGGCGAGACGGTCTCTCAGTTCGGCGCACAATCTCCGATGGGCCGCCCCGGTCAGCCCGTTGAACTGGCTCCTGCCTTCGTCTTCCTGGCCTCTGACGACGCGAGCTATGTTAACGGTTCGGTCATAGACGTCACCGGCGGTCAACCGGTAGCGTGAAAACCTGACACTCTGTCTGAGCAGCACGATGGTCTGTAGATCGCGTTCGTTGGCAGGCCAAAAACACGTGAAGCAGAGGTGTGGCGTGTTCCGCAAGCACATACGGAGGATCCGGGCGCTCTCCGTCGCCATACCGTTCGCGGTCGTGATCCTCGAGGTTCCGGGCTTGCTCCTCCGAGGGCGTTCGCGCCACTGAGCGCCCAAGGGACGAGGCTGTCCTTGGCTTACTCACAATCCTCAAGCGCGAGCTGGCTGAGCGCGCTCGAGGCGCACCTCGGCAGTCCCGTCGCCAGGCAGCACCGCCCGTAACTTGAGCTCAGGCGTATTTGTGGAACTGCAATGATACGGTGGTTGAGGCTTCTGCTTCCGCGATGCTCAACGTCGCCTCGCTCTTTCTTGGCCTCCACCTCGGCCAACAGCTCGGAGAAGCTCATGTGGAGAGCTCGGGCTGTCCGGTGAAGGTTGACGACGTCCACATTGCGCTGGCCCTGCTTGACGCCCCCGCGAAGTCTTGCAGGCGAAGGCCACACCACCCAGAATGAGGCGGCTCTCGGCCCATCACTACAAGGCGAGGTAAGACTCTCGATGCGTTTGCACTCAGCCCCGAGATCGGGACATAGCTACAAGGTTCGGCTACTCCTGGGATTGCTGGGCACGAGGTGCGAGGTGGTCGACTACGACACCAAGGGCGGCGAGACGCACACGCCGCACTTCCTCAAGGACGTCAACCCGGACGGCAAGGTCCCTGTCTTGGAGCTCGAGGACGGGACGATGCTCCCGGAGTCAGGCGCCATCCTTTACTACCTGGCCGAGGGCACGCCCTACCTCCCCGAAGAGAAACTGGAGCGGGCGCAGGTGTTGCGCTGGATGTTCTTCGAGCAGTACAGCCTCCTACTCAACCTCTCCCGGCCTCGCCTGTGGCGTATGTGGGGCGTGGAGATGACGTCCCAAAGAAGGACCGAGTTGGAGCAAGTCTTGGAGCAGGGTTACAGGGCCCTCGGGGTGATGGAGCGGCATCTGGGCGAGCACGAATATTTCGTTGGGGAGCGTCCCACGATCGCAGACGTCGCCCTCCATGTGTACCCGCGCCTCTGTCCGGAGGGCGGCTACCACCTGGGAGGCTTCCCGGCGGTGCGTGCCTGGCTGGAGCGGATCGCCGCCCTACCTGGGTACGTGCCCCCGCCCGGTTAGGACGATTCGGGTACATCGCTCGCCGAGAGCACCGACACAAGCACGGTGGAGAGGGCGGGAAGGGTAATCTTCATTGTCCAGGCTGACAGGCTGGCGAGGACGCTCGGAACAACGCTTTCGGAGATGCTCGCGGAGGTGGAGCAGTCTGGTAGCTCGTCGGTCTCATCACCTGGAAGCGGCTAACCAAGGTCGGGGGCGAGATCCTTGCCGTATTTCACTACTGCGACTTCGCAGGACATCCTTATGCGGGTCTCTATGCCCGCCCTGCTGGCGCGCGTGTCGACCCACCAGCCGGAGATGTTCGTGAAGCTAGACAAGGATGAGGCTCGATCTAGCGGGCAATCGTCTTGCCCGGCCGGTACAATCCAACGCCGTGACGGACCCTAAGGACAGGGCGGCGATACTCACAGAGTTCTCCGTGATACTGGCCGCCATCTTCTGGGGTACCAACTTCGCCGCCACGAAGTTCGCCGCTCTCTCCATACCCCCACTCCTGCTCGTGGCGTTCCGCTTCTGCGCGGGTGGTCTCCTCATGTACGGCGGCCTGCGGCTTCTAGAGCCCGAGAGCAGGCTTGGGCGCAAGGACCTCTTGCCCATGGCCGCTTTGGGGTGCCTCGGGGTGGGCACGGCCCAGACCGGCTTCACCTTCGGCCTGAGCATGACGAGCGCTGCAAGCACAGGCTTGATCTTCTCCACGGCTCCCGTGTGGGGCATGCTCTTAGGCTCAGTACTCGGGCATGAGCGGCCCACAGGCAGGGGCGTAGTGGGCGTCGCTCTCTCCATCGTTGGGGTGGGGGTGGTCTTCTACGAGGGGTTGGGAGCCGGGAGCACGAGCCTTATCGGTAACCTCTGGGTACTCTTGGCAGCGGTGAGCGTAGGGGTCTACACTGTGCTCTCCGTGCCGCTCTTGGAACGCCACACGCCCTTGACGGTTGCGACTTACCCGATCCTCTTCGGCGGCCCGTTCGTGCTGCTCTTGTCGTCTCCTCAGCTGTTGAACCTCGGGTGGGGGAGCGTGGGCGTGGGGGTGTGGGCGGCGGTAGGGTACTCGGCGGTGTTCGCCACCGCTTTCGCCTTCGTTGGGTGGCAGAGGGGCATAAGCCGCATCGGGGCCAACCGGACGCTAATCTACCAATACCTGATTACAGCCGTGGGGGTCGCTTCGGGCATCGTGTTTTTCGGCGAGAGGCTCGGGGTCGAGAAGGTCGTAGGTGGGGCGGTCATCCTTCTCGGGGTTTACTTGGCTCGCCGTCAATAGGCACGGGCCCACTGCCGTCTGGGGCCATCACCTTTACTGCGATTTGTCCTTCGCCTTCTCGCGGGCCTCGCGGCGCTTTCCACACAAGCGATAGGGAGGCTAGAGTACGAGCTCTCTTAGCTGGGCCTCTACCACAGGCCAGGGCAGCAACCAGTGTTTATCGGTCACGGTGACGATCACCTTTTGCCCCACCATGCGATACTCGCCCTTGGCCATCTCGTGCGAAAAGCGCCCCGAGTGCTCGTCGCCTAACAGGGTGGCGCCGTTCGCGTAGGCGGCCTTCTTGGCCCTCGCCAGCAGTGACGAGGGGCTTACCATCGTGTCTAGTTGGTAGGTCTTCGCCACTATCTACTTCCTTCCATACCGGTGGGAATGCTCCAACGACTAGACCTTGCGTGCCCTCTGGACGTTACACACCCCTCGCCAACGTCAACCTCCGGGTCGTGCTGGTCTTGCAGGTCCCGACCCGCGCCAACTCGGGGCAACGGGACGGGCGGGAGGGCTGCCGGTACTCCCTTCAAGGCCACGCGCTAGCGTACGGGCGAGCTCCTCGTCGCTCATCCCGGCGGTCTGCTGCCGGAGGCCCTCCACCAACCGCATCTCCTCGTCGGTGAGGTGATAGCCCTGCTGGACGAGCGTGCCTTCAAGATCATTCCTCGCCCGCCTCAGAAACTCGGGGTCCGTAGTAGCCTGGCTTGCTAAGCTCTTCAGTACGTTCTCGCGCATAATCGTCCCCCAAATGTGAGCGCCAAATAGCGGTGTGAGTCTACCGCGATCCGCCCCCGCATGCGGCCCCTCTTCCTCGAGAGCGCCCAGTCGGCGTGCTCGTGGGAAAAGGCGAAGCGGCCGCCGGTCCATCGGAACAGGTCCTTCTCCTCGTCGTAGACGAAGGCGAAATCTCCCCAGCCTCGCCTGCGGCACTCCGCCTCGAAATCGTAGAAGATCTGCGCCACGGTTCTGCGGTGCACCTCGCACCGGGAAATGAGCTCGCTCATGAGGATGTCGCAATGCGATACAATAAGCATCAATAAGCATATGTGATACAATGAGCATTAACAGGAAAGTCGGATGTCTTTCACTGGAGCCGAAGCCGCCTTCCCTAACCCTGTAAACAAGAGCTCGGGTGCGCTCCTCTTTCGTGGCCAGAGCAAAGTGAGAGAAGGTTGTTTCTGGTGCTGAATGGCCATACAGAGGAAGGGGCGCATAAGGAGCGAGAGGATCGCGCGCGGGGGCGTGAACGGGAGAGAGCCAGGGCAAGAGGCCGTGTAAGACTCGCTGCCGCCTGGGTCGCCGCCGTCAGGCAGGAGGCGCTCGCGCTGAAGCGCGAGCAGAACAGGAAGATAAAGGAAGCCGAAGAAGCAGCCGCCTGGAAGCACTTCGTGCAGACTGAGCGGCGTCAGCTCCAACTGCGCAAGGACGGCCAGCTCGCCAAGCTGCTTGGCGAACCGCTGCCGGGAGAGCTCCCTGCGATTCTGCAGAGACTGGCCTCCGAGGATCGGATACAGGCCGAACGCGGTCTGGTGGCGCTGACGAGCGGCGGAAAGACATTCTACAAAGCGATAGACGATCTCGATCCGGAGGACATGCCGGCCAGGATTGCGGCGAACAGATTGCGAACAACCTGGCTTAAGGAGCGCAGAGATGGATGGCTCGGCAGAGGGGAGATTCAGCATTAGAGCAATTTGCAAAGAGGGTTCGACCTTCTTGCAAATGCTGTCAGCGATCGCCTTTGTTTTGAGGGTCTCACTGGTGGACGCTAACTCTCCCCCGTCCCCGCCGGCGCCTCCCCCGCGAGGCTGACAGGAGGTACCCGCGAAGATAGTGTACTAGGGCGGGGTCTTTACTCTAGGGACTCAGACGTTTCTCATCAAGCGACCCCCAAGATTGAGGGTCTCGGCGGGCTTGTGGAAGGTGCGCGGCTTGGCATTGCCCAGTAGAATGCCACCATTATGCCGGAAAGGGCGCGGGAGATCACGCTGCGGTTCTTGGCCGAGCCAACGGACGTTAACTTCGGCGGCAAAGTGCACGGAGGCGCGGTCATGAAGTGGATCGACCAAGCCGGATACGCCTGTGCGGTCGGGTGGAGCGGGCAATACTGCGTCACGATTTATGTTGGTGGCATCCGTTTCCACAGGCCCGTACTGATCGGCAACATGGTCGAAGTGAGCGCAAAGCTAATCCACACGGGCAAAACGAGCCTGCACGTCGTGGTGGAGGTAAGCGCGGGCGACCCGAAGGAGGGTCTGTACACCAAGACCACGCAATGCATCATCGTCTTCGTGGCGGTAGATGATGGAGGGACGCCCGTCGAGGTGAAACGTTGGGAGCCGGAATCGGAGCAAGACATTGCCCTAGAGCAGTACGCTAAGAAGCTCATGGAATTGCGGAAGGACACCGAGATGGAGATAGGTCCCCACGGCATCGTGCTATAAGGTTGTCGCGCCTACCCGCCTCCGCCTCCTCGCGGGTCTCGCGGACCGTACTGCCACCGTACTGCAATCTCCCTCGTCGGGGTGTGCTCGTACGCACCAGAGCCTCGCTTCGACCACCCCTTGAACTACGACCACCTACTTGTGGCTCCGAAGGTCGCGGGTTCGAGCCCCGTCGGCTACCCCCTGAATCCTTCGGCGTTTGCAGGTGCCGCTGCCGTAGTGTCAACGTTCTGCCATGGTGCTGCTCTTCGTCCGCTTCCTCTGCCTTTGCGAGAGTTTTGGTTCAGTGTCCTGCTTACCGACGATCGCCTGCACCTGTAGCGTTGATGAACGTTCGCAGCACTGCAAGGCCGTGGAAGTGGTTACCACATCGAACGGTTGCCTACTGGCCTAGTCTATAATCGCGGGTGCCGAGCCTGGTAGTGAAGGAGTGAAGGTTCGTAGATAGCATTATTTCGGGACTACTTCGCAGGAAAAGCCGCATGCTTGAAGCAGAAACCGTCCCGGCTTCGTTGATGCTTAGAAACGAAGAGTACGCGGCGCTAACTAGCTAAACTCAGCCTCGAGGCTGAGCTCGAACAAAGGAGCGTACGATGCGTGATACGACCCTCCACACTGGAGTATAGCCGATGCCAGAACCCGCCAACGTGGGCGGTTACCTGCCGATAGCCGAACATGGCCTCATCGGCGACCTTCATACTGTCGCACTCGTGGGCACCGAGGGGACGATCGACTGGTACTGCTGCCCGCGTTTCGACGCCCCGAGCCTGTTCGGGGCACTCCTCGATCGGGAGCGCGGCGGCTACTGGAGACTCGCCCCGGCCGGCACGGACTGGACGACCAAACAGCTCTACTTCCCGGACACCAACATCTTGATCACCCGCTTCCTGAGCCCCCACGGCGTGGGAGAGGTTCAAGACTTCATGCCGGTCGCTTCTTCAGGCCACCGGCCCCACCGTCTGATACGACGCCTGTTGTGCGTGCGTGGCCAGGTGACCTTCCGCGTCGAGGTCGAGCCGCGCTTCGACTACGGTCGGCAGGTGCACCGCACACGCCTGCACCAACGGGGCGCGGTCTTCGAGTCACCGACGCTGACGGTCACACTGAATTCGCCGCTGCCGCTCGAGCGTTCGGAGGAGGGCGTTAGAGCACACTTCGATCTTCGAGCCGGGCAGAGCGCCACCTTCGTGCTTGAGAGCATTGGTGAAGGCGATGAGCCGCGGCGCTACAGCGAGGACGAGACTCGTCAGGAGCTCGACGACACGGTGGCGTTCTGGCGACGGTGGCTCTCACGCTCTCGTTACGAGGGCAGGTGGCGAGAGACGGTGCACCGCTCCGCGCTCACCTTGAAGCTACTGACTTACGCTCCGACCGGCGCGATCGTAGCCGCGCCGACCACGAGCCTACCTGAGCAGCCGAGCAGCGGGGCACGTAACTGGGACTACCGCTACACCTGGATACGCGACGCTGCCTTCTCGCTCTACGCCCTCTTGCGCCTGGGCTTCACCGAGGAGGCCGAGGCGTTCATGAGCTGGCTGACCGAGCGCTTTCGGGAGGGCCGGCCCACGGAGAACGGGCCGCTACAGATCATGTACGGCATTGACGGCCGTACCGAGCTTCCTGAGGAGGTACTTGGGCACCTCGAAGGGTACTGCGGCCGGGGACCGGTACGAGTGGGCAACGCGGCCGTCGACCAGCTGCAGTTGGACATCTATGGGGAGCTCATCGACTCGGTCTACCTCTACAATAAGTATGGTACGCCGATCTACCACGACGCTTGGGAAGACCTTGCTCGCGTCGTCGAATGGGTATGCGAGCATTGGGACGAGGCCGACGAGGGAATCTGGGAGACGAGGGGCGGCCGCAAGCGCTTCACCCACTCGCGGCTGATGAGCTGGGTAGCGATCGAGCGGGCGATCAGGATCGCTCGGCAGCGTGGGTTGCCAGCCGATCTGGTTCACTGGTTATCTGTGCGCGATGCCATCTACCGCCAGATCATGACGCATGCATGGCATCCGAAGCGCAAAGCCTTCGTGCAACACTACGACACCGATGTCTTGGACGCCTCCGTCCTATTGATGCCGCTGGTCAAGTTCCTCGCCCCGACCGATCCGCGCTGGATATCAACGCTCGACGCAATAAAGGAGGAGTTAGTCTCCGACAGCCTCGTTTACCGCTACAAGCCGGTGGCGTCCCCGGACGGACTGGAGGGCGAGGAGGGCACGTTCTCGATGTGCACGTTTTGGTATGTTGAGGCGTTGGCGTGGGCCGGACGGTCCGAAGAAGCACAGCTGATCTTCGAGAAGATGCTTACCTACGCCAATCACCTGGGACTCTACGCCGAGGAAATTGGGCCCTCAGGCGAGGCGTTGGGCAACTTTCCGCAAGCCTTCACTCACCTCGCCCTCATCAGCGCTGCCTTCAATCTCGATCGTCAGCTGGGTTGACGACGTGACCTGTATTCGCCATGGATGCTGCCTAGATTCGCCTCGAAGACTGGTGCCGAGCAGCGCTTGTGGTACGCAGATTCTAAGAATATCAGCTTGCCTCGGCATCAACGCTTACCTCAGCGCGTCCTCCATCGCGCTGGCTGCCACCTCTCCCAAACCCGGTATGACGTGGCTGTAAGTGTCCAGCGTTATCGCGATACTCGAGTGCCTGAGCATCTCGCTCACAATCTTTGGGTGGATCCCCTTTGTAAGCAGCAGGGTCGCGCAGGTGTGCCTGAGGTCGTGGAAGCGTATGTCGGGCAGCCCGGCCTGCCTTAGCAGCAACTTCCATGTCTTTTAGCACAATGCTAGGGTGAAGGGGACGCGGAAGAAGCACTGGCGGTAGCACTCGCAGGGGCCGCCGGAGAGGCGCTCGACGCTGCAGATGGCGAAGCCGTTGACGAAGCACCTGGCGTCGCAGTTGAAGCGGCGGTAGACGAGGTGCTTGGGGAGGAGGACCCCGATACGTCCTCGGGCGTGGTCGTGAGGGTGGTCTTAGGCGCCTGTGTATCCTCAAGCGTGGACTCTGGTCGTGTGTTCTCGCTGGCCGCCGGGGCCGTCGACGGAGACTGTGATGCTGGCTGTGGAGCTTCCAAGAACGCGAAGACGGCGCCTGAGAGGGCGATGGCCCCAGCGTACACGCCGATCAGCAAGATCGGAGCGAGCGCCACGGTCAGCGGGTAGTGCGCCCAAGGGTAGTCGCTCGCCTTGGTGCTCTCCACGATGAGATAGGCGGCGAGCCCGCTCACAAGGAGGCAGGGCAGGAGAAACCACCAGCTCAGCAAGAACGTGCTCTCCTCAGGGACTACGCCGATCGCTCCTCCTCGAACTTGCGCTGAGAACCGATTTTACCAGCAGGGGTGGCGAACCTTACCTTGCGAGAACCGGATTGGTCGATACATTAGCTCGTGGCCGTACTCTTCGATCTCCGCTACCCGGGAGCTTTTGTGGGCCGAAAAGTTGTCTATCATAATCACCTGTTCCAACCTCAGCGTTGGGGCGAGCACCCCTTCGAGATAGGCCTCGAATACTCTGCGGCTGGTTCCCTCTTCGACCGTGAGTGACGGACCCATCGCTTCTGTGCGTCGGCGCTTCTTAGGAGTCCTCTTTGAACATGCCCATAGACGACGATTATGCTCTATCTGCCTTCCAAGCCATAGGACAATCGACGCCTAAGACATTTCGGGAACGCTACCTCTTCCGGTCGCCAACGCCGTCAACGTTACGCTTCTAGCGCCTCCTCCATCGCTCTCGCGGCAATCTCTCCCATTCCCGGTATCACGTGGCTGTAGGTGTCCAGCGTGATCGCGATGCTTGAGTGCCCGAGCATCTCGCTTACGATCTTTGGGTAGACACCCTTCGTCAGGAGAAGCGTGGTGCAGGTTTGTCACGTCTGGTAGCCACATCTCGCCTCCTCGCCTAACGGCCGTTGCTAACCGACGATCTGCACCCCTATCTCACCATCCGCGTCGAGGTAGATGCTAAACGGTAGTCCCGTTGTCGTAATCGGCGTCGGCCGACACGGAGTCGGTCGCGAGAACAGCTTTGTCGACGTCCCCTCTGTGCAGAGGCGAGAAGGATAGTCGCAAGTTCACGTGGCCCCGGTCCGATAGGCTCAATGTACGGTAGCGAAACGGTGCGGTGAGGGCTTGGGAAACGTACCGCTCATTCGTCCAGATCACAGCTCCCCTTTTCTTGGACTTTCGTCATCAATCAGGAACGATCGCGTCCGGTTTCGCCCGTAGTATCAAGACACTAGTTAGGTACGTGTTGGTGGAAGAAGGAGGTGGCCCAGCGATGATCGGTTCAGAGAATCCTCTATCCGCCCCAGCGAAGCGCTCCCAGGGTCTCCCGCCGACGGTGCTAGTGCTACTCTCAATCGGCTCGGTGCAGCTCGGGGCCGCCATCGCGAAGGGGCTCTTCGATTCCCTTGGTCCGGGCGGGACGGTCTTTTTGAGGGTCTCTGTGGCCGCGCTCGTGCTGCTCCTACTCTGGCGCCCGAAGCTGGGCGGGTACGGC
>DASSCV010000448.1:0-2129 GCA_035697505.1 Rubrobacter sp.
GACCAGCACGAGGAAGACCAGCGCGGGGAGCGTTGGTATGGCCGTGATGATCAACTGTTGGCCTACGGTCTGCACGAGTTCCCTTCTAGCCCCTCATGGAGGTAACTTCGTCCACGTTGACTGTCCGCCGCGAGCGGAACACGGCCAGCACGATAGCGAGCCCCACGGCGACCTCCGCCGCGGCTATGGCGAGCACGAGCACGGCGTAGCTGACGCCGAGTCCTCCTGCGTTCGGGAGGTAGTCAGCGAAGGAGACGAGCGTGAGATTGACGCCGTTTATCATGAGCTCGACGCACATAAAGACGACGAGGGCGTTGCGGCGTATCAGGGCCCCCCACGCCCCAATCGCGAAAAGGATGGCACCAACTACGAGATATCCTTCGAGTGGCGGGGCGGCGACAAGCGTGTCAAGGAACTCCTGTACCTGTGTCGGGATCTGGGGCACTACTCTCGCACTCCCCTATCTACGCCTTCTCCGACCTTGCGGCGGCTCACCACGATGGCGGCCACGACGGCCACGAGGAGCAGCACCGAGGCGACCTCGTATAGCAGGGTGAAGATCTCAGCCCCCTGGCTTACGCCGAGCAGATCCCGACCGAAAGCCCCGACCTGCCGGGGTCCGTTACCGGCCTCGGCTCCTCGCCAGTCCTCGGCGGAGAGCACGTAGGCAAGGAAGGCACCGACGCCTACGGCCACAAGGAAGCCGGCCCAGAACTGGCGGTTGATAATGGTGCGGTAGCGCCTGACCTGCGGTTTCTGGGTGAACATGATCCCGAACAGGATCACCACGGTAACCGCCCCGACGTAGATGAGGACCTGGAAAGCGGCGAGGGCCGGCGCGTTGAGCATCACGAAAAACCCGGAGACACCGAGGAACGACCCCGACATGAACAGCGCCGAGTGGACGACGCTGCGGCTCAGGACTACGCCGAGCGCTGAGACCAGCGTCATCCCGGCCAGGAAGGCGAACGCTACCGTCAAGCCGCGTCGTCTTTCTCGGTTACGGGACGCTCTACGGTCCTTGGCGCTTTCTTGGCGGTAGGCTTTTTCTTCTTTTTGGCGGCGGGCTTGGGGTCCACCGTAGGGTCGACGGGACGCTCGCCGAACTGCCTGGCCAGCTCGAGGCGGTTGTAGGCCTGCGCCTCGAATTCTTCTGTGTGGTAGATGCAGTCGACCGGGCATACCTCGACGCAGAGCGAGCAGTACATGCAGCGTGAATCGTCGATCACGAACCCTACGGCGTAGGGCTTGGCCTTGCCCGAGCCGTCGGCGTCGCGCTTGGTCTGCTCGATGGAGATGCAGTGGTCCGGGCAGATCCTCATGCACTGCAGGCACGCGATGCAGCGGTCCATGTCGACCGTGAGCATCCCGCGGCTCCGCTCCGGGAGTTCGCGCTTGTACTCTGGGTACTGGCGGGTGATCTTCTGCCCGAAGAGGTGCTGCAGGGTAACGCCCATCCCCTTCAATATGCCCTGTCCTAATTGCGGCATCGAAACCTCCTAGATAACAAGCATAACTCCGGCCGTAACGAACAGCCATATCAGGGTCATCGGAACCAGCACCTTCCAGCCCAGGTCCATGAGCTGGTCCATCCTGAGACGGGGTACGGTCCACCGGATCCACTGGAAAGTAAACATAATGAGCGCTGTCTTGATACCGAACCAGACCCAATTGAAATGCCCGAGGTCCAGGAAGGGCAACGGCGGCTGCCAGCCCCCCAGGAACAGCGTTACGGTGATGGCCGACATGACCGCCATCGAGGCGAACTCAGCGGCCTGTATGAGGGCCCAGGTCATCCCGGAGTACTCGATCATGAAACCGCCCACGATCTCGCTCTCACCCTCTGGGAGGTCGAAAGGCACCCGCTTCACCTCGGCGATACCCGAGATGTAGAACGTCAGGAACATCGGGAGCTGGGGCAAAAAGTACCAGGTCCAGATGGTATCCCCCTGCGCTCTTACCACGTCGGTGAGTGAGAGGCTTCCAGACAGCATCACGACGCCGAGGAGGCTCAGGATCAGGGGCACCTCGTAGGAGATCATCTGCGCAGCTCCGCGCAAAGCGCCAAGCAGCGAGAACGCCGAGCGGCTCCCGTATCCGGCCATGACGACACCCAATGCGCCGATCGA
>DASSCV010000449.1:0-5244 GCA_035697505.1 Rubrobacter sp.
CCAGAACTTCTTCAGGATGTACGACAAGCTCTCAGGCATGACGGGCACGGCAGCGACCGAGGCCGACGAGTTCATGCACACCTACAAGATGGAAGTCGTCTCCATCCCGACGCACGAGGAGATGATCAGGGACGATAAGGACGATCTCGTCTACAAGACCGAGAAGTCCAAGCACAAGGCCGTCGTCGAGGACATCATCGAGCGCAATAAACAAGGCCAACCCATCCTAGTAGGCACGGTCTCCGTGGATGTCTCGGAGCGCCTCTCGGCGCTGCTAAACCGGCGTGGTATCGCGCATAACGTTCTCAACGCCAAGCAGCACGAGCGGGAGGCGGAGATCATCGCCGGGGCCGGTGAGCGGGGCGCTGTGACCATAGCGACGAACATGGCGGGGCGCGGTACAGACATCAAACTTGGCGAGGGAGTGCCCAAGCTCGGCGGGCTCTACGTCCTCGGCACCGAGCGCCACGAGGCGCGCCGTATAGACAACCAGCTCAGAGGCCGGTCGGGGAGGCAGGGGGATCCCGGCGAGTCGAGGTTCTATCTGTCCTTCGAGGACGAGCTCCTCAGGCTCTTTGGCGGCCAGAAGATGCAGGGGATCATCGAGCGCATCGGGCTCGAAGAGGACGTGCCGATCGAGGCCGGTATGATCTCCAACTCCGTGAGGCGTGCTCAGGAGCAGGTCGAGAGCCGCAACTTCCAGATCCGCAAGCGCATACTCGAGTACGACGACGTCCTCAACAAACAGCGCGAGGTGATCTACGCCATAAGACGCGACATCCTGATGGGGGAGGACGTCGACACGAAGTCCTACGTGGAGGATGTGCTCTCGGAGGTCGTCTCTGAGTACGTCTCCGAGAACGTCTACCCCGAGGACTGGGACCTGGACGCCCTCACGACCGAGGTGAACCGCTTCTATCCAAGCAGGATCGACTTTGGGTCCATCGATATCGAGACCATGACGGCCGCCGAGGTCCTCGCGATGGTCCTCGAGGACGCCGACGAGCGCCTCGAGGAGCGCAAGACCGAGTGGGACGAGCGGACCGCCGAGCTCGAGCGGCGCGGGCTCGCGCGCGGTGACGGGGTGGCCACGTTCGAGGAGGCCGAGCGCAGGACGCTGCTCTCGGTAGTCGATTCCCGCTGGCGGGAGCACCTCTACGAGATGGACTACCTGCGGGAGGGAATCGGCTGGCGTGGTCTCTCCCAGCGCGACCCGCTGGTCGAATACAAGCGGGAGGGCTTCGACATCTTCCAGGAGATGGAGCGGGGCCTGAAGGCGGACTACGTCACCTACATCTACCGCGTGGAGAACATCAAGCTGCGCGAGGAGGAGATGCAGCAGCTCTCCTACAGCGGCGGCGAAGAGCCGAATCAGCGTCCGAAGAGCCCGCGCAAGACCGCGAGCAAGGTCGGGCGCAACGAGCCCTGCCCGTGCGGCAGCGGCAAGAAGTACAAGAAGTGTCACGGGCAGCCAGGCGCGCCGCCGCTCGGGTCCGAAGCCCGGGCAGGTTAGTGACAGAACTCAAGGACAAGACATCCGAGCTGGAAGGGCGCCTCGCTGAGCTCGAGGCGTTCTTCGACGTGGAGCGTTTACGCACAGAGGCCGAAGAGCTCGGTGAGGACATGAGCCGCCCTGGTTTCTGGGACGATCCCCAAGAGGCCAGGACGGTATCAGCCCGCTTCTCGCGGGTAAAAGGCAGAGTCGACCTGCTCGACGGGCTCAAAGAGAGCCTCTCGGATTCGGGGGAACTCCTCGAGCTCGCCGAGGAGGACGGAGAGTTGCTCCCCGAGGTAAGGGAGGAGCTCAGGCGGGTCGAGCGGGTGCTCGAGGAGCAAGAGGTCGCCAGGCTCTTCGCCGGCGAGTACGACGAGGGCGACGCCATACTCACCATAAACTCGGGCGCGGGCGGGGTAGATTCGCAGGACTGGGCCGAGATGCTGGCCCGTATGTACCAGCGCTGGGCCGAGCGGCGGGGCTTCGGACTCGAGGTGATCGAGTACACAGAAGGCGATGAGGCAGGCATAAAGAGTGCCACCTTCACCGTCTCGGGGGAGTATGCCTTCGGGCTCTTATCCGCCGAGCGGGGGGTGCATCGTCTCGTCAGGATCAGCCCTTTCGACGCCGGCGCAAGGAGGCACACCAGCTTCGCCTCCGTCGCCATCGCACCCGTCGTCGATGAGGCAGTCGAAGTCGAGATCGAGGAGAAAGACCTCAAGGTGGATACCTACAGGGCTTCGGGGGCTGGCGGCCAGCACGTCAACAAGACCGACTCGGCGGTTAGGATCACGCACCTCCCGACCGGCATAGTGGCGCAGTGCCAGAACGAGCGCAGCCAGCACCAGAACCGTGAGGTGGCCATGCGGGTACTCAGGGCGCGGCTCTTCGAGCTCGAGCGCGAGAAGCGGGAGCAGGAGATCGCCGCGCAGAGCGGGGAGAAGGCCGACATCGAGTGGGGTTCGCAGATCCGGTCTTACGTGCTCCACCCTTACAAGCTCGTAAAGGACCATCGCACCGGCGAGGAGACGGCGAACGTGGACAGGGTCCTCGATGGCGACCTCGATGCCTTCGTCTACGCTTACCTGAAGAACAGGACCGTGGCCTAGCGCTATGCGGAGCGTTGTCGCGGGCGTGCTCGTTCCCGTACTCGTGGTGTTCCTGATCGGACCGTACACTTTCTTGCCGTCGCTGCTGGAGTACGCGGTCGCACGAGATGTCAAGGCCCGTCTCGGGGTCGACAAGCAGCCCCACGTAGAGCTGAAGAGCGACCCCCCGCTACGCATGCTGGCGGGCGAGTTCTCGGGCGGCCGCGTCGTCTTGAAGAACACCGACCTGGGCAACGTAACGGCAACGAGGGCGCGCATCGACCTCGATCCCTTCGACATTGACGTCTGGGCCACCATAAGAAAGGGCCGTGTGGTGGACAGCGAGCCCCTATCCGGAGATGTAAGGGTAGATGTGCCCGAGAGGGAAGTCTCGCGCCTGGCGAAGGCGGGATCTGAGATACCCATACAGGACGTGGACGTGCAGGAAGACGGGGTGATCGTCAGGTCGGAGGTCTCGGTGCTCGGCACGCGGTTCCCGGCCTCCATAGAAGGGAAGCCTGGCTTGCGCGACGGAGAGCTGATCTTCGAACCGCAGGGCCTCACGGCGGCGGGGGTTCAGGTGCCCGATGAGCTCGCAGACCGGTTGCTCGCTGGTACGTCCTTCGAGTACCCCCTCGACCGTCTGCCTTACCAGACCACGATCTCCGGCGTCGAGGCCGAGGAAGGGCAGATCATACTCAGCGGTAGGGTGCCGAGCATACCGCTCGGCGCCTACCCCAGCGGTTGATAACGCCCGCGGTTGTTGTTATCGTCTCCGAGGCCGGGACCCTGGAGGGGGACCTCGAACCACGCGTGGAGAAGTAATGATCCGATTCGACAATGTCACCAAGGTTTACGGTAGCGATACCGTCGCCCTGGAGCGGGTGAACCTGAGGATGGATTCAGGTGAGTTCGTGTTCCTGGTAGGGGCTAGCGGATCGGGCAAGTCGACCATAGTGCGTCTGATCCTGAAGGAGATGGAACCCTCGGCGGGGGCCATCTACGTGAACGGCACAAGGCTCTCGTCCGTGCCACGGCGCAGGATCCCTAGCCTGCGCCGGGATATTGGGTGCGTCTTTCAGGACTTCAAGCTACTCCCGAACAAGACCGCGGCCGAGAACGTCGCCTACGCGATGGAGGTCACGGGCCAGAGGCGGCGTACGGTCCGCACGAAGGTGCCCCAGATACTCGACCTCGTTGGCCTCTCGGGGAAGATGGACAAGTTCCCAGATATGCTCTCGGGGGGCGAGCAGCAGCGTGTCTCCATAGCCAGGGCATTCGTGTCGCAGCCGCCCATCCTCGTCGCCGACGAGCCGACGGGCAACCTCGACCCCAATACCAGCGTCGGCATCATGCAGCTCTTGCACAGGATCAATCGCATAGGCACCACCGTCCTGGTCGCGACCCACGACAGGGAGATGGTGGACGTGATGCGCAAACGGGTAGTGGCCCTGGAGGAGGGGCGCGTCGTCCGCGACAAGGTAAGGGGGGCGTACGCCGATGAGATTTAACCTGGGGTTCTTTCTGATGGAGGCCCTCAAGAACCTCCGCCTGAATATTCTCATGAGCATCACCGCCGTCACCACCACATTCATCTGCATCCTGGTCTTCGGGCTCGGCCTGCTCGTCAGCGCCCATATCCAGAGCATAATAGGCTCAGTGCGCGAAGACGTCAGCGTCGAGGCGTTCATGCCGAACGCCACAAGCCAGGAGGTCGACTCCCTCGCAAACGATGTCGAAACCTGGCCAGAGGTCGCCAGCGTGACACGGGTCTCCGAAGAGCAGGCGTTCGCCGAGTTCAAGGACAAGTTCAAAGACCAGCCGGACCTGTACGAGGACCTGGACCTGGGTGTCTTCCCTCCTTCCATCCAGATTCAGCTCGTGGACCCAAACAGCGCCAGCGCTGTGGCCGAGAGGTTAAAGGAACAGGGGTTCACGGAGGGAAACCTGAGCTACCCCCAGCAGACCATCGATCGTCTCAACTCGATAACTTCGTACGTGATCTGGGGCCTCTACGGGGCCACACTGCTGTTCCTGGTCGCGAGCGTACTCCTTATCTCCAACGCCATCAGGCTCTCCATCTTCGCCAGGCGCAAGGAGATAGAGGTGATGAAGCTGGTCGGCGCCTCGGACGGCTTCGTGCGCACACCATTCGTCTTCGAGGGCCTTCTGCAGGCTTTCGCCGGAGCTAGCCTCGCGGCGTTCGCCGTGATCTGGATCAACCTCCTCTTCGTCGACTGGTCGCACAACGCCCTTCCCTACGTACCGATCTCCAACGGCGCAGTAAACGCCTTCTCGACCCTGCTACTCCTGATCGCCGTAGGAGTAGGCATCGGCGTAATCGGCAGCTTCCTCTCCGTAACACGATTCCTCAAGAAGATTTAGCGCCGCAGGCGCTAAACCTTCAGCAAGGGCCTGGCAAGCGAAAGCTGAAATGCTGAAACGTTGAAATGCGCGGCGAAGCCGCATGGTAGACTCACGGTGTGCCCTGCCAGATACCTCTGATCGGAGCGCTCTCTTGATACTTCCGGCTATGCTGGTCCGTCGGGGGAAGTACTCGGTAGCAGACCCGCTCTTCGTAGAGGAGCGGCGTCCTGTGCTGGTCGCACGCAAGCTTCGTAGGGGCGCTGAGGCCGGCGACATAGTCCTCGTGAACGCCCG
>DASSCV010000450.1:0-21664 GCA_035697505.1 Rubrobacter sp.
ATCGCGCCAAGCAGCTTATGCCCAAGGTGCGCGACTGGATGAACACCAACAGCTGGCTGGTTAACATCATAGTCTACGCTGTATTTATCGTGCTCATCCTCGCCTGAGACCCATTATCTAGAGTCCAGACAGCAGGCTACGAGAGGTGCCTCAGGTACTCTTCGCTCGCTGGTACACAAGGAGAGTGCTATTCGGCTTCCTCAACCGCGTCATGCGCCGCGTTCCTGGTCGGCGGGGTCTTCGCGGATCAGGCAGAATAGCCGGAGCCAGATCTAGCCGTAGTGGGTAGCGTTGGGCGATCTCCTGTTTCATTCTGGCGCCAGAAGTCGTATGATAGAGATCCATGCAGGTGTGCCGCAGTAGAGGTTTGCGGGAAGGCATGATCCCGTGCCTTACCGTCGCCGGATGCTCTTCCCTTTTCGGACTAGTAGTGAAGGTAGGGGCGTTGCGCTGGTTCTTTCTTTGGGGGTGTAGATGAGCGAGACCAAGTATATCTTCGTGACGGGCGGCGTAGTGTCGTCCATAGGCAAGGGAACCAGCGCGGCGGCGCTGGGGATGCTGCTCAAGAGCCGGGGCTACAGGGTCGTGCTCCAGAAGTTCGACCCTTACATCAATGTGGATCCTGGGACGATGAACCCTTACCAGCACGGCGAGGTCTTCGTCACCGAGGACGGTGCGGAGACGGATCTGGACCTCGGTCACTACGAGCGCTTTCTCGACGAGAACCTCGGCAGGCTCTCCAACGTGACTACGGGAAGTGTCTACTGGGAGGTCATAACCCGCGAGCGGAGGGGCGACTACCTGGGGGCTACCGTGCAGGTGATCCCGCACATAACGAATGAGATCAAGAACAGGATAGGGCGCCTCGGCCAAAACAAGGACATCGTCATAACCGAGATCGGGGGCACCGTAGGCGACATCGAGAGCCTGCCCTTCCTCGAAGCTATAAGGCAGTTCCGAAACGATGTGGGGCGCAAGAACGTGCTCTACGTCCACGTCTCCTACGTACCCTACATCGAGGCGGCCGGCGAGTTGAAGACCAAGCCGACCCAGCACTCCGCGCAGCGCCTTCGTGAGATCGGCATAAGCCCGGACGTGCTCATTTGCCGCGCGGACAGGCCCATAAGCGATGACATAAGGAAGAAGATCGCGCTCTTCGCGGACACGGAGCTCGACTCTGTTATCGCGGCCGAGGACGCCCCCAACCTCTACGCGATACCTTTGAATCTGCACGAAGAGGGCCTCGACGACCTCGTGCTGGATAAGCTTGGCCTGAGCGCACCCCACGCCGACCTCGGGGAGTGGCGGCAACTAGTCTCCCGCATGCTGGAGGCGACCCGGACGGTAAGAGTGGCGATAATAGGCAAGTACATAAAGCTCCAGGACGCCTACCTCTCCGTCGTGGAGGCCCTTGCCCACGCCGGGGGTGCCCACGGCCTGAAGGTGCAGCTCGACTGGGTCGACTCCGAGCAGCTCGTTGACAGGGCTTCTACGGAGGAGCGCCTCTCAGGCGTCGATGGCATCCTCGTTCTGCCGGGCTTCGGCCACAGGGGCGCCGAGGGTAAGATAGAGGCGGCGCGCTATGCCCGGGAGAGCGGAACGCCTTATCTCGGGCTCTGCCTCGGCATGCAGATAGAGGTCATCGAGTTCGCCCGTAACGCCGCCGGCCTGGAGATGGCGAACTCCACCGAGTTCGAGCAGGATACGCCGCACCCTGTCATAGACATCATGCCTGATCAGGTCGGCGTCGACATGGGCGGTACCATGCGCCTCGGACGCTGGCCGTGCCAGATCTTGCCAGGCACCCTGGCCGAGGAGGTCTATGGCTCGGGCCTGGTCTACGAACGCCACCGACACCGGTACGAGGTGAACAACGCATACAGGGACGCGCTCGCCGATGCGGGGATGGTCTTCTCGGGCACCTCGCCCGACGGCAGGTTGGTGGAGATAGCAGAGGTAGGAGATCACCCCTTCTATATCGGGAGCCAGTTCCATCCTGAGTTCAAGAGCCGCCCCTTGAGGCCCCACCCGCTGTTCTACGGCTTCGTGGGCGCCTGCGGAGAGACCCTGAAACAAACGGCCGACCTGCAAACGGAGGCTCTCAGGCCGGAACAAGAGGCTACCCGCTGAGGGAGGTCGGCCAAATGCGGAGCGTCGTCAGTGCCGAAAGGCGGCTTACCACCGTGTTCCCCACCGGCGACCCCGCCGGCACCGTCGCCACTTGCACTGCGGGCCTACTGGAGTTCTCGGCGACGCTCTCCTGGAACAGGGCCGAGGACCTGCCGCAGGCACCAACGCTTCCCGCCCTCCCCGAGACCGCAAGATGTTCCGTCGTCGAGACAGATGATCCAGCCATGTGCAGGCGTGGGATCCTGGGCGAGATACTGGCCCTCTCGGAACGGGAACTCGGCTCGGCCCTGCAGACAGTCTTGCGCTCCTTGACGATCTCAGCAGCGCTCTCCGACGCCGTGCTCGAAACCAGGGCAGCCCGCGTCGCACGCCCTGCCTCGGCTCCGGCCACCACCTTGCAGGCTCTGGCTCTCGACCTCAGGGACGCCGGCTTCGAGGTCAGGTTCGCCCCATCGTGGATCCTGGTGCCGGAAGGGGCGGTTGGCCTCGGAGTCCTCGGGGCCGAACGGGAACTAGAGAGCTTCCTGGATGCTCACCCGTCGTGGAGAGCTCACTGAGGACCCCTGAGCGGCTGGATCGCAGGCAAGATCCGGGGTACCCTTCGAGAACATGAGAACGAAGTGTTCCTACACAGTCTTCTCCTCGCTCCCGGTGTCCGAGCTCCTCGGGGGTGACCGATGAGGATCGGGGTGCCAACCGAGAGGACCCAGGGGGAGAGCAGGGTCGCGCTGGCACCATACGCCGTATACGAGTTGACCCGAGCGGGACATAGGGTCTTCGTCGAGGCCGGGGCAGGTGAGGCGTCGAGTATCGCCGACGAGAGGTACGAGGAGGCGGGCGCACGCCTCGTAGAGGAGGCAGGGCGGGTCTACGCCGACTCCGAGATCGTGGTCAAGGTCTACGGGCCCGTAGAGAACGAGTACGCGTACCTGAGGGAAGATCTGATCCTCATCTCCTTCCTCTCCTTGCCTGTCAACCTGGAGTTGATGCAGGCCCTCATCGATTCGCGTTGCATCGCTTTCGCCATGGAGACCATCAGGGATGCGCGCGGCCGCCTGCCCGTGCTCACGCCGATGAGCGAGATTGCGGGCCGCCTCACCCCGCAGATAGGCGCCCACTATCTGCAGCGACCCTTCGGGGGCCGCGGAATACTCCTCGGCGGCTCGACCGGCGTGAGGCCTGGACGCGTGGTCATACTCGGCGCGGGGATCGTCGGATCCGGGGCCGCGAATGTGGCCAGCGGTCTCGGGGCCGAGGTGGTCATCATTGATAGAGACCTGGACCACCTCAGGCAGATCGAAGGTGCGCGCCTGCCCAATACCACGACCCTTGCGGCGAGCAGCCTAGGGATCAGGGACGCCGTGCTGCGCTCGGACCTCCTTATAGGGGCAGTCCAGGTCGTGGGCGCCCGTACACCGGCCCTTGTGGACCGCGAGACCGTCTCTCAGATGAAAGACGGGAGCGTGATAGTCGACGTTGACGTGGACTACGGGGGCTGTGTCGCGACCTCCCGTCCTACCACCCTCGCCGACCCTACCTTCGTCGAGTACGGGGTTACCCATTACTGCGTTAAAAACGTACCCGCGGCGGTCCCAGTCACGGCCACGAGGGCCCTGAGCAATGCCTTGCTGCCGTACGTGCGCAGGCTTGCCGGTGTCGGTCTCTCAGATGCGCTCGGGACTGATGAGGGGATGGCAAGGGGCGTCGTGGTAGCGGAGGGACGGGTTGTCGATCCTGTCCTGGCCCGCGATACGGGCATGGAGTACCACCATCTCTCCTCCGTCTTGCCGCTTCACTCGGAGGCAAGATGACCCTGGAGCCCCTGGGACGCTCGCTCTCGGACTTCACCGTCGAGCTCGACGTGTACTCGGGGCCGTACGAGTGGCTGTTGGCCCTCATCCTGAAAGACGAACTGGAGATCTTCGAGGTCCCATTGCGCGAGCTGGTCGAGTCGTATCTGCTCGCCCGCCGGCCCGACGCGGCGAACGGCCTGGAGCGCGATACGGACTTCGCGGGCTCGGCCGCAGCCCTCGTCCTCCTGAAGAGCCGCACGCTCTCGCCAGCGATCGACGCAGATGTGGAAGGCATCGATGACGAGCCCCTCTCGTCTGAAGAGCTCGCCGAAAAGCTCACCGGCTACCTCAAGATCCGGCGCGCAGCAGAACACCTCGGGGACCGATTTGCCTCCAACGCTGGCCATTACGCCTCGGGACACACAGTACCTCCCAGACCAGGAAGCCTCAGCATAGTGCCTGAACGCCTGTCGCTGGCGGCGCGACAGGCGTTCTCCCGCGTTCTCGAACCCCCGGTTAGGCACCTCGGCCCGATCACGGTCACGCTCCAGGATCTGGCAGGGATCATCCGCACGGCCCTGGTCGGGGGACCAATCTCCTACGAGAGGCTCACTAGCGATATGGACCGCATGAACAGGGCGGTGGCGTTCGCCGCCGCGCTCTCGCTGGCCCAGGAGGGGAGCCTCACGCTCGCCCAGACCGAGCCCCTGGGACCTCTGATCCTGGAGCCGTCAGGTTGAGCGAGCAGGAACAAGAGCGCCCCTCGCCACGGCCCGAGCACATGGTCGAAGCCGTCCTCCTGGTGAGCGCAAGCCCGCTCAGCTCCTCAGATCTCCGCTCTGCGACGGACCTCCCAGAGAGCGAGCTGGAAAGAGCCCTTGGCTGTTTGCGGGAGCGCTACGCCCCTGAGGCTTCAGGTATCGTGCTGCGAGATGTCGCCGGCGGCTATCTGCTCTCGACGAATCCAGCGTGCTCAGAGGCCGTCGAGCGCTTTCGCAGGGAGACCCGTCCCGCGCCGCTCTCTGGTGCCGCCCACGAGGTCCTGGCCTGCGCGCTTTACCTGGGACCACTTACCCGCGGCGCCGTCTCCCGCGTGCGTGGCGTAAACTCCGACGCGGTAGTACGCAGCTTGATCGAACGCGGCCTACTGCTCGAAGTCGGCACGGACCGCGAAGCCCCAGGCTCACCCGCACTCCTCGGGGTGACAGAGGAGTTTCTCGCTGCCACCGGCGCCTCCTCCCCGGATGACTTCCCGACCCTCGATTCTCTCGTGACGCAGGAAGAGCTCTCCCGAGTGCGTGAACGTCTGGCCTCGTCTACCACGGCTCCGCCAGAGGCCGGCGGCGAGCCTTCGTAGTGCGCCTGCAGGCGTTCCTCGCCCGCGCCGGCGCGGCACCTTCGCGCCGCAAGGCCGAGAAGCCTATACTAGCCGGTCGCGTGACGGTGAACGGCGAGATAGCTACCCTTGGCGCGGTAGTAACGCCAGAAGATGAGATCGAACTCGACGGCCGTGCCGTCCGTCTGCCAGAAGCCAACATCTACCTCGCTCTGAACAAACCGGCGGGTTTTCTGACCACCATGAACGACGATCGTGGCCGCCCTACCGTCGCCCACCTGATGCCCGAAGTGACAGGCCTGGTACCCGCTGGCCGCCTCGACGCGGCGACCACGGGCCTGCTCATCTTCACAAACGACGGCAACCTTGCCCACCGTATTACCCACCCCTCGTCGGAGATCGACAAACAATACCGCCTCACCCTGGAAAACCCAGTCCCCAGTGCCGCCCTCGCTGCACTGACGGCTGGCCCTATCCTCGAAGACGGCAAGATGCACGCCCCCGAACTCACCAACCTCAGCCGCGCCAGGGAGACGACCACCCTCGACCTGACTATCCACGAGGGCCGTAACCGCATAATACGTAGAGCTTGTATGGCTGTGGGGCTGGCTTTGATCTCCCTGCACAGGATGCGCGTTGGTCCCGTCACCCTCGGCGACCTCCCCGAGGGCGAGTACCGCGCCCTCACGCCTACTGAGCTCGAGGCCCTGCGGTGAAGCACCTCATGGGAGTGCCTGGCGTGGATTTCACCGTCGGGGACATACGCCCAACGTTCCCCGAGGAGCTCGAAGTAACCCCGTTGGAAAGGCGGCCGGACGCGAAGATACGAGTCCCTGGTTCCAAGAGCCTCACCAACCGCGCCCTCATCATCGCCGCCCTCGCGGAAGGACATTCCAGGATCCTGAATCCCCTCTTCTCGGACGACTCATACTGGCTCATGAACGCACTCGTCCGCCTCGGCATCGACGTCAGTGCCGACGGCGAGAGGGGAGAAGTCTGCGTAAGCGGCCAGAGCGGTGGGATCGACGCTTCTGGCGTAGATCTCTTCGTTGGCAACGCTGGCACGGTTGCCCGTTTCCTGCCGCCCGTGCTCGCCCTTGGCAGGGGACCCTACACCATCGACGGGGTCCCCAGGATGCGCGAGCGGCCGGTCGCAGATCTCGTAGATGCGATGAGACACCTCGGTGCCGCGGTGGACTACGCCGGGGAACACGGAAGGTTTCCCCTGGCTATAGAGGGAGGCGGCATCCGTGGCGGGGAGGTGCGCGTGTCGGCGAGTAAGAGCAGCCAGTTTGTCAGCGGGCTGCTGATGGCCTCACCGTACGCAGAGGCTCCTGTCACGCTCCACCCCGAGGGCAGGAAAGAATGGCCCTACGTCGGTATCACTGTGGTCCTCATGCGGGCCTTCGGCGTGGAGGTAGACGAAGCAAACGGGCGCTTCACCGTCGCCCCCGCCCTCTACTCTTCGCGGGAATACGAGGTGGAGCCTGACGCCTCGGGGGCGTCCTACTTCATGGCGGCGGCGGCCGTAACAGGTGGGCGCGTTAGGATCCCAGGTCTCGGCTCATCTTCGCCGCAGGGAGACCTGCGCTTCGCAGGGGTGCTGCGCGACATGGGTTGTAGGGTCGAGATAGCCCCCCACAGTATCGAGGTAATAGGGCCCGACCGTCTGCAGGGCATCGAAGTCGACATGAACGCGTTCTCTGACACCATGATCACACTAGCAGCCATCTCACCTTTCGCCACTAGTCCCACCACTATAAAAAACGTAGGCCATACCCGCCTGCAGGAGACGGACCGCCTCTCCGCCGTGGCTACCGAACTAAACCGCCTCGGCGTGAAAACACATACAACAGCATCATCTATCCGCATAATACCTAATATCGTAAGACCTGGAGTCATAAGGACGTACGGCGACCACAGGATGGCGATGGCGTTTGCCATAACGGGGCTGGTTGCGGCGGGCATCAGGATCGAGGACCCAGGATGCGTGGCAAAGACCTTTCCCGGTTACTTCGGGGCGTTGGAATCCTTACGGTGAAGCGGCGGGGCTTTGGGCTATACTTCCTGGGTCGATGGGAGGCATTCTCGTAGCCATAGACGGACCCGCGGGAAGCGGGAAGAGCTCGGTCGCGCGGGCCGTTGCCGGGCGCCTCGGGCTCGTCAACCTCAACACGGGCGCCGCCTACAGGGCCGCTGCGCTCCTTGCGTTGCGCGAGGACGTCGACCTTGCCGACGGGGAGGGGCTTGCTGCTCTCGCGCGAAGGGTGGAGCTGGATCCGGAAGGAGCCAGTATCGACGGAGGGCGGATTGGGGAGCACGATCTCCGCTCGCCGGAAGTCTCGGCAGCGGCATCGAAGGTCTCGGCCCACGCCCCACTAAGGGAGGTCTTGCTACCCGTGCAGAGGGCCGCGGCGGAGAAGGCGAGGGCTAAAGGTGGTGCCGTCGTCGAAGGGAGAGATATCGGTACTGTCGTCCTTCCTGACGCTGAGCTTAAGGTTTACCTATCCGCCGCTCCAGAAGAGCGGGCGCGCAGGCGGGCATACCAGACGGGCAAGGAGGGGGAGTTGGATCGCATCAAGGCCGCCTTGGCCAGGCGTGACCGCCAGGACTCGGAGCGGGAGATCTCACCTCTCAAGCCCGCCCCGGACGCCGTAGTCCTCGACACTACCTCTTTGAGCCTGGAAGAAGTCACATCAAGGGTCCTCGACCTCGCCACAGACCTGCGCGAGCAAACGTGAGGGTCGCCAAGCTCTTCGAGGGAAGGCGTAGACCGGGCGAGATGTCAAGGAGGTACCGCTTGTTCCGCCGGGCGATGACCCTGCTCTGCCGCCTCCTTTTCGGGTACAGGGTGTATGGGGGTAACAAGGTGCCTTCCGAAGGCCCCCTGATAGTGGCCTCCAACCACACCCAGTATGCCGACCCCGTACTGGTCTGCGTGGCCGTCCCCCGTCGCCTGCAATGGATGGCGAAAAAGCAGCTCTTCGCCTTACCCTTCAGGAAGTTCTTCGAGTTTATCGGGTCATTCCCTGTAGACCGCGAGGGCGGGGGAAGGGGCGCCATACGCGCCGCCCTCGCCTTTCTGGCCGAAGGCTGGGCGTTGGGCATCTTCCCCGAAGGCACCCACAGGGGCGCCGGAGCCTCCAGGGAGGCCAAGAGTGGGGTCGTTGTACTCGCACTCCGCAGCGGCGCTTCCGTACTGCCCGTTCACGTGGGCAAGCTACCGGGACCCCGCTCCCGCCTGCGCGGCCAGCGGCTGCACATCTTCGTGGGCGAACCGGTACACATGGACCCGGCTTTGCGGGGTGGTGCGGAGTACCGTGCGGCGGCGGATGAGATCATGCACACTATCTACGCTCTGCCGGAACGAGGTACGAAGGAGTCGCTTTGAACCGGCTCCCTGTGGTAGCCGTCGTCGGGGCCCCCAACGTGGGGAAGAGCTCGCTGGTTAACAGGATCATGCGCCGCCGCGGTGCCGTGGTCTCGGAGAGACCGGGAACTACGCGTGACAGGGCGTACAACCGGGCTGAGTGGGCCGGCAGGGAGTTCACGCTGGTGGACACGGGCGGTATGCAGCCACGCGCGAAGGTTGGCCTCGAGGCGCTCGTGACGCTGCAAGCTAGGGTTGCTGTCGAGGAGGCTGACGTGATTTTGCACCTCACCGACGCCAGGCTAGGGCCGACCGAGGCCGACGCCGTTATCGCCGGGGAGCTCAGGCGTGCGCGGGCCAAGGCCGTGCTCGCAGTCAACAAGCTGGATAACCCCGCTGACGATAGCGAACGTCACAGCTTCTACTCCCTTGGCGAGGGCGAGCCGCATGCGATCTCGGCGGTACACGGCCTGGGAGTCGGGGACCTACTCGACGTCGTCGTCTCCCTGCTGCCGGAATCAGAACCGGACACGGAGGAGGAGCTTCCCAGGCTAGCGATCGTCGGAAGGCCGAATGTGGGCAAGAGTACGCTCCTCAATAGTCTGCTCGGTACGGACCGCGCCGTCGTGTCGGAGGAGGCAGGCACGACGACCGACGCCGTCGCGGGTGAAATTGCACTTGAAGTAGAGGGAGAGACCAAACGCTATCTCCTGCTCGACACGGCAGGGGTAAGCAAGGGCGCCAGGCGGGCCAGCGGCGTACCTTACTACTCATCGTTACGGACCTCAGAGGCGATTAGGCGCTCCGACGTCTCGCTGCTACTGGTGGACGCCACGGACGGCATCGTGGCCGGAGACCTCAGGATCGCTCGCGAGATAGAGGAGGCAGGCTCCTCGTGCGGAGTCGTGGTAAACAAGCGAGACCTCGTCCCCCCACAAAGGCTGCGGGAGATAGAAGGACTCATCTCGGCCCGCCTCACCGACCTCAAGCCGCAGGCCGTTCACATCTCGGCGCTCACGGGCGCAGGGGTGGAGGCGGTCTTGCCTTTCGCGGCTAGAGTAGAGCGGGCATACAGGCTGCGGGTGCCGACCCACGAGGTAGCAGAGTTCGTGGGTGACGTGGTAAGGCGCAGCGCGCCGCCGAAGGGGGTCAAGATCCGCTACGCTACCCAGACAGGCACGGCGCCACCGAGGTTCACGCTCTTCGCGACCAGGCCCAAAGATCTGCCCGAGAGCTATCTGCGCTACGTGGAGAACGCTCTCCGAGAGAGCTACGGACTCTGGGGCGTTAGTGTAAGGATAAGGGTCAAGAGCAGCCGGTAGCGGACGCTTTTGTGCCCCTTTGCGCAAACTCGCGGCGCGGGTAAGGTAGACTCTTGTCGGGATAGTAAGGCATCGGCTTTGCCTACAGAGACGGGAAGGATCAGGAGCGAACAAGGAGAGAACATGTTCGACTTGGCGGCGGGGTTGAGGTATGTGAAGCGTCCGCGGTATGTCCGAACCAGGGATGGTGCCTTATGAAGGCGGTAATAATGGCCGGAGGGCAGGGTACGCGCCTGAGGCCGCTGACCAGCAATCAGCCCAAGCCGATGATACCGATCGTCAACGTCCCTTGCATGGAGCACATCGTGATGCTCCTCGAGCGCCACGGCTTCACGGACATCGCCGTCACCCTGCAATTCATGCCGGATGAGATAAGGGACTACTTCGGCGACGGTTCGGAGTGGAATGTAAACATCCGCTACTCCGTCGAGGACGCGCCGGCTGGGACCGCAGGCTCCGTGAAGATGGCCGAGCAGCAACTCGGCCTCGAGGGCGAGCGCCTGCTCATCATTAGCGGGGATGCCCTGACCGACGCCGACCTGAGCCGGCTGGTCGAGTTCCACGAGGAGAAAGGCTCTGAGGCCACGATGGTCCTCAAGAGCGTCGAGAACCCTCTGGATTTCGGCATCGTAATAACCGAGGAGGACGGGCGCATCTCGCGCTTTCTGGAGAAGCCGGCCTGGGGGCAAGTCTTCTCCGACACCGTAAACACCGGCATCTATCTGCTCGAGCCCTCGGCGATCGCCGATATCCCTGACCCGGAAGAGGGAGAGTACGACTTCTCCAAAGAGCTCTTCCCCAAACTACTCGATACCGGTCGTCCACTCTACGGCTACATCACCGAGGATTACTGGGAGGATATAGGCACCCTGGAGCAGTTTGCCAGTGCCCAGCGCGACGTGCTCGACGGGCGCGTAGAGGGCGTCAGGCCTCCGGGTACGCGCCTTAGGGAGAACATCTATGTGGGACGCAGGGCGCAGGTCGACGACGACGAGCTCGAAGGACCAGTTGTTATCGGGGAAAACGTCCGCGTTGACGAGGGGGCAAGCATCGGCTCCTACTCGGTCATCGCCGACAACGTCGTCGTCTCGGCGGGTGCTACGGTGGAGCGCAGCGTAATCGCGGAGGGAACCTACATAGGTGAGGGCGCCGAACTCGTAGACACGCTCGTTGGCCGCAACTCCTACGTCCAGGCGCGGGCCCGCATCCTGGAACGCAGCGCGCTCGGTGACGACGTAATCGTGGGCGAGGGGGCGACCATTGCCCCCGAGGTAAAGGTGTATCCTCACAAGACCATAGAGACCGGGGCCAACGTCACGCAGTCCCTGATCTACGAGACCATGGGCCTGCGTACGGTCTTCAAACGCGGCGTCGTCAGCGGCAAGTTCAACGTGGACGTCACCCCCGAGTTCGTCACCCGCCTGGCCTCATCATTCGGCACTACGCTCGACCCCGGGGCCGTGGTAACTCTGGGTCGCGACTCCTCGCTCTCGGCCCAGGTCGCAAAGCGCGCCATGACAGCGGCGCTGCTCGGCACCGGGATCAACATCAGGGACCTGAGGGCAGCCCACGCCGGGGTCGTCCGCCACGACGTGCTCGCCGGCAAGTCCTCGGCAGGGGCGCATGTACGTGCCGGCAGCGACCCCGACGACGTCGAGATCCTGTTTTTCTCCGCGGACGCCACCCCTATAGCAGAGGAGGATGAGAGGTCCGTAGAGAAGGCCTTCGTACGCGAGGAGTACCGCAGGGCCTACGGCGGGGATATAGGGGAGTTGATCTACCCCGGCCGCGTCGTTGAGCAGTTCGTGGAGCGCCTGGAACGCGCCGTGGACAGGGAGAAGACCACGGGCGCCACCATCGTCGTGGATTTCTGCGGGGGCGTCGCCGGCCTAGTGGCGAGCCGGGTGTTCTCCAGGCTCGGAGTGAGCGCCGTTGTTATGGAAGGCTTCGCCAACGCCAACGCGGTCGGCGAGGCGGGGAGGATGAACCTGGAAGAGAGCATCGAGCGCGTCGCCCGCATAGTGCCTACGGTGGACGCCGCCTTCGGCGCCGTCGTTGGCCCCGAAGCCGAGTACGTGCAGTTCGTCGACGACGAGGGAGAGTGGGTGCCACCCGACGTCATGCTCGCCTGCCTCGTTGACCAGATGCATCCGCAGAGTGTCGTGCTCCCGATCAACCTCAGCCGCAGATACCAGAGACTCATAGAGGAAGGCGCAGGTAACGTAGAGATGAGCCGCACAGGTCTCTCCAACGTCGCCATAAGAGCCGCTGGCATCGGGGCTGACCTCGCTTCCCTCGCCGACGGTCGCTACATCTTCCCTGCCTTCCTGCCAGCCCCGGACTGCTTCATGACGCTGGCCAGCGCCCTCGAAGCGTTCCGCGAGACGCCCCTTTCCGGCGTGCGCCGGAAGTTCGGAGATTCTTTTGACCACGTAAAGAGAGAACAAATCGAGTGCCCCTGGTCGGCAAAGGGACGTGTGATGCGCGGCCTCGCCGAGAAGTTCGGCGGTGATCCCGATGCCATCCTCGCCGAGGGCGTGCTGCGCAACGTCGAAGACGGCTGGGTGCTTATGCTCCCCGATCCCGATAGCCCCATGTTCTACGTCTACGCCGAGTCCGAAGAGGACGACGGGAGCCCGGAGCAGATAATGGAGGAATACGTCGACCTGGTGAAGTCCCTGATCGATGACCAGGCCCTGCTCTCAAGCTGAGATTGCACTTCAGGTTCAGGGTAGGTTATACTCAGGTCATGAACGATGCTGGGTTGCACGGGGGATTCGACTGGGAGAAAGCTGAGGACGTCACAGCCCTCTCTGAGGAAGATTTGAGGGACAGGCTAGAGGAGCTCTCGGAGGAGGAGCGTGCGGTCAGTTACAGGCGGAGGATCCTGCAGGGGAGGATAGATCTCATCCGTGCCGAGCTCGTAGAGCGGGGCGCTGTCGCGCTTTCGCCTAATGACCTGGCACGGGTGTTGCTCGGCGATTCGCCCGATGAGGAGATCAGGTGAGAGAGTGTCCTGAGTGTGGGGCCGAGGCCCCGGCGGCGATGAAGTTCTGTGCGGAGTGCGGCACCAAGTTCGATATCGGCCAGAGCACCGTCTCTTATGCGCCGAGCTTCGGCGAGGACATCGAGCCTGGCACATCAGGGGGGGCCGAAGGAGCCGCATTGATAGAGATGGACCAGGTAGAGGGCACGGCTGGACGCAGGATGCACGACCTGGGCGATGACGTTGTCAGTGTCGGCCGTGGACAGGAGAGCAGCATCTTTCTCGACGACGTCACCGTCTCACGCAAGCACGCTGAGATCGTGCACGGAGATGGCGGTTACAGAATTCGCGACGTGGGAAGCCTGAACGGGACATACGTCAACCGCGTAAGGGTAGACGCTGTCGACCTGCGCAACGGAGACGAGATACAGGTAGGCAAGTACCGTTTCAGGTTCGTGTTCGCCTAGAGCATCAGGCACTGTAGTCGAGAGGATGGGAGTGAACAGGGTGGAGAACGACGGTATGCATAGAGAGACGGACGAAGGCCACACCACCGAAGGTTACGCGCCAGCGCCGGAGAGGTACAGCGCTACCAAAGACAGTTTCACTATCGGCGAGGTCGTGGAGCGTCTGAGACCCGAGTTCCCGGCCCTCTCGGTCAGCAAGATCCGGTACCTGGAACGAAGGCGTCTGATCAACCTCAGCCGCACGCGCGGCGGGTACAGGCTTTTCTCGTCCCAGGATATCGAGCTCCTCAGGTACATCCTTACGCTGCAAGACAAGGAGTATCTCCCGCTCAAGGTCATAAAGAAGCGCATAGAAGGCGGCGGCGCGTTCACCGCAGGCGACTCGGCGGGGGACCTCTCGAGGGTCCTCGAAGAGAGGACGTATACGCGCGAGGAGCTGGCGGACACCCTCGAAACTGAGATGCGCTTCGTCGAAGAGCTGGTCAGCGTAGGGGTGATCGGACGCAGCGGCGAGCTCACGCAGCGCGACGCAGAGATCGCGCGCATGGCCCTGGAGATGGCGAAGTACTCGATTCAACCCCGCCACCTCCGCGGCATCATGGCCGCCGTTGACCGCGAGGCCGCCCTGTTCAAGCAGGTCCTCAACCCGGAGCTGCGCAGCGGTGATGACGGCCGCGTGGGCGAAGCTATGAATAAGGCCCGCCACCTCGCCGCCGTCGACTCGCGCATCAAGGAGCTGATGATGGCGAACGTGCTGGACACGTTCTCCCCGTGAGGGGCCCCTCGAACCCGACAGAAGACGCCGCCAGGGAACTACAGAAACACATCCACACCGTCCCCGACTTCCCGCGGAAGGGCATCTCCTTCAAGGACATAACCCCCCTAATAGAAGACGGCTACGCCCTGCATACGGCGGTGGACGCACTCGCCGAGGCCACGGAAGGCATCGCCTACGACCGCATACTCTCGGCCGAAGCCCGCGGCTTCGTATTCGGCACGGCCCTGGCCTACCGCGCCAAAAAGGGCCTCATCCTGGCCCGCAAACCGAAGAAGCTCCCCCGAGAGATCATCTCAGCCCCCTACGAGCTGGAATACGGTACCGACGCCCTGGAAGCCCACTCAGACTCGATCCCCGAAGGTACCCGCGTCCTCGTCGTAGATGATCTCCTCGCAACAGGAGGCACGGCCCGCGCCATGTGCCAGCTCGTCGAAAACGCCGGCGGTACGGTCGTAGGCGTGGCCTTCCTCATTGAGCTCGGCTACCTGGGCGGCCGCGAAAAGCTGAAGCCCTACCCCGTAGTCTCCCTCATTACCTACGATGACCCACAAGACTAACCTCCCCCAACCACTCGAAGACACAACCCTATCCCCTCAGGCCCTCATCCCCGAGGCCGAACGCCTCGTTGCAGTCTACCTCCGTACCCTCACTAGCCCTCAGACTATAAAAACCTATAATACCGAACTCACTATGTTCATCTCCTTTCTAGAGGATAAGATGGGCAAGGGGCTTGGGGACCTGACAGCGGAGGACATCTCCCTCTATAGGGAGCATTTGATAGGGACATATGCGGCGGCGACGGCGGCCAAGAAGCTTGCGGTGCTCAGGCGGTTCTTGATGTTCACGTACATGGCTGGTGCGACGACGGTCAACCCTGAGTCTCTGCGTTTTTTCGCCAAGAGCCCGCGCGTAAGCCAGGACCCGGCCTACAACGTGCTGACCGAGGAAGAGCTCTCGCGCATGTTGAACGCCGCCAGGGCCTCCAATTACCGCGACTACGTCATGCTCGCCGTGATGGCCGGTTGCGGCTTGCGGGAGGTTGAAGTCGTGGGGCTGAAGATCGCGGACTTCCGCGAAGCGGCGGCGGATCAGATCCAACTTCGCGTCTTCGGTAAAGGCGATAAGGTCCGCAACGTGCCGCTCTCACCCGAGCTGTGGCGCCTGGTACAACGCTACGTCCTGCTTACCGAACGGAGCTTTACCTCTCATCCCGACTCCCGTAAACCGCTCTTCACCTCCAGGGTCGGCAAGGACAAGCCACTCACCACCCGCTCGGTCCAGAACATTGTGAAGAAATACGTGCTTGCCGCTGGCATTACAAAGGCCATCTCACCCCACTCCATCCGCCACACCGTAGGCACCAACATGGCCATAAACGAGGCGCCCCTCCTCGTCATCCAACAGTTCCTCGGCCACTCAGACCCAAAGACGACCATGCGATACATCCGCCGCGCAGACGAATTGGCCACCCGCGCTTATCAATATAATACTTTGCCTCTATAGTATAGACGGCTCAGCGTTTGTAAGGATCGTGGGAGGCGTACTCTTCCATGACTGCTGCGATCATCTCCTTCTCCGACTCGATGTACTCTCTGATAGCGCGCCCGAAGGCCGGGTCACTTATCTTATGAGCGCTGTAGGTAAGAGAGGGGAGGAAGCCGCGCGCCAGCTTGTGCTCGCCCTGGGCGCCCGCCTCCAGGAGTTGGAAGCCTCGCTCGATCGCGAACTCGATAGCCTGGTAGTAGCACAGTTCGAAGTGCAGGTTGCGCACTTGTCGTGCAGCACCCCAGTAGCGGCCGAAGAGCGAGCTGTTTTTGAGGAAGTAGAGCGCTCCTGCCACGGGGCTGCCCGCTCCGTCGCGTGCCAGGACTAGCAGGGTCCGGTCTTTCATAGTTCTGAAGACCTCGTCGAAGAAGGTCCTGTCGAGATAGGGAACCCCCCACTTGCCGTCCAGCGTAGCGAGGTAGAACCCGTGCATCAATGTGGCGTGTTCGGGAAGGAGTGCGTCTCCTGTGAGGTGTAAGATCTCCAGCCCTTCACACTCCAGCTGGCGGCGTTCGCGCAAGATCTGACGCCGCCGCTTCCCCGAGAGCGCCTCCAGGTAGTCCGAAAACGTCTCGTAGCCCTGGTTGCGCCAGTGAAACTGGAGCGAGTGTCTCACAGTGAAGCCTCTCCTGGTGAACTCGGAGAGCTCTTCTTTCGGCACGAACAGAGCGTGCGAAGAGCTCACGCCGTACTCTGTCCCCATATCCTCCGCCGCCTCGAGCAAAGCCTTCGTCACCCTGGCACGGGTCGTGACATCTAGATCAGAACGAACTAGGAGCTTGGGCCCCGTCGCGGGTGTGAACGGCACGGCGGCTACCAGCTTGGGGTAGTAAGAGAGCCCGTACTGCTTGTAGGCCCTCGCCCACTCCCAGTCGAAAATGTACTCCCCGTAGGAGTCTGTCTTCAGATACAGACAGAGGGTGCCGAGGACGCGTCCCCCTTCTTTGCACACCAGATAGGCCGGCGACCATCCGCTGCGGCGGCCGATGCTGCCCGAGTGCTCGAGCGCGTGCAAGAACTCGAAGTCGAAGAAAGGGAACTCGGGTGGCTCCAGCGTGCGCCACATCTCCCTGTCCACATCCTGAACTCCTCGGAGTCTTTGCACTCGCATCAAACCGCCTCCGGATCCGAAACCGCCAAGGCAGCCCTGGATAGAAAGCCCCAGACCTCAATTCGTCGTATTCCAGAAGCCGTCGGCAACTCCTTCGGATCGCTCTGGGCAAGAATCGTAATTGTACCCTTATCCGACCGCTGCCTGTCCAAGGCAGGACAGTCAGGACCGTCCGTGTTACCATGTTCACCAAGCGCCCCTCGCACTAAGTCGGGAAGTGCAATTCTTCAAGAGGGTATGCAGCGCTGTAGAAAGAGCAAAGGAGGAGCAAAGTGCGTCCGCACGAGGCGACCGCGATGGGACACTCGATGCGCTTTGTTGCGTTGCCAAGTACGCCTACGGTCTTTAGAGGCCCCGGGTTCTCTAACCCCGACCAGGCTTGGGCGCTGATGGAAATGCCAGCCGCCGAAGCGTTACTAACGCCTGATGACGAACGATCCATGCCCGCGCGGGTGTCCGAACGGATCCCAACTCGGACTCACGAGCAGGCTCGTGAGTCGACGCCTGTGCCAAGTTCGGCCCCCCTTCCATGGACAGCCCTCCGAGGGACATAGTACCCGGCTAGCTCTGAGCGAGGGGGACACCTTGGACATGGTTGGACATCTCGCCGAGCACAGATCCGCAGGGTTGGTTTGGATAACTATTGTGGCACCGAGTGTAGGCCGTAATCGTCATGTAGACCACGCCCGGTGAGAGCCATGAATAAGTTCCAAATGGCACAAGGGCGTTCCGGCTGGGCCACGGAAGTTGCCGGACCCCAGGTGGACGGGAAGTTCTTGCGGGTCGACGGCGAGCGGTTCTACGTGCGGGGGGTGACCTACGGTACCTTCGCCGAAACGGAGTGGGGGCTGTTCCCCGGGCTGAAGCGGGTGGAGGAAGACTTCGCGGCCATGGCTGCGGTGGGCATCAACACCGTTCGGACCTACACTGTCCCTGGCCTGGAGATCCTCGACCTTGCCGAGGAGGCAGGTCTGAAGGTCCTAATGGGGGTCTGGTGGGACGACCCGCGGTATCTGGACCCCACCGACAGGGGAAGCTGGCAGAAGATGGCATCAGGGGCCCTGGCCGCGGTGAAGGAGGCGGTCGAATCTTGCGCTGGCCACCCTGCCGTCCTGGGGTTTGTCCTCGGCAACGAGATCCCCGGTACGGTGGTCCGCTGGCACGGGCGACGGCGCACCGAAGACCTGCTGCGGAGCCTCTGCGAGACAGGCAAAGACGCGGCGCCGCAGGCCCTCTTCAGCTACGCCAACTACCCGACCACCCAGTATCTGGATACCAGCTACTTCGACTTCGACTGCTTCAACGTCTTCCTCGAGAACGAATCAGCCTACCGGCGCTACTTGGCGCAGCTTCAGGTCTCGACCGGAGACCGACCGCTTCTCTTGACCGAGCTGGGTTTGCATTCGGGTGGAGGGGAGCGCCGGCAAGCTGACTCCCTCGAGTGGCAAGTACGGGGGGCTATGGAGCTGGGGCTTGCGGGGACTTGCGTCTTCTCATGGACCGACGATTGGTGGGTGGGGGGACACAAGGTCGAGGGCTGGAATTTCGGCGTAACCCGAGAGAACCGGGAGCCCAAACCTGCCCTGAAGGTCCTGGAAGACTACTATCGCACGAAACCGTCGGAACTCCGCGAGGAGTGGCCGAGGGCCTCTGTGGTCGTCTGCGCCTACCAGGCGCAGGATACCATCCAGGAATGCCTGCACTCTTTGATGGAGTTAGACTACCCCAACTACGAAGTCCTAGTGGTAGACGATGGGTCGACGGACGCAACGGCGCAGATCGCCCGTAGGTTCCCAGTGCGGCTGCTCTCTGGCGATCGTCGCGGGCTCTCCGGAGCTCGCAACGTGGGCCTCGAACAGGCTGAGGGGGAGATCGTAGCCTACATCGACGCCGACGCCAAGGCCGACCCGGACTGGCTCACCTACCTGGCGCTCACTCTTCAGGTGTCGGGGACGGCGGGTGCCGGCGGCCCTAACCCAGTACCCCCGGACGACCCGCCCTTGGCCCAGTGCGTAGCGCTTGCTCCCGGGGGACCGATCCACGTGCTCTTGGACGACGAGAGGGCCGAGCACGTGCCTGGTTGCAACATGGCGTTTTGGCGCGAGCGCCTCCTTGAGATAGGCAGCTTCGATCCGGTATACAGGGCTGCTGGCGACGACGTCGACGTGTGCTGGAAGTTGTTGGACCGAGGCTACGATATTCGGTTCAATGCTTCTGCCCTGGTCTGGCACCGGCGCAGGAACAACGTGAGAGCGTTCTGGCGCCAGCAGCTCGGTTACGGTAGGGCCGAAGCCCTGGTGGAGTACAACCACCCGGACAAGTTCAACAGCCTCGGGCAGGCGACGTGGCGGGGTGTGGTGTACGGTCCGACCTCCATGCTGGCAGGTCGGGGCCGCCTCTACGCCGGGCGCTTCGGCGACGCGCCTTTCCAACGTCTCTACAGCGGGCAAAACTACTTCAATCCGCTCTGGGCACCGTACCTGGTTCTGTACCTGCTCCTGCCGGCCCTTCTGAACCCCTATCTCGTCGTGATGCCGGCGGCCGGTCTGGTGGCCCTAGTAGGGATCTACGCCTGGCGCGGGGTGAGGGTGGCTCGCCAGGCGCGGCTTCGACCGATCTGGCGCCTGGGGCCTCTGCTCGGGCTGTTGCATCTCCTACCACCCGTAGCCCGGGCGTGGGGCAGGATGAGGATCCGGTGGCCCTACACCTCTCCGGGTATGAGCTCCTCCTCTTGGTTGCTTCGGAGTGCCGGACGGGGCCTCTTCTTGACAGAGGGCGTGGAGGAGGTGGGGCGGAGCGCGTTCCTAGAAGGACTGCGCAACCGGCTGCGGAGCTCAGGCCTGCGTCCGAAGATGCCCTCCGGCTGGGACGAAGCGGATGTAGCCTGCAATTCGGCCCTGTTCTGGTTAGTGCGGATGGTAGCCTACGATGCATGGGGAACGTTCTACCTCCGACTCGCCTGCCGACTGCGGTTCATTCGTGTGATCACGCTCGGGCTCGGGATAGTTTTCGTGCTTCTCTGGTGGTCTGCGGCCGCAGCCGCCGTGGCGATCGGCGGGCTCCTGACGATACTTCTGCTCGATAGGTGGCTGCTAACCCGAAAGCTACGCCGAGCATTGACGGGATATTCCAGAGAAGGTTGAGGCGCGTAGCGTGGAAGTGGGCAGTACCACAGTGGAGATACTGGACATACCATTTGGTCCTTTTGGCGAGCAACCGCCGTGCTTGGTGCGCTTGAGCAACCGCAGATGAGGGAGGCGTGACCGCCCCCAAACGTCACGGTGACCTCGCCTTGCTTCGGCGGCTGCTGGGCCAGGCACGGTCCTGCCGGGTTCCCATCGGTGGCCTCTTCTTGCTAAGCTTGCTGTGGACTCCCCTCGCACTGCTCGCCCCGCTACCGCTCAAGATAGCCGTCGACAGTGTCATTGGCTCCCGCCCGCTACCGGGCTTCCTCGATGCGCTGCTGCCGGAGTCCGCCACGGGTTCCCGCGCTGCCGTGCTTGCCCTCGCAGCAGGCCTCGTCTTGGCCGTTGCCCTGCTGAACGAGATACTGCAGATCCTGGAGAGCGTGCTTCGCGAGTACGCGGGTGGAAAGCTGATCTTGAACCTGAGCGCCCAACTCTTTCGCCACGCCCAGCGCCTTTCGCTTTCTTATCATGACTCAAAAGGTGTGACGGACTCCACGTACCGCATCCACTACGATGCCCCGGCCATCCAGTGGATCGTGATCGACGGCCTCTTGCCCATCGTCACCGCCGTCTTTACACTCGCCGGGATGGCATACGTTACTGCCAAAATTAACCTACAACTGGCTGTTGTCGCCATGGCGGTCGCCCCCATTATGTTCCTGATCGCTCAGGTCTTTGGTGGACGCTTGCGTAACCAGTGGCACAAGGTGCATGAAATCGATCAATCCGCCTTATCGATCGTACAGGAGGCCTTATCGGCGGTCCGTGTGGTCAAGGCGTTCGGGCAAGAGGATCGCGAAGCTCGGCGTTACGTTCGCCACTCTGGAGAAAGCATCCGGCAGAACGTCCGAATTGCCTTGATCGAGGGAGGATTCACACTTCTGATAGGTCTGACCGTCGCGGCGGGGACAGCTAGCGTCCTCCTTATCGGCGTGCGCCTCGTTCTGTCGGGCGCCCTTACCCTGGGCGACTTGCTCCTGGTAATGGGTTATCTGTCGCAGTTGTACGACCCTCTGGATACCCTCAGCAACAGCAAAGCAAATCTCCAAGGCTCGCTTGCGAGCGCCGAACGAGCCTTCTCTCTGCTCGACGAGACACCGGACGTTATCGAACAACCGGACGCTCGCCCGCTGGCGCACGCCTCGGGCACGATGGCCTTCCACGCCGTCTCCTTCGCCTACCGCGAAGATCACCCGGTTCTGCACGACATTTCGTTCGAAATCGACTCCGGCACGCGCCTCGGTATCTCGGGCACTACTGGCGCGGGCAAGACCACGCTCGTGAGCTTGTTGACCCGTTTCTATGACCCTACCGCAGGCCAGATCCTGCTCGACGGCCTCGACCTGCGCGATTACAAGCTGGTCGATCTGCGCAGCCAGTTCGCCATCGTCCTGCAGGAACCCGTGCTCTTCTCCACCACCATCGCCGAGAACATCGCCTACGCCCGCCCCGGCGCCAACAAAAGGAAGATCGTCGAGGCCGCGAAGGCGGCCAACGCCCACGAATTTATCATGGCTCTACCCCGCGGGTACGAAGAGCAGGTTGGCGAGCGGGGCATGAGCCTCTCTGGCGGCGAGCGCCAGCGCATCTCCCTGGCCCGCGCCTTCCTCAAGGATGCTCCTATCCTCATCCTCGACG
>DASSCV010000451.1:0-3038 GCA_035697505.1 Rubrobacter sp.
CATGGTCGGACGCTCGCAGAGTCCTGCCACGCTCGACGAAAAGGACCGGGAGAGCTTGGCACTCTACGCTGAGGCGCTCGACACCGTCAGGAACAACTACGTAGACCAGAAAGACATAGACCCCAAGAAGGAGACGTACGGGGCCATCAGAGGGATGCTCGAGACGCTTGGGGACGGGGGGCACACGCGTTTTCTGACTCCTGCGGAGCGCGAGCAGAATGACCTGAGCCTCTCTGGAACGTACGTTGGGATCGGGGTCCAACTCGAGGAGAAGAATGGTGAGGTCGTCGTCGCCGCCCCGATAGACGGCTCTCCGGCCGAGGAGGCTGGTATCAGTTCCGACGACGTGCTCCTGGCCGTAGACGGGAAGAGCGTCAGGGGTGACGAAGTCTCGGAGGTCGTGGAGAAGGTCAAGGGACCGGAGGGAACGAGCGTCGAGTTGACCGTCCGCCATGAAGGCGAGAGGCGTACGTACGACCTCCAGCGCGCAGAGATAGACTCGCCCGTAGCCTCGTGGACCATGATCCCCGGCACGAACGTCGCCCTCGTGCTCCTCTCGTCGTTCTCCGACAACAGTGCCCAGGAGCTGCAGCACGCTTTCGAGGAGGCGAAGGCGGCAGGGGCCACGCGCTTTATCCTCGATCTCAGGAACAATCCCGGCGGCAGGCTCGACCAGGCGGTGGAGATGGCAGGATATTTCCTCGAGCCGGAGAGCATCGTCTACATCCGCAAGGACGCTTCCGGCGAGCGTGAGGAGATCACGGTCAAAGGCGACCCGGAATCGACTGACGCGCCGCTCGCTGTACTGGTTGACGGAGGTTCTGCCTCGAGCGCCGAGATATTGGCCGGAGCCTTGCGGGACAACGACCGCGCGCCCGTCGTCGGGGAGACCACCTTCGGCACGGGCACCGTGCTCTCGGAGTTCGTACTCAGCGACGGATCATCTATCTTGCTCGGCGTCGCCGAGTGGCTTACGCCAAACGGCGACTTCATCCGCAATACAGGGATCACACCAGACGTGAGAGTTTCCCTCCCCGAAGGGACAGAACCGCTCACGCCCGACGACGCCGGCGACCTCTCCCAGGAAGAGATTCTGGAGAAGGACGCCCAACTGCGCACTGCCTACGAAATGCTACAGCGTCAGTAGCGAAGTTCACATAAAAACGGGTTTGACGGGAGGAGAATCTCGTGTCTATCGCCATAGTCTCTCTGCTCGTTCTCGTAGTTGTCGTGATCATCGCCATACCCATAATGATCCGTGTCTTCGGCGAGGCCGCCCGCCGCGACCCGAACGAAGAAGAGAACGAGACTTCAGAACGAGATCCCAATCAGCACTCAGGACCGGGAAGAGAATAGAGAGGCATCAGACTACAGGTAGGAGTAGACCTGCCGAAGCGTGAAACCTACTCCAACAAATCCCGCAGTCCGGCGGCGTGAGGACTGCTCTTTATCTTGGCCAGGGCTGTGAGCTGTATCTGACGGATTCGCTCGCGGGTGACGTCGAAGCGTTCCCCGACTTCTTCGAGCGTCTTGGGCTGGCCGCCGGTAAGGCCGAAGCGGTACTCGAGGACCATCCGCTCGCGTTCGGGGAGGCTGCCGAGCGCCTCGCGCATGCGGGCCTTCAAGAGGGAGGACTTCGCGAGGTCGTGGGGCGACTCGGATTCCTCATCCGCGATAAAGTCACCCAGCTCCGAGGAGTGGTCCTCCCCTACTGGGGTCTCCAGGGAGATCGAACGCCTCGATACGCGCCTGATGCGCACGATCTCCTCGGCGTCGACCTCCATGATGGAGGCCACCTCTTCGTCTGTGGGGTCGCGGTTGAGCTGGGCGCCGAGGCCGCGCTGGACCCTGTAATACTTGTTGATCTTCTCGACCATGTGGACGGGGACCCGGATCGTACGTCCTTTGTCGGCTATCGCCCTGGTGACGGCCTGACGGATCCACCACGTCGCGTAGGTCGAGAACTTGAAGCCCTTGCGGTAATCGAACTTCTCGACGGCCCGCATCAGCCCGATGTTGCCCTCCTGGATCAGGTCGAGCAGCGAGACGCCCCTTCCAGCATACTTCTTCGCTATGGAGACGACGAGCCTGAGGTTCGCTTTGGTTAGGTGGGCTTTGGCACGCCTGTCGCCGCGCTCTATGCGCCGCGCGAGGTACGTCTCCTGGGCTTTGGTGAGAAGGGGAGTCTTGCCGATCTCGTCCAGGTACATCTGGACCGCGTCCCCCGTGTAGCGGCTCTTCAGGTCGCCTTCGAGCACCTCTTTGACGAGCTGGGTATCCTCGTCTTCGCCCATCGTCTCCGCGAGGAATCCGGCGTCGACCACCTCGACGCCGTGCTCGCGGAGCAGACCGTAGACCTGTTGGATCTCGTCGGTGGAGAGGTCGACCTCTTGTAGGAGGTCGAGTACTTCACTCGACTCCAGCGTGCCGGTCTCCTGACCGGCCTCGAAGAGCTCCTGTATCTCCTCTATGTCCCGCAGGTCACGTTGCGGCTGCAAATCTACTCCGGGAACTTCAGGTTGAAACCCTCCTGTAGCCTTCACGTAATATATCTTAAACGAGACAATAATCAATTTGCTTCCGCGCGCAGGCGGAGTCGTGCGGGCAAGACCACAAGGAGGACAAGCCGTGATGGGCCTGAGAAATCTGTACAAGGTGTTCCGCGAGACTCGCAACGCGGCGAGGGAGCAGGCTACCCTCGCCGTCACCGGCGACTCGCCAAGGGCCGCCGAGATCGCCGCCTTGCTCGGGGCGCAGACGGGCGTGAGCGGGGCAGAGGTGATCCTCTCGGTCTCGGAGACGGGGGCTACTATCTCGGGGAAGGCCGTCGACGACCCTGGTGAGATAACCCTTCCCTCGAAAGGCGGGAAGGCCATGCTCGAAGAGCTGGCGCCGCGCATCGTGCTGGCGCTCGACGAGGACTATCTGGTCGCACTCGCGAAAGGGTATCCTCCGCTCAGGCGGGCCGTTTGTGAAGAGATAATACGCAACAACGCCCGCCAGAACGCCGTGATCGGGGCGCTACCCATCCCCGGGGC
>DASSCV010000452.1:0-9519 GCA_035697505.1 Rubrobacter sp.
ACAATTCGTATAGAGAGCCCTCGAAGATCCGCGTCTCAGGCTCGACCTTCCCCTTCTCGTATACCTCGAGCCACGGTCTCTCTGTACTGAACATGTCTCCTCCTGGTACACCGCCGCGCTGCGTTCCCTTTCCCACGTATCTAACCCGAAATCATACCGGCCAAACCACGGTCGCGTAGGGCGGTTCGCGAACCGCCCCTGCACTGGTTTACGCATACCGACCCAATGGTACGTCGAACCGGTAGTATCACGGTGTGCCGGGTGCGTCGTCAGACGATGGGGTCTCCTCGTTTCTCGAAGATGCGGAAGGTTCCAGTGCCCATGGCTACGAGGTTTCCATCACCATCCCGGACTCTGGCCTCGACGGTGGCGATGCGGCGTGTGCGGTGGACGACCTCGGCGGAGCAGGTGATCCTACCCTCCCTCACGGCACCGAGGAAGTGGACGTCGAGACCGATGGTTGCGGTCCTCAGGCCAACAAGCGCAGCAACCGAGAGCCCCATCGCGTTGTCTATGAGCGAGGCGTAGACCCCGCCGTGCAGTGTCCCGTTGCCGTTGAGGTGGATGCTTTCCACGTCTATGTGGCAGACAGCCTTCCCCGGCTCGACCTCCTCGACCTTGCTCCCTATGTGTCGCGAGAAGGTAACCTTCTCGTCGAAGTACTGAGCAAGTCTGGTCAACTGTTCTTTGTCCAGGCTTCCTACTGTTTCTTCCATAAGCTCTCCTCCTGGCGCGATTCCAAGTATGCAGCGTAGAGCAACCCTTTAATCTCTCGGCCCGCCAGCGACGTAGAGCACCTGCCCGCTCACGAACGCGGCCTCCTCGGAGGCGAAGTACAGGATGGCGGCGGCCACGTCCTCGGGCCATCCCGCGCGGCCGGCGGGAATGCTCTGTACGCGCTCGGTGACGAAGTCGTCGAAATCCATGCCGAGGCGGGCCGCCGTCTCGCGGGTCATCTCCGTCTCTATGAAGCCCGGGGCGACGGCGTTCACGGTGACCCCGTAGCGGCCGAGCTCGATGGCGAGGGTCTTGGTGAAGCCCTGGATGCCCGCCTTCGCCGCAGCGTAATTGGTCTGGCCGCTGTTGCCGAGCGCGCTCGTCGATGAGACGTTGACGATCCTGCCGTAATTCCTCTCGACCATGTGCCTCTGGGCTGCCCTGGTGCACAGGAACGCACCGCCAAGGTGAACGTTCAACACGGTGCGCCAGTCCTCGTCTGTCATCTTGTAGAGGAGGTTGTCCCTCGTTACGCCGGCGTTGTTGACGAGTATGTCAAGCCGCCCGTAGCGGTCCACGATCTCCCCCACCGCGTTCTCGACCTCGGTGCGGCTCGTGACGTCTACTGTGGCCGCGAAGGCATCCATACCTTCGTTCACGAGCTGACGCGCCGTGGAGAGCGCACCCTCCAACTTCACGTCCGTGAGGCAAACCCGCGCACCCTCGCGGGCGAAACGCCGCGCCGTGGCCTCACCTATACCGCGTGACGCCCCCGTCACCATCGCAACCCTGCCGTCGAGACGGCCCAATGTGTGTCGCTCCTTTCAGTCGCTCAGCATTACAGCACGCTGCACCCTTCGGGCTTTGCTTTTCAGCACTTCAGCTTTTTGGTGCCGGTTCGCCGTCACGCACGGGCGGCGAACCACTCTAATGTTCCGCTTCTTCAACCAATCTATCTCCTCGCCGTCCGTTGCCAAGCTGACTTGCTGCCCGGCGAAGCCGGGCACTAGACGTCCCCTGTGCGGGAGAGGTTTTCGGCGTGCAGGATCAAAGTTCTTACCCGCTCGCCGAACGTGGCGAAGCGCTCGTCTGTTGTCTGGCCGTTCTTGTATCGGGCGTAGATCTGCTGCAGTATCCCGGCCAGCTTGAAGTACCCGAAGACGACGTACCAGTGCATGTCGGAGAGGTCGCGCCCACTCTGTTCGGCGTAGCGGTCGATGAGCTCTTTGCGGGTCATGAAGCCTGGCGTTACCGTCACGGTCGGCATGACGGCCACAAGCTCGTCGAGATCACCGGGTTCGATCCAGTAGGAGAGCGAGACGGCGAGGTCGAAGAGCGGGTCCCCGACGGTAGCCATCTCCCAGTCGAGGACCGCACGTACACCCGTCAGGTCTACCGGATCGAGGACGAGGTTATTGAGCTTGTAGTCGTTGTGGATGACGGCTGGAGGTGGGCTCTCGGGGATGTCACGGGCCAGCCAGTCCGTGAGGGGGACGACCTCTTCTATCTCCTCGGTCTTCGCCCTTTCGTAGCGCGAGATCCAACCATCTGTCTGCCGCTGCAGGAAACCATCGGGCTTGCCGAGGTCACCCAGTCCTGCCTTCCTGACGTCTACCGCGTGCAGTTCGACGAGCGTGTCCAGGAGGGCGCATGAGATCCCATGGCAAAGCTCCTCGTCGTGCTGTACGCCATCGGGGAAGGAGTCGTCGAGCACGATCCCTGTTCTCCGTTCCATCACGTAGAAGGGAGCCCCTATGACGGACTCATCCTCGCAGAAAAAGTACGGTTTCGGGGCGAGTGGGTAGACAGCGTTGAGCCTGGCCAGGATGCCCGACTCGCGGCCCATGTCATGGGCCTTCGGCGGGACAGGTCCGAGCGGTGGGCGGCGCAGAACGCCCTCCCAGTCCGCTACCTTCAAGAGGTAGGTCAGGTTGGAGGCGCCGGAGGGGAACTGGCTGACTTCGAGCTCGCCTTCTGGCATGTCCTCTATGTGTGCCCGCAGATAACGCTCGGCTGCTTCGAGGTCGAAGGCTTCGCCTTGCCGAATCTCTATCGTCTCGCTCATGTCCTATCTCCCAGGCTCCGACCCCACTTGGCCTCTCCGACGTAACTTTCATGCTCGTTGGCGCGTCGGAGCTTTCCATCGACGACCTCGGGGACCAGCCCGCTCGCGCCCGTGTCGGCGACGAAATCGAAGGCGTCCATCCTGTCGTTTTCGACGAACCACCGACCCGACCGGCTCCGTTTCAGCGTCTCGTACACGTTCTCTTCGTGGCGTTCGGCGAAGTCGAGAGCCAGCAAGGCGCCGTCGTTCAAGCGAAATCCGTCCACATCCATACGCGAGAGAACCGTCGTCGCGCCGAGGAAGTCTTCGAAGTTGAAGCGGCCCCCTGCGCCCGCGCAGACGAGATAGATGGAGTCCGTCCTCGAGGTTTCGAGGTGGTGTGCTACGGCCCCAGCGTTGCGGAGGGTTCCGAGGAGGACTCTATCCGCCGGGGTCGCGTCGGCGATGGCGCGGGTGCCGTTGGTGGTCACAAAGATCACGTCTTTGCCCCTGACGACCTCAGGCGCGTACTCTTCCGGGAAGGGACCGTGATCGTAGCCCTCTATCCGCGCCGCGTCCTGCTCGCCGCCGCGCAGGAACGAGCCGGTGTCCAGCCTCCCCCCGACCTCATCTGCCTCCTCCAGGCTCGACGCAGGGTAGACGTCCCTAGCGCCGTTCTCCAGGATGGTCAGCAAGGTCGTCGTCGCCATGAACACGTCGAAGACTACAGCCGTGGCGCCAGCAAGGCTCTGGGGCACGATCTCCTGCCGCGTCATTAGCAACCTGAGCCTCTTCAAGAAATCGCCGACCCCCGTCTCGTGCAAGCCCGCACCATTCTACAGAAACACGGCCCGCAGAACCTCATCGGCACTGCGATCGCGTGGGAGGTGCGCTGGGATCACAGGGCCCGGCTTGCACCGTGGGAGGTGGGGTCTAGAATGGGGTTGAAGACCTGTTTTGATCGGGTTGCAAACAACCTGGAGGTGTGGTGAGCGATCTGGAGCAGCACAGGGAACGCGACCGCAAAGGTAACCCGCCTCTCTTCCTCTCACTGGGCATCGGATTCGTGATCGCCGCGATTCTGGTCATCGTGACGTCGGGGACGGCTGCAGCGGGTCTACCTTTCGTGATCGCGGCTGCAGGCTTGCTTGGCAAGGGCTTGTCCGACATGCGGGGCCAGCAGCGCCGTGGGACCACCCGTCAGCACAGAGCGGGAGCTCCTTTCAGCGATCAAGGCCAACGGCGGCAGCATAACGCCCGCGGAGGCGGCGATGGAGACCTCGCTCACCGTGCGCGAGGCGGACGGTATGCTATCTGAGCTCGCTGGAGGCGGGCACCTGGCGGTAGAGAGCAGGGACGGAGCCTTGTTCTACTCGCTACCTGGCAGACGCAACTCTGAGCTCGAAGGCCGGTAGGGGCGGGTTTTAAACCCGCCCCTACCGGCCGATGAACCTCGGCTCGCGCTTCTCGAAGAACGCTGTGACGCCCTCCTTGTGGTCCTGCGTGGAGCCGCAGAACGTCTGGCCCTCGGCCTCGGCCTCCAGAGCCGTCTCTAGGTCCGTCTCGAAACTGGCGTAGAGGGCGTGTTTGATCCTACCCAGGGCCAACGTCGGCATCGCGGCGAGGCGGTCGGCCAGGATCCGCGCTTCTTGCGAGAGGGAATCGTCGGCTACTACCTTGTTGACGAGTCCTATCCTGTGCGCTTCTACGGCATCGACGGCGTCGCCGAGCATGCTCATCTCCATAGCTCTGCCGAGGCCGACGACGCGAGGCAATAAGAACGTGACCCCTGCGTCGGGCATGAGCCCTATCTTGATAAAAGCCACCGAGAACGTCGCGCTCTGTGCCGCGACGCGCAGATCGCAGGCGAGCGCTATGCCCACCCCAGCACCGTAGACAGGTCCGTGCAGGGCGGCGATTATGGGCTTCTCTATCCCGACCATCCGCCTTACGAGCCTGCTGTACGTGGTGCGCAGGTATTCCCCGAGATCGGGGTCTCCGTCGGCCTCCTTCACGACCTGCGCCAGGTCGGCGCCCGCGGAGAAACCGCGGCCCTCGCCGCGCAAGACGATACAGCGGACCTCTTCGTCTTCCGTGGCGCTACCGAGGGCACGGTAGAGGTCATCGTGCATCTTGCCGTCGAAGGCGTTCAGCTTCTCAGGACGGTTGAGGGCGATGTTGGCCACCCCGCTATCTTCTTCGTAGAGCAGGGTCTCGTACACTCGCGTGCCTCCTTATTGCCGCGAGGGCGGCTCTAGATCTTCCCGACCAGCTCCACATAGTGGTCGAGTGATTCGGGGTTGCTGAGGGACTCCTTGCTCGCGGCCTCCTCCGGGGGCGTGCCCGAGAGGATCTTCTTGACTGGGACCTCTAGCTTCTTGCCGTTGAGGGTCTTGGGTATCTCGGGGACGGCGAAGATCTCGTTAGGCACGTGCCTGGGCGAGGTGTTCTCTTTGATGCTCCCCTTTATCGTGTTCTTCAAATCGTCGTCGAGCTCGACGCCCTCTTGCAAGACCACGAAGAGCGGCATGGACGAGCTTCCCCCTTCTCTTGGGACGTCTACGACGAGGCTGTCGGCCACCTCCTCGACCTTATCTACGGCGGAGTAGATCTCGCTCGTCCCCATCCTTATGCCGCCGCGGTTTATGGTCGAGTCGGAGCGGCCGTAGATCACGCATGCGCCGTTATCCTTCACCTTGATCCAATCTCCGTGGCGCCACACGCCGGGGTAGACATCGAAGTAGCTCTCCCTGTAACGCTCCCCTTCCGGATCGTTCCAGAAGTAGATCGGCATGGAGGGCATGGGCTCTGTGATGACGAGCTCCCCGACGTCGTCTACCTGCGGGTTCCCCTCCTCGTCGAAGGCCTCGACCTTTGCCCCAAGGGAACGGGCCTGGAGCTCCCCCGCGCGGACAGGCAGGAGCGGTACCCCGCCGACGAACGCGCTGCAAAGATCGGTTCCTCCGCTGGTCGAGAAGAGCCACAGATCCTCCTTGACGTGATCGTAGACCCACTCGAAACCCTCGGGCGGCAGCGGAGAGCCCGTCGAACCGATGGATCTGAGGTTCGTCAGGTCGAAATCCCTCCCCGGCTCTATGTCCGACTTCATGCAGGCTGTGATGTAACTCGCGCTGGTCCCGAAACAGGTCATGCGGGTCTTCTCAGCGAACTCCCACAGGACGTTCATGTCCGGATAGCCTGGATTCCCGTCGTAGAGCAAGACGGTAGAGCCGGTAAGCAGGCCGGCGACGACCAGGTTCCACATCATCCAGCCCGTCGTGGTGAACCAGAAAAAGCGGTCATCCGGTTCGAGGTCTATGTGCAGCACGGTCTTCTTTAGGTGCTCGATGAGGATACCACCCTGGCTATGCACGATGGCCTTCGGAAGCCCCGTCGTTCCAGAGGAGTAGAGTACCCAGAGCGGATGGTCGAAAGGCACCTGCTCGAAAGCGAGCTCAGCGCCTTCGTGCCCGGCCAAGAGATCGCCCCACATAACGACATTCTCCAGAGCGCTCGTGTGCGGATCTTCTGAAAGATATGGGAGTACTACGGTTCTCTGTAGCGTCGGGATCTCATCTTGCAGCCTCGCGACAACGTCTATCCTGTCGTAGTCCTTGCCGCCGTAGCGGTACCCGTCGACCGCGAGGAGGACCTCGGGCTCTATCTGTTTGAAACGGTCGACGACGCTGCCAGCGCCGAAGTCGGGGGAGCAACTCGACCAGACCGCGCCTACGGAAGCGCAGGCGAGCAGGGCTATTACCGCCTCGGGGATATTCGGCAGGTAAGCCGCGACCCTGTCGCCCCGCCCGACGCCCATCTCCCGCAGGCCGGCGGCGAGCGCGGCCGTCTTCTCCTGCAGCTCGGCCCAGCTCACCTCGCCCAGGGGCCTCACCTCTGACTGGTGCAGAATCGCGGGTTCATCAGGGCGGTATTCGGCGTGCCTCAAGACGTGCTCGGCGTAGTTCAACTCGGCACCTGGGAACCACTCCGCACCAGGCATCGCCCGCTCTCCGAGCACCCTCTCGTAAGGCTTCGAGGCTTTGATGTCGCAGTAGTCCCAGACGGAGGCCCAGAACCCTTCGAGGTCTGTTACAGACCACTCCCAGAGCTCGTTATAGTTGCCGAAAGAGAGACCCTTCTCGGCCTTCAGCCACTCCATGTAGTCGGAGATCCTGGCGTTCTCCTTGAGTCCTTCCGAAGGCTCCCAGAGCGGGGTTCCATCCGCGGTTTCGGTCAAGACAATTCCTTTCTGACAAAGATCTCTAGTGGACCGTCGCCCCGCCGTCCATGATGAGGGACGCACCGTTTATGAACGACGCCTCCGGCGTGCAGAGGAAGGCGGCGAACTCTGCCACCTCTTCAGGTTCGATCAGGCGCTTTATCGCAGGCTCGGTGAGCATTATCTTCTCGACCACCTCGTCTTCCGAGATCCCGTGCGTACGCGCCTGGTCGGAGATCTGGTTCTCCACCAGCGGCGTCCTGACGTAGGCGGGGCAGATACAGTTGGACGTCACACCCTTGGCCCCTCCCTCCAGGGCAACGGTCTTGGAGAAGCCCTCCAGGCCGTGCTTGGCGGAGATGTAGGCGGACTTGTAAGGCGAGGCGACCATACCGTGGATGGAGGAGATGTTTATGACGCGCCCCCAGCCCTGCTCGTACATCCCTGGCAACGCCTTCTGCACGATCCTGAAAGGGGCCTCGAGCATGATCCTGAGTATCATCGAGAAGCGATCGGGCGGGAACTCCTCGACGGCCGCGACGTACTGCAGACCCGCGTTGTTGACCACTATGTCAGCGTCGACCTCGAGGCCATTCAGCACCTCGTAATCCGAGAGGTCGGCCTGCATCGCCTCTCCACCGATGCCTTCGGCGATTTCTCTGGCGGCATCGCCTTCAAGGTCGAGCACGGTGACCGCGGCCCCGGCCCGCGAGAGCCTCTCGGCGCAGGCCCGCCCTATCCCGCTCGCCGCCCCCGTCACGAGGGCGCCGTGCCCCGTGAGGTCAACGTTGACCGACGAGGGTCCCGACGTTATAGAGGCCTCATTCATGTCCCTCCTTCACCTCGAAGAAACATCCTGTCCCAGGCAGGTTCTTTCCCCGATGCGCCACTGGGAAACCAGTATACAGCGCCGTGCAGAGGGCTTTGGCCTTCTACACGACGAACTACTTCCCCCTTGCGGCCGCTCTGGAACTCGGCGGCGCCCTTTACTGGCCCCCTCCCTCCGAGATGAGCCGGCTTTCCTGGGTGTAGGTTGCGGTGAGGTCGCCCCTGTAAGTCTCCGAGGCAAGGATTACCGAGATCACGGTGATGAGCGCCATCGCCGCCGTGTACGCTGCGACCGCCCCCCAGCCGAAGCTGGCGAGCAAGGCGGTAGCAATGAGCGGGGCCAGGCCGCCGGCGAAGACCGAGGCCAGCTGGTAGCCCAAAGAAGCTCCGGAGTAGCGCACCCTGGTGCCGAAGAGCTCGGAGAAGTAGGCCGCCTGAGGTCCGTACATAGAGTCGTGACCGAGGTTCACGCCGAGGACGATGGCGATCCAGATCAGAGGCGCAACGCCCGTGTTCAACAGCCAGAAGAACGGGAAAGCGAAGAGCAGCGAGAAAGCGGCCCCGAACAGGTACACCGGACGACGTCCTATGCGGTCGGAGAGCGCCCCGAATAGGGGGATGGTAGCGAGCCCGATGGTGGCTGCGATTATGACGCCGATCAGGCCCGTGCTCTGCTCCATTCCCAGCTCGCCTTCTATGTAGGCGAGCACGAAGACGGTCAGGACGTAGAAGGTCCCGTTCTCGGCGACGCGCATCCCCATCGCGAGCAAGACATTCTTCGGGTGGGTGCGCAACACGTCCAGTATTGGCATGGCAGCCTCGGTGCCGGACTCTTTGACCTGCCTGAAAGCCGGGGTCTCCATGATCCTCAGCCGGATAAAGAGGCCGACACCAACGAGCACGATGCTGAGCAGGAACGGCACGCGCCAGCCCCACGCCCCGGGCAGCATGGTGGAGGAGCCGAAGTAGACCAGGTTGGCGAGCAGCAGACCCGCCGGGACCCCCATCTGCGGCCAGCTTCCGAAGAAGCCTCGCCGGCCCTCCGGGGCGTGCTCGACCGCCATCAGGACGGCCCCGCCCCACTCCCCGCCGACTCCGATGCCCTGACAGAAACGCAGGACGACGAGCAAGATCGGAGCCAGGACGCCGATGGTCTGGTAGGTCGGCAACAACCCTATGAGGAACGTCGCGATACCCATGATGAGGAGCGACAGGATCAGCATCGCCTTGCGTCCGATCCTGTCCCCGTAGTGCCCGAAGACTATGCCGCCAAGAGGCCTCGCCGCGAAGCCAACCGCGTAGGTCGAGAACGCCAGGAGCACACCAGCGGTCTCGGAGAACTCAGGGAAGAACAGCGCGGGGAAGACCAACGCTGCCGCCGTCCCGTATAGGAAGAAGTCGTACCACTCGATGGCAGTGCCTATAAAGCTCGCCAGCGCCACCTGACGGATCGAACTAATCTGCCCCTCGCGTTCCCCACCCAATCTCTCCACACCAGCCTCCTTTGCACACCGGGCCCGATGCGGACTCCGGCAATCCCCACTACTTACCGAATACTACTCGCGCCCTGCCACCCGACGCAACCCGCCCACGTACGCCTGCCAGCACTGCCTTCTCGTCCGCGGCGGCAACGAAAAGCGGCGGGGCTGGATCTAGATCCAGCCCCGCCTATTCTTTTGCGAGAACTCCTTTAGAGTTCTAGACGGCCTGT
>DASSCV010000453.1:0-3458 GCA_035697505.1 Rubrobacter sp.
GGCCTACCGGGAGGTGCTAGAGCCAGGCCTGGAGACGCTGGAGCTACCAGATAACGCAATGGCGCAACTCCTCCTGGGGAAGTGTGCGGAGAAAACCGAGCACGTGATCCTCAATCCGAGACCTGTCTGGGCGTCGGAGGAGTCGGTGTGGTGGGAGATGGTTGACATCCGCCAGTTCGCGGAAGGTTTGAGCGAGAGCGGTCTGTGAGAACGAGCGAGCTTCCGAGAAGGTAGTAGAGGCAACCAATCCCTTAGCTCTGAGCGCAAGCTCTTTGTTACCAAGCGTTTACCGAGCTGTTATCTGGCTGTGACGTAGCATGTTCATAATAGGTGCTCAAGAACAACCTGGTGCCCTTAGTACTCCTCCTTACCCTTTCTCTTTTCCCCTGGGGGCACTAGGCCCCCTCCTATCGAGGCAACGACAGTCCCCTGGTCAGCCGCAAGCCCCTCCCCAGACCATGTGAATAGTAGAGTACTCGGAATCTACTCTCGGTCAAAGGTTATGGATGCTACTGCTGCCTCTCTATGCGCTCCAACATCTCCCCTTTAGCCGCCGTCGAGTCGGGTACGGGTAGGCCAACGCCGGACGGAAGCTCGAGCTGTAGGTCCGCTTCGTGATCGATGCGAAGCTCGCCACGAGCCAGCCGGAACTCGAGAACGTGCCCACCAGCACTCCTGTCCGCGGTGATGAAGTGGAAGTGATAGCCAGCTACGTTCAGGCCCTGTGCGTAGTGAGGGAAGCTAAAGCCCACGAGGCTTCCCGCCACGTCGTGGAGCTCGAAGGTGGGCTGGTGCTCGACGACCTCCGCGAGAGGCGGGTAGGGCTTTCGCTGGCGGGGAACGCTGCGCGTCTTGACGTAATCGAAACGCCCGTCCACGCGTACGGCGTAGCATGAAGTCTCGCCGCTGACGAGCCGATCCAGGCAAGCTACGAAGGCCTCGTAGTCCATCGGCGTGGCGAACGTCCGCGATAGGTTCGGCTCGAAGTAGGTGACGACGGCGAACGGCGTCCTGGTTCGTTTGTCGATCGCGTAAGCGCGCCCGACCGCCTTCACCTGGTAGAAGCTGCCCTCAAGAGCGATCATCTCACCGTTCAGCGCATCGAGCGTGCCCAGACCCAAATCTCCATGCTTCTCGAGCTCCGCGAAGCTGACGTCGCCGTCGTATTTTCCCTCAAGCAACGCGTCGATGGTCGAAGTCTAGAAGAGAGTGTGGTGGGAACGCTCGTCCCCCTCGAGGAGGAGGTGGCGCTTCTTGAGGTAATCGACTTGCAGCGCGCCTACCAGCGCGGTATCGATGGGCATCTGGGCCTTTCTGTCTGGTGAGTAGTGTGGATGAGCTTATCCCGTAACCCGGCACACCGCAACATCGCCGTCTACCATGCAGAGCAGCTAAACCTTTACGGCCTGAGCCAGAGAAAGGGTTGCTTATAGAGTAGTTCCCAGCTACTTCAGCCTCCGCTACAGTCTGGGTCTTGCAAGAAAACGGTGCTCTGTGACTCTATAATGGGCCGGTACATGGTGTAATGCAAGCGCATTTGACGGTAGGCACGCCGTTCTCGGGGTACTCCGTTCTCGGATGCACCTACTGTGGTCGCCGCCGGGCCTTGGCCCAGTAGTGGCCTCGGCACCTAGCGTAGTCTGTCGGTCTGATTCGGAGGGTGAGGGAAGTAGTCCATGCAAATGCAAAGCCAGCACAAACACCCAAAGGTCTTTAGCGTCGAGCTGTTCCCACCCAAGACGCCCGCGGGAGAGGAAAACCTCACTGCGGCTCTGGGGCCGCTCTCAGCGCTGGGACCTGCGTTCTTTTCGGTGACCTTCGGCGCTGGCGGCACGACCCGCTCGGGCACCATAGAGACCGTGATCAGGACAAAGAGCGAGACCGGTATCGAGGTGGCCCCACACCTGTCGTGCATCGAGGGCACGCGCGAGAGCATCGGTGGGTTTCTGGAGCGCTACAGGGAGGCCGGAGTACGCCGCATCGTCGCGCTGCGGGGTGACCTGCCAGGTGATATGGAGAGCCCGGGCGTCTTCAGCTGTGCCGCTGAGCTGGTGGGCTTCATTCGCGAGCGAACCGGAGATTACTTCCATATCGAGGTGGGCTGCTACCCGGAGTTCCACCCCGAAGCAGAGTCGGCCACGGCGGATCTAGGGTACTTTCGCGAGAAGGTGGAGGCGGGGGCAGATTCGGCCATGACCCAGTTTTTCTACAACGCCGACGCCTACTTCTACTTTGTGGAGCAGGTGGAGAGGATGGGGGTGGAGATCCCCATCGTCCCCGGGATCATGCCGATCTGGAACTATCCGAAGGTGGCCAGCTTCGCGGCTGGATGTGGTGCTGAGATCCCGCGGTGGCTAAAGAAGAGGATGGAGGCCTACGGCGGCGAGGAGGACGCCGACTCACAACGAGAGCTGGGGATTGAGTTCGTCAGTGATCTGTGCCAGAGGCTGCTGGAGGGTGGGGCACCGGGGCTACATTTCTACGCCCTGAACCGAGCCGAGCCGACGGCGACGATCTGGAGCAATCTGGGGCTGCCGGCCGCTGCTACTGCTGCGTGATCGCCGCCGCGGGTGTCGGGGCGAGTAGCCGGTGTCAGGACGCTGCATCCCGGCCTCATTACTTTTACCCCATCACGGACGTGGCAGTTTGCGTAAATCACCCTCTCGCAAATCCCTACTGCTGCCACAGTCTGGACGCACGAGGGGCTTTGTCCGCGTTCTCCCGCAAATAGGAGGGTGACCGACGGGGCTCGAACCCGCGACCTTCGGGACCACAACCCGATGCTCTGCCGACTGAGCTACGGTCACCAGGCGACCCTGAAATTCTACCAGTAAGCACCGGGCGTGCAATCTTAGCGCCCGGCATATGGCGCCTCTCGAACGGATACTTTGATACTTGGGAACCGCGAGTGCCTCCGTAGACTTACGGTACGGTTCATTGGCCGGGTGAAAGCAGCGTCAAGGAGGAAAACGTGGACAAGAGGACGCGATACGAGCCGGGAACTTTCTCCTGGGTGGATCTGTCGACGAGCGACGCTGACGGCGCCAAGGCCTTCTACGGCGAGCTTTTCGGTTGGGAGTTCGAGGACAACGAGCTCCCGGGTGGCGGCGTTTACACGATGTGTCACGTTCAGGGCGACGCGGTAGCAGCGATCGTCCAGCAGGACGAGCAGCCTGGGCACTGGAACAATTACGTCACCGTCATGAGCGCTGACGAGACCGCCGCGAAGGCGAGGCAACTGGGCGCCAACGTGTTCGAGGAGCCCTTCGATGTGATGGAGGCCGGCCGCATGGCGGTATTCGCCGACCCGAGCGGCGCCGTGCTCTGCGTCTGGCAGCCGCGGGAGCACATCGGCGCGCAGCGAGTCAACGACCCCGGCTGCCTGACCTGGAACGAGCTTCAGAGCCGCGACCCCGAGACGGCTGGCACTTTCTACGCCGGGCTCTTCGGCTGGGAGA
>DASSCV010000454.1:0-6911 GCA_035697505.1 Rubrobacter sp.
CAAACAACCCCACGATGACGAGCAACGCCCCACCAAGCGTCGCGCCGACCAGCGGTATGAGGTCGAGCACCGCAACCAGGAGTGCCAGAGCGGCGGCATAGGGCATGCCAAGAACCACCAGCACGACGAAGGTTGCTACACCGCAGATTGCGCTGATGGCGAGGTTGCCGCTGACGTAGCCTGTGACCGCCCCGGCCGACTGAGCGAGGATTCGTCGCACGAGCGGCTGGTGTGCCTCGGCGAAGAGCCCTACCCCAGCGTTGATATATCGCTCGCTGCCCAGGATCAGGAAGAAGGTGAGCGTCAGGACGGTTCCCAGCGCGGCGACGAACCCGGCTCCGCTTACGACTATATCTCCGGTTGATGAGAGGAAGTTTCTGGCTGCCACTCCCATTTGGCTGCGAACATCACCGAGTTGTTCGCTGAACCTCTCGAATACCCAACCGAACCCGTATTGTTGGGCTAGCCCTTTGAGGTATTCGGTCGGCCCCTCCGGGCGTTAGCCACGGCGGCAACGAAGTTTGTCAGACTCCGGATCTGGTCGACGAGTATGGGCAAGAGCAGCCCCACCATAAAGAGCAGTGCCACCACCAGCCCCAAGTAGGTGAGCACTATGGCGAGGGGGCGTTTGATCAGTCTGTGGCGTCGCTGGAGCCAGTTAACCACCGGGTTCAGCACCGCTGCCACAAACAGCGCGATGACGAACCAGCTAACAAGAGTGCGCACCTGCCAGAGCAGAAAGAACGCGCCACAAATTCCTGCTGCGGTCAGGAGGGCTATGACCGCCGTGCGCATCACTTGCGAGGGCGAGATGCGCACCCACACAACAGCCTCGCTCGGCACGGTGTTGTTAGGTTCCGCAGGAGGAGCCCTCTGAGGCTTCGTTTGCGCGTCCTTACCGGGCTTCGCCTGCGTCTCCTTCTGGCTCATATCTCTGGCCCTACTGTTTCTTCAGGGGATCCATCCTCGCGGGGCCCATCAGGCGTCATATCCGCGTCTCCTTACGCCTTGTGCCAGAAGGGTGCCTCCTGCCCTCCGGTTGACCAGGTCAACTTTGAGGTGTCAGCAGGAGCTGCGGGCTCTGCAGGAGAACCAGACCATGTTTCGCCAAAAGGCTGGAAGAACCCAGCCTTCATGAGAAGGGTTGAAGGGTAAGAGATGGGCCGGACCCTGTCAGAGCCCGGGCCCAGAATACTATCCTCCTAGCTCCTATTCCTAGCTGCCCCCAAGCTTGGCCTTAAGGTCGTCGATCTTCTGCTGGACCTTCTCCTTGCGCTCGGCACTTCGCTCTTCCCTGAGCTTCCTTCGCGCTTCCTCCTCGGCTACCATAGCGGCATCCTCTGCGGCGGCGATCTCGGCCTCCACGTCGGCCACCGGACGACGAACAACCTCACCGCCGAGGCGCTCCATCTCGCCATCGACCACCTCCACCGCAGGCTCCGTAACATGTGCTATGAGGGCCGTCTCGTTCGGCTTGATGGCTCTGGCCATCGTGGCCAAGACGCTTTCTGCTTCCTCGGCAGTGTCGAGGTCGAGCAGGGAGCCAAGCAGCACCCCGCCCGTGCCGCCCAGCAGAAGCCCCAGTGGTCCGCCAAGCGTGCCCAGGGTGAGACCGATGATCCCACCGGTCGTGCCACCAATGACCCCCCCGGTCCAGGTGCCTACAGGGAAGTCATCAGCGTCACCTTCCTTGATCCTCAGCGTGCCGTCTTCGGCCCTCTGCGCGACGGCCACCGCATGCAGATCGATGCGCCCCTGTGCGCTTGCCTCCTTCAGGACGGTTGCCGCCTGGTAGGCTTTGCTCTCTTCATCAAACGTCACGAGTACGACGTTCTCTTGAGCCATGGCTCTACTCCTTTCTTGTGCGCTACCTCACTCGAGATGAGTTGGCACCTCGACAGTTGCAGTGTCCTTATAAGACTGCGCTTGAGCTACCCAGCCGTTATCCTCCTCCTTAAGCGACATCCATCTTTCGAACCCGATTGGCCAGGACCAGCTGCATGACCCCGAACACGACCGCGAAGACGCCGAAGATCCACACCAGCGCGATCAGGCTTTCTTTAGGCCAGATTGCCAGCAGCACCCCGAAGATAACCGACGCCACGCCGCCTACTATCATAGCCCATTCACCGTCGATCACCCTGCGCAACCTGAGAGCCTGAACTATCTGGAGGATGCCTGTGATGATGGCCCACGCAGCGATGAGATAAATCAGTGCGATCGCGGCACTCTCTGGCCTAAGGAAGATCAGAATCCCTACCACTATGCCAAGCACACCTTCTAGCACCATCAGCCCCCGTAGACCCCAACCTGGTGGCCAAACCGCACCCAGGAGTACGGTGAAGAGGCCACTGATGAAGGCGTAGACACCCAACAGCACCACCAGCACCGTAAAGGTGACGCTGGGCCATATGATGGCCACCAGGCCAATAACGATGGCGAAGATGCCTCCTATGACCAGCACTCCCCAGGCCAGAGCTGACAGAGGCGAGGCAGGCTGTCGTATATCCGTATCCGCCATAGCTTCTCTCTACTCCTTTCTCTCTTGTCTCCAGCGGACTCCGATTCATATCCTTTGTCTCGATTCTTATCCCTTGTCTCTGTTGGCCTCTCCTTTCCTTGAGGACGTTGTGCTCTCGGCACCCGGTTCACTTCTATTCTCTGGACCGAAGTTGGGCGAGCAGCCGCAGAACGTAGACGTAGATCCAGATCAGCGAGAGCATCAGCCCGAAGGCGGCGTACCACTGCATGTACTTCGGGGCTCCCCCCGCCGCTGCCTTCTCGATGAAATCGAAATCTAGCGTGAGGTTCAGCGCCCCCAGTATGACGATGACTACGCTGATCCCGATGCCCAATGGAGTGGGGGCGTACAGGAAGCGGAGATCCACCCCGAGAAGCGACAGCAGCCAGGCTGCCACGTAGAGCAGCACAATACCCCCCGTCGCCGCTATAACTACGGTTGCGAAGCGGGACGTGACCTTGACGATGCGGAGGGCGTAGAGGAGGTAGACAGCCACGAATATGCACAACGTGGCGAGAAGCGCCTGCGAGACGATCCCCTCATACCTCAGTTCGTAGTAGCGGGAGGCGATGCCAAGCAGCGATCCTTCGCCCAGGGCGTACAGGACGGAGGTGATCGGCGCCGCCCTGTAGGCGAAGGCGCCAACGATGCCGGCGATGAGGGTGAGCAAGAAGACGAGCCAGGTCCAGGCTGGGGTCAAGGCCTCCTGCCGTCCGTCCACGCTGACGATCTCGACCTGCGACCAGCCGAAAGCTGCGGCGGCCACCACGATCACTAATAGCAGGCCGGTTGTGGCGTAGGTGCCCGAGGCGGTCATGCCGCGAGGCTCTGCGCCGGACTCTTCAATCCCCCGCAGGAACGAGCGTTCGTTTAGTGCCGGATTTTCGAGGGCCATGTCAATCCTTGTTCTTGGGACCTCTACGGGAAGCCAGGATGCTCAGCGGCTTCACACGCCACCCTTAGCTTCACGAAGGACTACATGGCGTCGATGGCTCTCTCCATCTCTCTGGCATCGGCCCTCACCTCCTTCTTCATCTCCTTCTTGGCGTGCTCCATCGCCTCATCCAAGCCCCGCTCGATAGTCGCCTCTCCGACCACGATCAGGGCAGCCTCGCTCTCCTCTAGCATCTCGCCGACCTCCTTGAGGTCGGAGTTAGACATCCCGCCCCGCAGGTGGCCGATAAGCGCCCCAGCTCCTGCACCCACAAGCCCGCTTGCCAAAAGTGAAGGAGGAAAGATCAGGCCAAGCGCCGCCCCGACAGCCAAACCAGCCCATCCGCCATGCTCGGTGGGCTTCTCGATCTTGTCGACCACCTCTACCTTGCCTTCCTCATTCTTAGTAACCACGGCCGCGTCGTAGGTGCCGACGAAGTGCTCGCGGTGGAGTTCCTTGAGAGCCTCCAGGTCCGCTTTGGCGTCGTCCACGCTCTCGTATTCGCCCGCGTAGAGGGTTAGTTGGTTGTCGTTCATGGTCGTTCTCTCCTTTCACTCTGTGGTTTCCAGACGCTACACTCACTGCTCTCCTCAAAGATCTAGTCCACCGCTCTGGCTCCTTTCTCTGCACCCAACATCTAAATCCTCTGGTGCGCCCGAGCTGAGCGGGATCCTCTCGAATAGCGCCGACGATCTCCGCGCCGCAACCGATCTAGCTTCAGGGATGGAAACGGGCAGCACCTCGGAGCCGCAGGCCGGGCAGTGGAAGACCCCATCAGGCAGGCGGCGCATCTCGGGGTGACCGCACTCACAAGGGTGGTTGCCAAGAGCCCTAGGAAGGGTGACTATCTGCATGAGCGTTTCCACGATGGTTTTGTCGAAAGCACGCCTACAGCGATCGCACTCGGTCAGGCGAGAGAGAAAGCCCCGAGGAGGCTTCAGCTGACCGCATCCACACCCGGGGCAGACTATTTCGTCTGCCCTGGACGCTGTAGATGAACCCACGCCCGGCCGTCTCATATCTCGGTAGCACCTCTCGTTGCGAGTGCCTCGGGGGAGCCTGCACAATAAAATGGGTGCTTACTCTCATAGCGCATAGTACGTGCCACCGTAGCAACGGCGCGTTGCAAAAGCGTTGCGTGGGTGATCACTCATGTGCTTTTCGACGCCTCGGGCTCGCTCTGAGCATCATCGCGCCAGGCGTAAAGCAGCTCCCCGCTCGCTGCCCGCCCTAACCGCGCCGGATCGAAGCCGAACAGCTTGCGCATCTGCGTCCTATACCCCAAGTCGAAAGGCGCATCGGACAATGCAAGCTCGCGCAGCACCCGCTCGGGGTCTTCGGCTTCCAGATAAACCACCGTCAGCCCTCCCCCGCGCGGCTTGGTGGGCACGAGCCACACCGACTCGACCGAGATGCCCAGGCGCCCACGGCATTCTGCGAACTCCTCCTTCTCCTTGCGGCCAGCTTCGGAAAGCTCTTGCAGAAGCCGCCGCCAGGGCTCTTCCTGCCCCGCTGAGAGGTCACAGGCCAATAGCAAGCTCCTCCTACCTACCATGGCACCACCACCGCTGCCCGCCATCTTCTGCGGATTCCCTCCTTCGTCTGGCGTGCCCGGCTCGATCGTCCCTGCGGTACCTTCCGTTGCGAGCCCCCTGGGGGAGCCTGTAAAATTCTCGAGTGGGAAAGGAGTCAAGCAGCGCCCACTACTACACGCAAGCCACCATAGCAGCGGGGCGTTGCGGAAGCGTTGCATGGGAGATTCGAGACGGCGTTCCAAGAAGCAAAGCGGCTGTGCTTCAGGCTGCTCGGGCCGCCCGAGCTAAACCTTCGGGGACACCCCCTGCGCTTCGGAACAAAGAAGCAGCTTGCGCTTTTGTGCTACCTGGCCGCCGAGGGTGGGAGGCACCCAAGGGGGAAGCTAGCAGAGCTCTTGTGGCCGGGGAGCGAGGAGCGCAACGCCCGCGGGGACCTGCGCGCCGTCTTGTCCAAGCTCAGGAAGACTTTGAGGGAAGAGAGCGCCCGTGACGGACAAGAGGAGGAGGTGGGCCTCCTCCTTATCGAGGGAGACCTGTTGGGAGTAGAGCCAACGGGATTGGAGCTCGACACAGAGGCGCTCGAAGCTGCAGTTTCTCTGGCAAGGAGAGAAACCTCGCCGGCAACCAGCAGCGCCGCCTTAGGACGCAGGGAGCTCATCGCCCGCCTGCGGGGTGATCTGGATCTCTACCGGGGAGAGTTCATGGAGGGCTTCTCCATAGAGGACGCCCCAGAGTTCGAGCTGTGGGTTGAGGGTGAGCGCACGAAGTGGCGCGCTCTTTTCGGGGAGCTTTGCGAGAGGCTCTCTAGGCTTGAAACGGAGGAAGGTCTAATACCGGAGGCTATAGCTACCGCCCGGCTTTGGGCGAGGCATGCCCCATTGGAGGAGGCGGCGTACAGGCGGCTCATGGAGTTGCTCTCCGGTGTGGGAGAGAGCGAGAGGGCTCTTCTTGCCTATGAAGGCTTTAAGAACACACTCAACAGGGAGCTTGGGATGGAGCCCTCTGCCCCGTTGCAGGAGCTGGCAGCCCGCTTGCGTGAGGAGGCCGAGCAGAGGGCTTCTCTGGGTGCGAGCCTTATACACTCGACAGCTACTAGTGCGCTTTCTGTCTTTGAGATACCGCTGGTTGGCCGCAAGGAGGAGTTTGGGGCGCTCGTCTCCGAGTACCACGCCGCCCGCGAAGGGCAAATGCGCGTGGTGGCCGTCCTGGGGGAGGCGGGGATAGGCAAGTCGCGTCTCTCCGAGGAGTTCCTTCTTTGGGCTAAAGCCAGGGGAGTTGACATCCTCAAATGTGAAGCCTCGAAGGGAGCAGGCTTGCCTTATGGGCCGCTCATAGAGGCGATAAGGCCACGCATAGAGCGGGAGAGGGCTCCAGACGACCTCCTGGAGGACGTCTGGCTCTCTGAGCTAAGTAGGCTCTTGCCCGAGCTCAAGGAGAGGTATCCTGACCTCCCTTCGCCTCTATCTGTCGAGAGGGAGACGGCCAAGGGAGCGCTATTCGAGGCGATCGTAAGGTTGGTTGAGGCTTTGGCCTCGCGTGCCCCTGTTGTCCTTTTCCTGGACGACCTGCAGTGGGCCGACGCCGCAACGCTAGAGATGCTGGATTACGCGGGGAAGCGCTGGGCGGAGCAGGAAGCGCCCGTGCTTGTGCTGATCGCTGCGCGTACGGAGGAACCGGAGGTGAGCCCGGCCTTCGAGAGGTGGCTCTTGTCATTGGGCAGAAGGTTGCCCGTAAGAAGCCTGAGCCTCAGTACCTTGGCAGAGAAGGACGTCGAGGTTCTCCTACGGGGGCTTGCTAAGGCCGGCTCTTCATCGAAGCCTCCTGACGAGGCTCTGGAGGAGGTGGGGGGCTCGAACGGGGCGGACCCCAGGCTCGAGCGCTTGGGGGAATGGCTAGCTGCGGAGACAGAAGGGCAGCCCTT
>DASSCV010000455.1:0-5386 GCA_035697505.1 Rubrobacter sp.
CCGACGCAAGAATGCCCGTCCGCCGGAACCGGGCGCATACCGAAGCGCGCCTCTACGAGCTCTGCTTCTTCGAGCGCCGGAAGTACGAGCCGCGCCCGTTCCAGAAGCTCCGCGCAGAGTGGATCCTCGGTTCCGGCGAAGTCGTCCGTGAGCCGTTCGTCGACGGAGTCGTGGTGCAGCAGAGCGTAGCCGGGACCGTCGGGGCGAGCGTTGATGCGCGGTGTATGTAGGAGGTGTCTCAGAGGCTTGCCAGGGACGGCGATCCGGACGAGCAGTCCTGGGAACACGTCGAGCGGCAACACTCTCCCGACCATCTCCGCCACGGTTGCGGCCTTCGCCCCCGTGGCGTTGACCACGACATCGGCGTAAATAGCGTCGCCGTCCTCCAGACTCAGCATCATCCCTTCGCCCTCCACCTCGATCCCGCTCACCGCATTCCCGACATGTTTATGTGCACCGTTGCGGACGGCAGCTTCCACGAGCATTTTCGTCAGAGCCGGAGCATCGGTCCAGGATTCTTCAGGAAAGTGTGCGATCTGGAGATCCGGGTCGGGGAATGTGGCTTCCGGTTCGAGCTCCTTGCTGACCGTGGATGCGGGAAGCATCTCGGCGGCGTAGGACCAGGAACGCAGGCGTTCGACGCGTTTTTCGAGGTTTTCCTGCTCTTTGTCCACGGCCCAGATCAGGTTTCCCGTGGAGTGGAGCCAGTCTCCGCCAATCTCATTCCGGAGCCGCTCGTGTTCGCCCATCCCGGCTACGTTCAGCTCGAAGTAGTCGCGGGGAAGCTTGTTGTTGGCGTTGATCCAGGCGAAGCTAGTCGAGGTCGTGCCTGAACCCGGTTTCGCACCGTCGATCAGGACGACCTCAGCCCCACCCTCGGAGAGCCGGTAGGCGACCGAGGAGCCGACGATCCCGGCTCCTATGACCGCGACCTTCAACGTGCCTCCACACCGAGCAGGATCGTTACCTCCTGCCGGTCGAAGGCGGGGCTGTGGTGTACGCCGGCCAGCGGAGCTTGGGGATGACGTGCTCGCCGTAGGCTCTTATGAACTCCTCCTGGTTGCGCCCGACATTGTGCACGTAGACCTCGTCGAAGCCAAGGTCTATGTAGTGCTGGATGTGCTCGAGGTGCTCGTCTAGATCGGTGCTTATCAGGACGCGCTTCTCGAAGTTCTCGACGCTGACCTGTTTGGCCATCGCCGCGAAGTCCTCGGGGTTCCGTATATCCGCCTTGGGGAAGGGCATCCCGCCGTTGGGCCACTCCCTGACGGCCTGCTGCTCGGCTTCTTCCTGGTCCTCGGCCCAGGATACGTGGAGCTGTATCATGCGCGGCATCTCGGAGGGGTCCTTGTCTGCCCTGCGCGCCCCCTCCTCGAACTTCTCCATCAGGTTCTTTAGTTTCTGGTCCGGGGCGCCGACGGTGATGATGCCGTCGCAGAACTCACCAGTCCTGCGGCTCTGTATAGGGCCTGCTGTGGCCACGTAGATCGGGGGCGGGGTATCAGGCATGGTGTAGAGTCTGGCGCTCTCGAGCTTTATGTGCTCGCCGCTGTACTTGACGACCTTGCCCGTGAACAGCCTGCGGATGACCTCGATGGCCTCCATGAGGATGCGGAGCCTGGTCGGCGCCTCGGGCCAGTAATGGCCGACGATGTGTTCGTTCAGCGCCTCGCCCGCTCCGAGTCCGAGCCAGAAGCGTCCAGGGTACATCGCTTCGAGGGTCGCCGCTCCCTGGGCGATTATGGCCGGATGGTAGCGGAAGCCGGGCGGGGTCACGCCCGTACCGAAGCGGAGGTTCGTGCTGGCGCCCAAAGCGCCCATCCAGGACCAGACGAAGGCGCTCTGTCCCTGATCCGGGGTCCAGGGGTGGAAGTGATCAGAGGCCATTACGGAGCCGAACCCCGACTCTTCAGCCGTCTTACTCCAATTCAGAAGATCCGTGGGATGGAACTGCTCGAACATCGCCGCGTAGCCTACGGTGCCCGTTGGTTTCATTACGCCTCCTTCGTCGGGAGAAGTTCAGCCAGCCAGCATTTCAGTTACTCTTCGGACAGAGCATTCGCCACTCCGCCGAACGCTAGTTTACAGCGGGACTAACGTTTGCCGCTCCGAACATGCCGCGGTCCACCAACTAGCTGAAATGCTAATCAAAAATGATCCGGCCTAAAGAGCCATGGGTCTCGCAGGGGGAAGAGGATCTCCAGGAGATCGAGAGCTTCGGGAGAGCTTGCCTCGATGAGCCCATGCCTGGCAAGACCCCGTACCGAAAGGTACCCGGCGTAGAGCTGGGCGAGCTGGCGCACGTCAAGCCAGACCCTCTCCGCCGCCTCCCTCCCACGGACAACCTTACCTTCTGCGACGGTGTACTCGCCGGTGTTCTCCGGTATGACCTCGTCTGCTACGTTGAGGACGAGCGGCGCCCCAGGCGTACGCTCGAGGTACCCGAGGGCGCCTTCGACGTCCACGAGGCGCAGCATCTGGTCGGGTTCGATTTTCGCGTTTACGTGCGAGCTTCTCAGGTAGGGGTGAAGCGGCTCTCCGCGCGGGGTACAGAGCTCTATCCCGTAGACTAGGGGATCGAGGCCCGCCATAAAGGACAAGAGTGCCTCTCTCGCCCGCGGTGTTGCGGCGACGATCTCCTCTACGGAGAGGGTGCGCCGCGGGTCGCTGTCTTGCCACCCGGAGATCTTGTAGAGGATGTAGCCTTCGACGTCACCGTCCCGCTCATAGACGGCGACGTCCGCGTCTTTCTTGGACAGACACGTTTTCCAGTGTCCTTCACTCCTGCGTACGCTGAGGATATGCCCTTTCGCCTCTGCTTCGTAGAGATCCATCAAAGAGGAGAGATCTTCTTCCCGGTTGGCCCTGAGATGACTCTGTTCGGGGCTGGTCGGGAGGTCGGAGGGCTTGAGCCTGTACTCGATGGCCTCGGTGGCGAGCTCGTAGCCGAAGATCCGGTAGAAGGCGTGGGCGAAGGGGGCAAGCAGCGATAGCGAGACGCCCCGTTCGCACATGTCGCGTAGTACGGCGCGCATCAACTCCCCAGCGTAGCCCCGCCGTCTGTAGGCGGGATGGACCATGACCGCAGAGATGCCGCCCATCGCTCGCCACTCGCCGTCCACAATAGACTCTAGTGGCAGCACCGTGGTGCTCGCCCTGGCCTCCCCATCCTCCTCGATAACATGGACCTGCTCGAGGTCGAGACGGGCATTCTGGGCCGGGTCGAAGTTCTGCTCCCAGTCGGAGATCCTGCCCCCGAAGGCCGCGACCCCGACACGAGTGAGCGCGTCCATGTCCCCTTCAAGGTACCTGCGTAGCTTCATCATCCTCCGGAGCTTCTAGGGTGCGCCCGGATTCTACCGGAAGAGCGAGTCAGGGATCACCCACCTTTCTCTCGCTTCTCCGAAGGTTCGCCTCTCGCGATAGAATCGGCCATCCACCGGCACCACTCAGCATATTCTCTCTCGTAGCTGATGCCGCGCCGGAGCGTAGCGTAGGAGGCGAACTCGGGGCTGTTGGTAGAGGTCAGCTCCTCTCGCCACTCTCCCTCCATCCAGGCCCGTAGCTCCTCGTAGTGCGCGAGTTGCTCCTCGTGCCTGAGTTTCTCTTCACGGAAGAGCTGCGCGGCCTTCTCTTCGTCCGCCAGCCATACCGAGTACGTCTTCAACGTCAACTCGTCCCGCGTCGGTCTTGGCACGGGAGGCTGGATCACCCATTCTTTCAGCGCATCCAACCCCTCGGCCGTGATCTCATACACCTTCTTGTCAGGCCTCTCTCTTTGCTCGACCACGCTGTGCTTCACGTAACCACCATCCTCCAGCCTCGCTAACTCAGGGTAGATCTGGCTGTGCTTCGCACTCCAGAAATATCCGACCCGTCCAGCCATCCGTTGCTTCAGATCGTACCCACTGAGATCCTCCCTCGATAACAAACCAAGGATCGCATACCCTAACGTCGTCATACTCCTCCAATATTTTGTTATGTCACCCTTGACATATCATCCATCGGCTCTTAGAGTACCATATGTCAGGATATACATAAAGAGTGTAAGAGAGGAGCGAGAGATGTGCGGCGGGTCTTACGTGGGGCGTGGAATGAGCCATGATGTGTGGCGGCACGGTGGCGGGCGTGAGGTTTTGGGGCGCGAGGTGGAGAAGATGAGTCCTGGGGCGAGGATCTCGGCTGCGCTCGCCGTGCTCGTACCGGTCGGGCTATCCGGGGTGTTTCTGGTCGCTTTCGTGCCCTCTTTGTGGTGGATCTTCACGACTTACTTCTGGGTCGCTTTGCCTGCTTTCGGGCTGCTAAGCAGTGGCATAGGTGCTCTTAGTGAGGGTAGGCCTGTCCGGATCTCTGACGAGGAGCTGGAGCGGGAATTGCTGGAGGCGATCCGGGAGAGCGGTGAGATCTCGGCCGCGGCGGCCGCAGCGAGGACCTCGTTGACGGTCGCCGAGGCCGACAGGAGGCTCAAAGAGCTAGCCCAGAACGGCCACCTGGAGGTCATGGCCAGAGGCGGCGCCATCTTCTATGGGTTGTGGGGGGAAGGACAGGAGGCCAAGCGGATCGAAGGTTCGACTTGAGCGCCGGCGCTGATATGTCGATGGGCCTGCAGACGGCCAGGGACCGTTCGCGGCGCTGGTTGCTCATCTTCGCGTCGTCGGCTACGGTCTTCAGCGTGCTGCATCACGTGGACCACATTACACGGGGCAACCACTCGGGATGGCCTTTCCAGGCCGAGGTCACGCCATTCACGTTCAGCTTGCTGATATACACCCTCATCCTGCCTGCGATCTACCTGACAGCCGGAGGACGCGACGTGGCCGGTTATCATCTGTTCGTCGCCATCACGGGGCTGATAGTACTCGACACGGTCCATTTCGCGCCAACAGGTGGACAAGAATCGCCGATACACGACATCTACATGGTCTACGAGAGTCCTGTAGCCGGGATGCTCGCTCTGATGATACTGGCCGGCCTCATGACCAGCGTGGCGCTCCTGGCGACAACCGCCTTCGTGGCGCTGCGTAGACGGACCGGAGAACGAGCGATATCGGGGTAGATCATTGCATCAAAACCTTTTCGACTCGGACAGGAGAGTAGGATGGCGCAGGTAGTAGACGGTAGGTACACGGCGCGGATGGACGAGTCGTTCGCGGTATTCATAATCGGGATGTGGCTTCCGCTTCACAAAGACCCTGCTGCCATCGCCCGCAGGGTGATCCGGGCGAGATCTACCGAGGTTCTTCACAACACCCCTTCTGTTCAACTCGATTAGGAGATTATGCTCATGGTCCAGATTGTGCCCAGCAGTAGAGAAGGACCGAGGCTGCAAATGAGCCCTGGCCAATCCTGCATTAGACTGTCCCAAACCCATCGTAGCGAGATCAGA
>DASSCV010000456.1:0-2996 GCA_035697505.1 Rubrobacter sp.
GCAGGATCGCCGCTCCCGGCACGCCGAAGGCGACCTCGACGCCCTCGTCCTCCATGACCTTAACCACCGCGTCCATCACGTCCATCCTGGGCATGCGCGACCTCCTCTCCTGCGTTCTCCAGCTCTAGTCTAATCGGTTTCCAGTATCTCGTGCTGCGAGAGGTCCTCTACGACCCTCAAGAGCGCCGAGTGGTCCTCCCCACCCCAGCCCTTGTTCCGCATCGCGAGCAGCATCTGGTCTACGAGAGCCGTCACGGGTAGGACTACCCCGTACGCCCTGCCCGCGGCGAGCGCGATACCTAAGTCCTTGTGGTGCAGCTCCGAGCGAAACCCCGGGGAGAAGTCGTGGGAGAGGAACTTCTCCCTCTTGACCTCTATGACCTTGTTCCCTGCGAGCCCACCCGAAAGGACGTCCAGGATCTTCTCCGGAGCCACACCGCCCTTCGAGCCGAGTACCAACGCCTCAGAGGCCGCCTCTATGGTGAGGGCTACCACGATCTGGTTCGCCGCCTTTGTGACCTGCCCCGCGCCGTTGCCCCCAACGTGCACGATCGTCTTCCCCATCGCCTCAAAGAGGGGGCTCGCCCTCTCGAAGTCCTCTTCGCTTCCCCCTACCATGATCGAGAGCGTTCCCTGCTGTGCCCCCACGTCTCCGCCAGAGACCGGGGCGTCGAGCATGCTCGCCCCCTGCGTCTTCACCTGCGTGGCCAACTCCTCTGTGACAACTGGTGAGATGGTGCTCATGTCTATAAGGAGCTTGCCTTCTGCGAGGCCTTCGAGCACGCCGCTCTCCCCGGCGACGACGCGCTCGACGTCTGGTGAGTCGGGGAGCATCGTGATGACGACGTCACTCTTCTCGGCGAGCTCGCGCGGGCTCGCGGCGACGGACGCACCCTCCCCGCTGAACTCCTCGGCTTTCTCGGGGCTCCGATTGTAGACGGTGAGCTCGAAGCCTGCTTGCATCAGGTTTCGGGCCATGGGCTTGCCCATGATCCCGAGCCCTATAAACCCTACTCTATCTGCCACGACTCCTCCTCTTAAAGGTTGAGCGCCTCGGCATCCCTGTCCCCTCCGCGCATCTCTTTGGGCAGCCACGAGAGGCTCTCCTCCGTGGTCGGCGTCGTAGGGTTGTACTCCAAACCCACGTAGCCGTCGTAGCCGAGGTCCTCTAAAGCACCCAGAACGAATGGGTAGCGAATTTCACCCGTCCCAGGCTCCCTGCGATCCGGCGAGTCAGCCACCTGCACGTGCCCGATCACGTCTATATATTCGCGCAGGTTCGCCACGAGGTTCCCCTCCATCCGCTGCATGTGGTAAACGTCGTACTGAAGCCTGACGTTCTCCCGCCCAACACTCCTCACGAACTTCGCCCCGTCTCTTGTCGTGTACAACAGGTACGGCCCGTTTTCGAAGGTATTGACGGCTTCTACCATTACTTCGACGCCCTGCTCCGCGGCCAGGTCTGCTGCCCACCCGACGCTCTCCCGCGCCAACCCGAACTGCTCCTCCCGATCCATGCCCTCCAACCTATGCCCCACCAGCGCGTTGAGCTTGCTACACCCTAGATTCTCCGCAAGCTGTAGCGCTACGGGCACGTTCTCCTGGAACTGCGCGACGCGCTCGGGATCGCTCAAGAGCCCTCGGTCGCCCCCCGGCATGTCCCCCGCGTCGAAGTTGAAGAGAGCGACCTCCAACCCTGCCTCCTTGATCGCCGCCTCCACCTCCCCGAGGTCCTCGCCCGCCGGCCACCAGAACTCCACTGCCCTAAAGCCCGCCTCCCTAGCCCTGCCGAACCGCTCCAGCAGTGGAACCTCCTTAAACAGGATCGAAACGTTGGCGCAGAACTTCATCTACGGCCTCCTCTCCCTTCCCCCGACGCTTTATCTACGTTGTGTGGTTCCGCCTCAGGTAGCTTGTCCCCGTGCTACCACCCCTGCGCAGCGCTGACCGCTATTATGCCTGTTGTTACCCTCGAGGAGCGCGTCTCATACAGGTAAAAGGGGACAAGCACCGTCCCTGGTTTTCGTTGTATCCACCAGATGAATTTGTGAGTGGTATCAAGGGGCTATTGGTGTCGAAATGGGAGCCAACCTCATTCCGAGTGTTCCGCTTAGATAAGCCACTTTAGAGAGCCGACGAGCGGACTCGAACCGCTGACCTTCGACGGCGTCGACGAGGACGGCCTCGAAGAGCGCTCATCCGCCTACCAGCACCTGATGCGCGACCTGCTCGACGCCCAGCGCGCAACCCTGCTACAGCTCCGCAACGAGGGCCGCATCAGCGACGATGTCATGCACCGCATAGAGCACGACCTCGACCTCGAGGAGACGCGCCTGGAGATGTAGGGTTCCGTATCGTAACTAACGGGCTCTGACCGAAACTCCTCCACGAGGATACCCGGATTCTCGGACTTCACGACCTCCTTTCAGACCCTCGTCGCCTGCTCGGGATCGTCGTTGACGAGTGGGGTTACGCGGCCATCAGTTCGGCGTGGCGCGCCTCTAACCTTGATGGGCGGGGCTCAAATGTTACTCTGCGCCCGTATCCTGCGACCGAAGAACGGTATCCTGCCCGGCGCACACCTTCGGCACTCCCATGGCAGAATCTGGAACCAGCAGGACCGAGAGATAGGAGGTAGACGGTGCAGGAAAACCATGCTGCGAGCCTGCTCCGAGATCGGGACGGGGGCGAGGCGCGGGTTTCGCCCCTGGAGCTGTTCTTCGACCTGGTCTTCGTCTTCGCCGTCACCCAGCTCTCTCACCGGCTGCTGGAGCACCTGACGGTCGTTGGAGCGCTGGAGACGCTGTTTTTACTTCTTGCGGTGTGGTGGGCCTGGATCTACACCACCTGGTTCACCAACTGGTTCGACCCGGACAGGCCGGCGGTGCGCGCGCTCCTTGTCACGGTGATGCTCGTGAGCCTGTTCATGTCCGTCGCGATCCCGGACGCGTTCGCGGAGCGAGGGCTGATGTTCGCTGCCGGGTACGTCGCAATCC
>DASSCV010000457.1:0-6679 GCA_035697505.1 Rubrobacter sp.
GCAGTTCTTCTTGATGCGGTCGAACTTATCGACGTAGGCCGTGTCAGCATCTCCCTGCCCACACTTCACTACATCCCTTTGTCCGTCCCCTGCGCTGTTTATGGTGTCGTTGCCTTCCTCACCCAAGAGCATGTCAGAACCAGTATTGCCGTATATGCGGTCGTTACCTTCTCTGCCAACCACCGTGTCGTTGCCAGCCCCAGCGTAGAGCACATCAGGACCCCCTAAACCGGAGATGTAGTCTTTGCCCCCACTGGCGTGGATCACGTCATCTTTGTCTGTGCCTATGAGATCATCTGCTCCCGAGGTGCCATCGATGGTATCGGCCAGGGCCACCCCGCTTGCCAGCAGCAGCACTCCTAGCCCCATGCTCACCATAATAGCTAATGCCCGTCCTCTCATGAGGAGATCCCCTCCTACACACACACATAAGGGGCGGAGAGCTAAGGGACCAAACCTTAGCCGCCCCGCTTGTCTAACGAGGGCAGAGTATACACGCCTTAAGGAGGAGGACACCATCACCTCCTGGGGAGGGTCTATGAACCCCGCTCCCGGAGAGTAGGGCACGAAACCTGAGCTCCCCTATGTTAGTAGGTCGGGAACAATACGGTCAGTGGGCAGGAGTCTTCCCGGGCGCGCAGGCGATCTCGGGGTATACTCACCCTCCTCCCTTTCTCGGCTACTCCGCTGGCGAAGTGGTCCGTCATGCCGGCGACCTTCCCCGGGAGGACGGTGCGCATCTCGTCCTGGCTACAGAGCCGATACACAACAAATTGCACAATCTGCGGATAACCGTAACGAAAGCAACCCCCAACATTGTGTCAGGATGAAGGGAAAACTCGGTGCATGTCCAAGGCCCGTCGATGCGCTCGACGCATTCACACCCTTGAAGCAGATACACCATAGAATCATCTTGGAAAGGAGAATGGCATGACACTCGGGAGATGAGCCCATGGGCTTTCGACGAATGAAGGATAAGGTGAAGGCAGGATCTGTGGCTCCCGACTTCACCCTACCCTCACAAGCGGGCGAGATGGTGAGTCTCAAGGATTTCTTTGGTAGGAAGCCAGTTGTCCTCTTCTTCTACCCGAAGGACGATACTCCTGGCTGCACCAAGGAGGTTTGCGCTTTCAGGGACTTTTCCGAGGAATTCGGTAAGCTCGATGCCGAAGTAATCGGGATAAGCTCCGATTCGGTAGAGTCACACAGGAGTTTCGCCCTAAGACACGACCTGTCCTTCCCTCTTCTCAGCGACGAGGGAGGTAACATCAGGAGGCAATACGGAGTGCCCAAGACCTTCGGTCTCCTTCCCGGTCGGGTGACATACGTCATAGACAAAGAGGGCGTGGTGAGACACGTCTTCGCATCTCAACTTAGCGTGGAGAGACATGTGCAGGAAGCGTTGACAGCACTCAGATCCGACGTTTCAAAGGCCGGAGATTAATTGCTCTGTCTCTATGTGTGGCATTCACGATTCTATCGGGGCTTTCTGCTCCAGGAAGCGTTCTCCGAAGTTCGTGCGCAAGTCGCGCAACGATACTTAATGCAAACGTCACTTCTTTGGGGAAAGTGCCTTCTCTGGGTCGAAACATATTGTGGTTTTTGCATTCTATGGTAGTTTATTGTATTAGAGCGACGTGGAAACGGCTCTACGTCCTGCTCTCGGGGAAAGGAATATGGAGTGCAAGGAGAAGGCAGGGTTCGCTCTGAACCTCGGTTAAATGTCCCCAAGATCTGCCTTGGATTCACCGCCGATTCATTGTTCTCAGCTAGGCTGATCGGGTCGTGCAGGATTGAGGGCCCGCTCTCCGGGCTTCCTCAGATGACAAGGCGAGAGAAGACAGTGGGGGACATAGACCCAGACTCACATCGACCGTTCATCAAGGTCAACCATCCGGCACCGACCGCTATTAGCGCGGGCACGATCCAGGATCGTTGCTAGTGGGAAGGAGAAAATGGTCACGTATGACGAGGGTGATCACGATGTAGAAGGCGAGTCCTCAAGAGGGATTCGTCACCAGACTGGTTCCTACAACAGGACTACTCTGGATGCGTATCGGGTCTTGGTGGTGGCCGGCGACGAGAAGCTCATCGCCCTCACGCGCCTGTCGCTCGCCAAGAACGGCCTGGAAGTCGAGGCGGCGACCACGGCCTACGACGGTCTGGCTACGCTCGAGGACTCCCCGCACGATCTAGTGATCCTGGACACTGAGCTACCGGACCTTTCAGGGTGGGAGGTCCTCCGCCGGATCCGCGGCTCGAGCGAAGTGCCGGTCATGCTGCTGACTAGACGCACCTCGGACGTGGACAAGGCGCGTGGCCTCGACCTCGGGGCCGATGATTACCTCACGAAACCCTTTAGTTTTCTCGAGTTTGAGGCGCGGGTGCGTGCGCTGCTGCGCAGGACGCGGAACGCGAACCCGCATCAGGAGCACTCGGCAGCGAGTTACATGCGGGCGGCCGATGGCCCAACCGTGGCGATAATCGTCGAGCAGCGGCACCTCGGAGACCGGGCTTTAGTAGAGGCCCGTTCCACCCTGGAGTTCGCCGGGTGTCATGTACCGTTGGTGGTGCCGGACGCCAACCATGCATTCGACATACCCTCCGAGGCGCCGCCAGGAAAAGGTCACTGATGAGCCCACGCTCCCCCCCGAGCCGGAGACGCAGCTCTTCCGCAGCCGGATGAAGGAGATCTTCTCGCTGCTCCGAGAACTCAGCGGCCCTGCCTCGGTCGGGATGTTGATCGCGGCCAGCGCCTACATGGTCCACGGCCTCTTCCCTATCCTGGCCACAAAGTACGCGGGCTTGAGTACAGCGCAGGCGGGGATCATCTACAGCCTTTCGGCGGCGGTCTTCCTCCTTGCCGGCCCGTTCTATGGCTGGATCACCGACCGCTACGGGCGTCTGGTCGGGATTGCCTCGCGCTCGGCCGCCAACATTGGATCGTCTGTGATGTACGTGGCGATCCCCACGTTTGTCGGCATGGCTGCTGCCCGCTCCGTGGACGACATCGGCAAGGCGGCCTTCCGGCCCGCCTGGGCCTCGGCCATAACCGACATCGCGGCCAAGGACCCTCCGCGCAAGGGACGTCGCCTCGGAACCCTCGACGCCGTGCAGGAGATTGGCGAGATAGCTGGTCCGGCTTTGGCCGGTATACTCTGGCAGACTGGCGGCGTGATCGCTCTGTTCGGAGTACGCATTGCAATTGCCATCGTCGCTGAGATCTCCGCAATCGCCGTCTTCGGTGAACTGCGGGACATTCGACCGAGGCTCAGAATCCTGACCTGGTTTCGCAAGAATCGGCGGCGAGGGAGCGTCTTCGGAGTGTCCGCCAGCCAGGCGCAAGGTACGCCAAGGCAAGATGCAGATCAGACGAGAGCCACTGAGGCTGAGCCCTGGGCAACTTTCCACCGGGGTTCCATTTTTGATAGGCAGGGCGAGTATGACCTGGCAGAGAAAGCTTACCAAAGGGTTATTGCTTCGGGTCACCCGGAGGCTGCTCCTAGTGCAGCATTCAACCTGGGCATACTCTTCGAGGAGCACAGAGAGTACGACCTGGCAGTAAAGGCTTACCAACAGGCCATCGACTCGGGACACCCGGAGGAGGCCGCTAGAGCGGCGTTCAACCTGGGCTTGATGTTTAGTAAGCAAGGGAAGTACGATCGGGCAGAAAAAGCCTACCAACAGGCCATCGCCTCTAAGCACGCTGAATGGGCACCCAAGGCAGCGTTCAACCTGGGCATGCTCTTCGAGGAGCGCGGAGAGTACGACCTGGCAGAGAAAGCCTACCGACGGGCTATCGACTGGGGGCACTCGTACTCCGCCGCCAAAGCAAGGCTCAATCTAGGTGTGCTCTATGAGCAGATGGGAGAATACGACCTGGCAGTGGAAGCCTATCAACAGGCGATCAATTCCAGAGATCCTGAGGTAGCACCCAAGGGCATGCGCAATCTGCGAGAGCTGCCCATGAGATCGACGGTGAGAGAATCAGGCGGGGCTTGAAGGAACCCGTGTCGGCTAGAGGCTGTTATGAACATGCTCATGAAGGGCCTACTAATTTAGGCTCCTGGGCAACGTTTGCCCTCCTCCATTGACGAACTCTTCGACCTAAACAAATAGCTCACCAAGAGCTTACCAACTAAAGAGGGGACCGAGGCTTCGATACCCCGGTCCCCTCTTACTCTTACCCCAGGCACTTCCCCGGATGTAGGGGGTAGAACCCAGCAGCCTCTTACTCTGGAGTCAGGCTGCTCCTCTCTGCGCTTAGAGGGGGTTGGTGACGGCCTATTCCCCGGTATTTGCTACTTTATCTTACTGGGAATCCGTTCACCATTTCGCAGTTTATGATCACGTCGTTTGGGTCACCTACGCATACGTCGAAGTCCTGACCACCATCGACACGGTCCTTATTGTCACCGTCTTCAACGCTTATAGTGTCGTTGTCACGGTTTCCTTCCACCTTGTCCGTATCACCCTCATACTTTGCGGCAGTAACATAGTCGTTACCTTGGCGACCGAAGATATTGTCGTCTTGGTTGGTCTCGTAGATGTCATCGTTTTGATCGGTACCCCAGATCTCTGCCGCATAAGCCGCAACGGCGAATAGCGACACTATCATCGCCATCGCTGCCAGCATCAGCGTTACTCTGCGCATCTTTCCCTCCTTAGTTTGATCGAGGAGCGAGTTAGCGCCTGTCCCCACCCCAGTTAGCCATACAACCACATAATAAGCGCTACGCCTTACCCCCCTTATTTCGGGCGGAGGGACCATTCCCTCCGCTCTTCTACATCAGCGCTGCATTATTACACGAAACCTAATTACAATGCAATACTTCTAAAGAAAAGTTCAAAACGTCTGAAGAAGAATCATCTTGATGCATGCGGGCTGAGCGAGGTTCCGGAAGGATTGCAGGATACCTGCCGAGAAGCTAATTGCCTGGTCTGATGTTTGGGCCATGGCAATGTTGAAGCGTGGTATTGTAACAAAGGAATCAAGACAACAGAATTGGGCTTGAGGTAGGCTCTATCGTGGTCTTCTACGTGCTAGAGGTATGGTGACACCGGCCTGGCGAGATTCGCGGATTGGGGAACTGCGATCACCACAACGGTCGCCCGGCGGACGTTCGGGCGGAGAGACTCTTGCCTCATGGATCCGTGGCTGATTTCGTGCGGATATAGACGCGTCGATTAGAGATGTTTACAATCCGGTAAGTTTTGTTGTCTTGCGTTCACGGCATTTGCTTGCCATGAACGGGTAACGGCGGGGGGCCTTGAAGAAGACTAGAAGCCGGGCACGTTCGAAACGCAGCCGGTTTTGGCGGGCGCGGTATCGCCGGCGGCGGCTCCTGGCGGCACTTGTTCTGGCCTCACTGTTTTTCAGTATCGGGACGCAAGCGGCTGCCTTTTTCAAGGCTGAGGCGCCAGGCTCCGCAGGAGCGGCGGAGACAGCCGAATCCCCTGGATTCGTACCTGCCACATTCGAGGGATTGCTCGCGCAGGGAGATTCCAACGCGATCCCGGCGGACGAGCCCCGCGCCCCGGCCTACAAGTCAACGAAGGATCTGGCAGCATCCCGCAGCCGGAAGCCGACCAACGAGACCAAAGACAAGTCCGCCCGTAAAGCGGCCCTCGAGGCGAGCAAGGAAGCAGCCCAAGAAGCCAGAGAGGAGGCAGCCAGACTGGCGGCATCCAAAGAAGCTGAGCAGGCCTCGAGCGAGCCGCTCGACGTGCTAGTCCTTGGTGTCGACCGGAGGCCCAACTCGGCTGAGGGCGAGTCCACGCGCTCAGACACCATGATGCTCGTCCGGGTGATTCCCGCTACGGGAGAGGTAAAGTTACTCTCCGTCCCTCGGGACCTGTACGTAGAGGTGGAGCCCGAAGAAAAAGACCGCATCAATACCGCCTACGCGTACGGCGGCGTAGAGAACGCCAGGACGGTGATGGAGGACCTCACGAGCGTCGACATAGACAACTATGTAATCGTGGATTTCGAGGGCTTCGAGAAGGTTATAGACGCCATAGGTAAGGTCAGGGTAAATGTTGGGAAGGGGGTGTTCCCCGAGCATTGGTATATGGGTGAAGGCTTCGAGCGTCTCAACGGGCATAAGGCGCTCAAGTACGCCCGCTACCGCGGCACTCCAGGGGCAGACCTCGACCGGATAGATCACCAGCAGAAGCTGCTGGCGGCGCTACGCCGGCAGGCGCTCCGGTGGGATACCGTCACCAGACTACCAGCGATCATCAAGGTCACGAACGAGAACGTCAACACAGACCTTGGAATTCTGCAGGTGATTCCACTCGCACGGGCACTCGTACTCAACGGCGAAGACAACAAGATGACTACGGCCGAGTTAGAGGGTCACCCTAAGTCCCTGTCCGACGGCGAGCAGGTATTGGTGCCTGACGACGAGGCAAACGAGGCTACCCTGCAAGACTTCCGCCAGTAGCGTTCCTGGCCTCATGTATAATCGCGGGCGCCCAGTGCGCCCTGAGATCATATCCTCCGGAAAGAGCTATCCAAGATGCCTCATCCCTGGCACGACGTAATGATCGGAGACGAAGCCCCGGAGGAGTTCACGGCCCTGATCTGGCGTATACGCTCTCGTGCATCTTTATTCGGCGGCGCCAGATGTTGTGGTTACCCTATAGCCCATGCTAAGGCTACCGCGGTCTGCTCGGA
>DASSCV010000458.1:0-2683 GCA_035697505.1 Rubrobacter sp.
ATACCCGTGAGGGAGCGGACGTAGATCTCGTCGTAGGACACCTGGAGACCCTGCTCGCGCTCGCGCTCGGCGCCGCCTCCGCCCAGGAGCGTGCCCAGGTAGCAGCCCAGGAACCCCAGAGGGACCGAGAACAGCGCCGGATACACGAACGGGAAGATGGGGTCTATGGGGATGATCGGGGTCAGCGGAGGCTCCGGGTTCGGGCCGGTCATCACGTTCGGGCTGAGTATGATCAGGATTATGCACGAGAACAGGCCGACCAGGATGCCCATAACCGCCCCGGTGGTGTTGAACCGCTTCCAGAAGATCGTCAGCAGGATAACCGGTACGTTGGCGCTCGCGGCGACCGCGAAGGCGAGCGCGACCAGGAACGCCACGTTGAGGCTCGCCGCCGGTATCGCCAGGAGTATCGCCGCCACGGAGATCCCCACGGCCGTGATGCGCGCCGCACGGAACTGCTCCTGCTCCGAAGCGTTGCCGCCCCGGATCACGTTCGAGTAGAAGTCGTGGGCGAAGGCGCTGGAGGCAGCCACGACGAGACCGGCAACCACCGCAACGATGGTGGCGAAAGCGACCGCCGAGATGAAGGCGAAGAAGATGGGACCGCCGAGCGCCTCGGCGAGCTGCGGAGCGGCCGTGTTCCCCGCAGGGTTCTGCGCCGCGATGGCGTCCTGGCCCACGAACAGCGCCGCGCCGTAGCCCAGAACAGGTGTCAGCAGGTAGAACAGGCCTATGATCCAGGTCGCCGTGACGATCGAGGACCGGGCCGTCTTGGCGTCAGCGACGGTGAGGAACCGGATCAAGATGTGTGGCAGCCCCGCCGTACCGAGCACGAGGGCGATATTGAGCGAGATCACGTCGAGCCCGGCGACGAGCCCGGCCGGCGGCGGCGGTACCACCATCTCGGGGCCTATCTGCGATTCGACCTCGTTGAAGAGGTTGACCGGATTGAAGCCGATGCTCGGCTGGGCGAGCACTAAGAGGGATAGGGTCAGGGAGCCGGCGATGAGGAGGACGGCCTTGACTATCTGGATCCAGGTCGTCGCCACCATGCCGCCGGCCACGATGTAGACCGTCATCAGGATGCCGATGACGATGACCGAGAGCGTGTAGTTTATGCCGAGCAGCAGCTCGATGAGCGCCCCCGCGCCGTTGAGCTGGGCGATCATGTAGAACATGCTGATCGCTATGGTCGAGAGCGCCGCCGCCGAACGCACGCTCGACTTGTTGAACCGGCTCGCCAGCATGTCTGCAAGCGTGTACTTGCCCAGGTTTCTCAAGGGCTCGGCCACCAGCAGCAGCACCACTAGGTAAGCCACGAGGAAGCCTATGGAGAGGTAGAAACCCGAGAAGCCGGTGAGCGAGATGGCACCCGCGATCCCCAGGAAAGACGCCGCCGAGAGGTAGTCGCCCGAGATGGCGAGGCCGTTCTGCCAACCCTTGATCGCGCCGCCCGCCACGTAGTGGTCGCTGGTGGACTTGTTCCGGCGCGACGCCCAGACGGTAATGCCGAGCGTCAGCGCGATGATCAGGACGAAGAAGATGATGGATATTACCCGATCGCTCACTCCGACCCCCCCGTTCCGCCGGCCCTACCGGCCCCATCGCCCTCCGCGGCCTCGTGCCTGGCCCGGTCCACCAGATCGTCCCACCTGTTGGCCCGGCTGACGTAGAGGTGCATGAGAATCCAGGTCATTGCGAACTGCGCGAAGGCGTAGACGTAGGCCAGGTTTATCGCCCCGATGACGTTCACGTCCAACACCGTGGTGAACGCCGTCAGAAACGGCAGACCGAAGTAGAAGACCAGGAAAAAGATCGTCGCCGGTAGGACAAATGCTCTTCGCTTCTTCGTCAGCTCCCTGAACGCCGAGGTCCGCTCGACGCGGACCCACTCCTCGTGTCTTTCCACGAGACTCCTTTCACCAGATTTTCCCCTGCCTTCTTGCGGGGCACTATATTGCATGCCTTATACACGGTCAAACTTATATGCACGAAAAGTTGCAAAACCCTCTCGGGACGGGTCTCTGGACGGCGAGCTGGAGGACCGGGGTCACTCACAATGCAGCGCCGGACGCAGCGCAACCTCTTCGGAAGGAGGTTACGCTGCAGTCAGCAACCGAGTACCGTTCGGATCACGCTTTCTCTATCTTCACCGCACAGGCTTTGAGTTCGGCCGTCCCAGAGAGGGGGTCTACGGCGTTGATGGTCAGGACGTTGGTCGGTACCTGATCCGGAAAGCTGTAGCCCATGAATAGAAGCCCCGGCCTCACCCTGTCGGTGACGCGAGCCTTAACCGCAGGAACGGTTCCGCGCCTCGAACTTACCTGCACGAAATCGCCGTCTTCGATGCCGTGATCCTCGGCGTCTTCCTCGCAGATCTCCAGCAGCTCTTCTGGGTCTTTGACCTTCTTGTAGTCCTGGGTCATGGTTCCCGTGTTGTGGAAGGCCAGGCGGCGGCCGGTCGTCAACTGGAAGGTGTACTCTTCGTCAGGCATCTCCACCGGCCCCTCCTGGTCCACGGGTGTGAAGGGGGCCCGATTCGCGACCTCCTCGGCCCTGAGATGGGCGTGCAGGAATTTGGTGCCCACATGGGGCTTCTCCACCACGTCGGTGGTGATCGCCTCGCCCCCCGCGTTCTCGGCGCCCCTGGTGCTGGCGGCCAACTGCTCCTTGGGGGTATTGT
>DASSCV010000459.1:0-2528 GCA_035697505.1 Rubrobacter sp.
TGCAAAAGCAGGCACCCTCTGCGTTTCGCCCGTCGTGGCATCGGCGATGGTGATCTCCTCTAGCCTGGCGTCTCCATCGACTTCGGCAACCGTAGAGTGCGGCCACACCGCGATCTTCTCGTGAGATTCGATCTGCGACACGAGGTAATGGGACATGCTCCTGGCGAGTGAGCTACCTCTCACGACCATGGTCACCGAGCTGGCGTACCTGGAGAGGTACATTGCTGCCTGCCCGGCCGAGTTCCCCGCGCCGACGATAAATACGTCCTTACCTCGGCAGGCCATCGCCTCTGTTATCGCCGCGCCGTAGTACACCCCGGCGCCAGTGAGTCTCTCGACGCCGGGCGCGTCGAGCTTGCGATAGGAGACGCCCGTCGCGATGAGCAGCGCGTGGCAACTGATCTCGGATCCGCCGGTAAGACTGACGAAACGATACGGGTCTTGCGCTCGTATCCCCCTCGCCTCCAGGGGCGTGAGTATCTCCGCACCGAATCGGCTGGCCTGAGCCACGGCTCGCCTTGACAGGTCTCCTCCGCTCAAGCCGCCCGGGAAGCCCAGATAGTTCTCGATGCGCGAGCTCGTGCCGGCCTGTCCCCCTGGCGCCTCACCTTCTATGAGCAGCGTGCTGAGTCCTTCGGAGGCACCGTAGACCGCCGCTGCCAGGCCCGCCGGACCCGCACCAACGATGACCAGGTCGTAAAACGGTAATCCGGGGTACGTCCTCAAACCGATCTTCTCGGCGATCTCCACGTTCGTCGGTTGCGTCAGGGAGAGACCATCGGGGAAGAGCACCAGGGGCAATCGCGACCCATCGGAACCGGAGAGTTCCAGCAAGCCGCGGGCCTCCTCGTCGATCTCGACGTCAAGCCATTGATACGGGACGAGGTTTCTGGAGAGGAAGTCCTTGATCTGGTGTGACTGCGGCGACAACTGATGGCCGACGACGCGAATGCCTTCGAACGGCGGGGCGAAAGACGCCTGCCAGTCGTCCAGCAGATCCGTGAGCACTGGGTAGAGGTGTTCTTCTGGCGGGTCCCACGGCTTCATGAGGTAGTGGTTGAGGTCAACCTCGTTGATCGCGCTAATGGCGGCCTCGGTGTCTGCATATGCGGTAAGCAGCACGCGCTTGGCGTCGGGGAAGAGCTCGATAGCCTCCGCTAGGAACTCTACGCCGGACATGAGCGGCATCCGCTGATCTACGAGAAACAGGGCAACCGGCACATTTCGCAACTTCAACTGCTGCACCAGCTCCAGCGCCCCGACGCCCGAATCCGCCCTCATCACCCGATACTGCTGGCCGTATTCGCGCCGCAGGTCGCGCGAGACGGCGCCCAGCACCGTCGGCTCGTCGTCAACGGCGAGGATAACCGGCTTCTCTACTTTTTGCGAAAGTTCCATTGCAGCTTGTCTGCCACGCGCTCGATCTGGACAAAGGCAGCGCCCCTACGTATCGGTGCCTACTATACCAGCGGTAGCCTCTGTATTGTGATGCAGCTGCTCCGCGAGGGCCCTGTTCCAGGAGCATGCTTTGATGGTATGACGAGCTACGCCTCGAACCGCATTGTGTTCGCTCGCTTGCCTGCGCCTTCTTGCGCGTAGGCGATAGCATCCTCCAACGTCATGACCCGTCCTTCGGCCCACATCGCCTCCCACCTCACCTCCCCCAGCCGGGAGCGAGCAGCATCTAGGAATGGTTCCCGGAGAGCGCCCTCTCTAGGCGCCTGGCGGTACCCTACCGCTTCGCGTAGAGCCTCGGCCGCGCCGAACAGCCTGGCCGCCCGTACTTCTTCTCCCCTGGCGGCCGAGCAGGCCAGCCCCTCCAGAGATTCCGCCACGATCAGCTTGTCGCCTAGCTCCCGGGATAATTCCAGGCTTTCCTCGTGTAGGGACTTGCCCTTCTGTCGGTTCCCGCTCAGGAGCGCCGCCCACCCCAGGTTGTCTAGAGCATACTGGAGCTTGCCCTTGTGCCCTCGCTCCCTCAGCAACACCGCGGCTTCCTCATTGAGCGTAGCACCTCGCTCGGGGTCACCCTGAAGAAGAGACTCGTAGCCCAGGTTGATCAGGTACGAGGTCAGCAGTGCCGTGTCTTCCAACTTCCGGGACAGGGCCAAGCCTTCCTCATAGAGTCCCTTCGCCCCCTCGTAATCTCCCCGTTCGCTCGTCACGTTCGCCACCTGGAGTAGGGACAATGCAACGCCCCGCGTGTTCCCTGCTCGCCGGCTGAGCGCAAGGCTTTCCTCATAGAGTTGCGCCGCCCGGTCGTGGTCTCCCTGTATACTCGCCGCCGATCCCAGTATGCGCAGGAAGGGAGCAGCATCGATGATCTCTGCTCCGGCGCTCAGGCTGAGGCCCTCTTGGGCAGCCGCTACCGCACGCTCGATGTCGCCCTGATCGTCTGCCAGCCAGCCCACGGCCTCCAGCGCCTTTGCCCGCGCCACGGATGCTCGACCATCCTTGGCCAGCGCCGTCTCGAGCCACCTCCTACCCTCGTCGTAGTGCCCTCTCATCCACCAGAACTGCCACAACGC
>DASSCV010000460.1:0-6311 GCA_035697505.1 Rubrobacter sp.
GTACACCGTGCCCGGCGAGAGCTTCCTGGAGATCCTGGACGCCGCCGAGGAGCACCCCGACCTCTCCCTCGTCTCGACGCGCCACGAGTCTGGCGCCGCCTTTATGGCCGAGGCGGAAGGCAAGCTGACGGGGAGACCGGCAGTGGCGATGGCCACGAGGGGCGTGGGCGCATCCAACCTCGCTATCGGGGTACACACAGCGAGGCAGGACTCGACGCCCATGCTCGTTCTGCTCGGGCAGGTCGAGACTGATTTCCTCGGGAGAGAAGCCTTTCAGGAAGTGGATCTCAGCGCCTTCTACGCCCCCATCACGAAGTGGGCAGCAACGGTGCATCGCCCCGACCGCCTCGCCGAGTTTGTCGCCACAGGACTGAGGATCGCCACTTCAGGCCGTCCAGGCCCCGTCATGCTCGCGCTGCCAGCGGACGTGCTCGGGGAAGCGGTCCACGGTGACCCAGAGGCCCACGTGCAGCCCCCGCCCCGCTCTGCCCTTGCGCCGCAGGATGTCCTGACCGTCGCAGGACGGCTCGCCGCCGCTCGCCGTCCTGTCGTGATCGCGGGCGGCGGGGCGCAAGGCGTCCGTGAGTCTTTGATCTCCTTTTCTGAGGTTTGGGGTGCCGGCGTATACGCAGCCTTCCGCAGGCAGGACGTGTTCCCGAACGAGCATCCGAACTACCTGGGACACCTCGCGCTCGGTACGCCACAGGAGACCCTGAAGACCCTAGAAGAGGCAGACCTCGTCCTGGTTGTCGGCTGCCGGCTGAGCGAGGTTACCACCCAGAGCTACTCGCTCCCGCGCGGGGACCAGGCCGTGATCCAGATAGACATAGACCCGAACGAAGTCGGCGCTACGGTCCGCGCCGAAATCGGGATGGTCTCGGACGCGGGTACGGCCCTGGCCGCGTTGGCCGAACATGCGCCCTCGTCGCCCCCGGCACGGGATTTGGCCGGGGGCCACAGGGCCTACCTCGACTCCAGCACGATACCCCCGGATCGTGCAAGGGAAGGCATCGACCCCGCGCGGGTCGTCGGCGTCATGCGCGAAACCCTGCCTGAGGACGCTCTATTGACCAACGACGCGGGCAACTTCTCGGTCTTCATCCACCGTTACTGGCGCTACAACCACCCAGGTACTCAGCTGGCACCCGCGAACGGGGCGATGGGCTACGGTGTGCCTGCTGCGGTGGCGGCGAAGCTCGCTGCCCCTGACCGGACCGTCGTGGCCTGCTGCGGCGACGGCGGGTTCCTGATGACGGGCCAGGAGATCGAGACGGCGGTCAGGTACGGCGCCGCCATCACAGTAGTCGTCTTCCGCAATCGACTACACGGCACTATAGCGATGCACCAGAAGCAGGCGCTCGGCCGCACGGCCGGCGTCGAGATAGGAGATGTGGACCTCGCCGGTTACGCCAGGAGCCTCGGCGCCGAAGGCCACACAGTGCGCGACCCAGACGGACTGGCCCCCGCGATGAAGGCCGCGCTAGCCACCGACACGGTCACCCTGATCGACGTCGTGACCGACCCCGACATTATCAGCCCTTCGACAACGCTCTCCGAGAGCCCCTGAAAGCTTCCTTACCGCGACGTTGCCGTCTTCGCAGAACGCGACTTCCCGGAACTGTGGTGAACAAGGGCAAGAATAGGAATGGCGCATCCTAGGCTACGTGCCCGCTCTTCCCCTTTCTTGCTCGAGCAGCCTTGAAGTCCGGTATGGTGCCGAAAGTGGGCACGCCCGAGACTTGCTCAACCTTCTCCGGCGAACGTAGACCGCTGAGGTAGAGGTACTCTAGCAGGAAGGCCAAGCCTACGCCGAGCATGAGCCCTATGACGAGCGCCCCTAGTCCGTTGCGCACCGGGTCGGGTTCCTCGGGGGCAGGGGGCACTCCAGCATAAGCACTCACCTTCACCGCTGCATCGGCTGCCACCCCGCTTGCTTCGGGAGCCTTTTTTGCGAAGATCTCGGCGGCGTTGTTGACAACCTCTTGCGCCCTGATCTTGTTGGTATCATTGTAAGTGAGCGTAAGAAACCGGGTGTCTTCCAACTGCGCGATAGTTAGATTGTTGTTGAGATCTGCCTCGGATACTGCGCCAGGCTCGCCTTGAGTCTTTACAATATCTTCGACCATCGAGCGGTTCAGCCCCGCCGCTTCCATCTCGATGGCAAGCGCCTGAAGCCCCGAAATCGTATTCGAGAGATTATCTTGTTGGGTTGCACCCTCCCTTGGGCTCACTACTACCCTGGCGGAAGCCTCATAGACGGGTGTCTGCAGCAGGCTCACTCCTACAGCGGTGCCCACAGTGAGAATAGGGAGTAGGATAACTATCCACAGCCGCCGGCGGGCCGACCTTGCCGTGTCTGCTATAGAAACAAACGCTCCGTCCTCAGCGGGGGGCGTGTACTTAACGATGCTGTTCACTCGTACTCCTCCTCAGTCTCTGCACAGGGTCTCAATACGCAGCCCCTTTGACAAGAGCCGATCGACCCATCTTGGTAGGCCTCACGTTCGGGTACTCGTACTCTATCGCCCAGGCATGACCTCTCTGAAGGGCATGTCCTCATTTAGTATCGCTGTAAGTATATCCACACTGATCTATAGTGAAGGCAGGTCCTGGGCGCAAATCATCAGCACGTAGTGGTAGGACCGGCTAGGGACCAACTTCCGCGAACCTGCTGGAGTGGAAGCGGGGTTAGCCCGCCGCGGTACAATGAGGCCAGTGATCGGCCCGGAGGAGGCGAAGGACCGTAGATTTCTTGAGGAAACGACTGCCCGCCCAGGTGGGTAAGTACCTGGAGGGCGTACAGTTCCCCGCCAGCAAGGAGGAGCTGCTCGGCAGGTTAGAGCGCAACGGTGTGCCTGGCCCGCTCATCGGCCAACTGCGCAAGCGGCTCCCGGAAGGCGAGTACCGCGGCCCTCAGGACGTCTTGTCGGCCCTGCGACGGGGGCGTTAGCCGGTCGTCTGCTGCGTCCGGCTCGAGCTTTCCACAGGCGAATCTTCTGAGGACCCTACACCCGAAGTTCGCACCATGGGTACCGAGCACGACGAGGCGTTCGCGCGTATCCTTTCGAGTAGCGAGCGATACGAGGAGGTACAAGTCGTGGCGAGCGGGTCACCGGAGAGGCTGGAAGAACTGCGCGAGAAGTTCCTGTGGACGCTTAGCGACCTGGGCGGCGGGGCCGAGGAAGGGAGGCCGGCGATGGTCTCGGAGGTCGCCGAAGGTGCGGGCCTGGACCCGGAGGGGAATCCGGACGACAGGGCATTGAGCGAGAGGCTGGCCGCGGAGCTGGTAGACGTAGGATACGCCTCGGCGGAGGCGGGTTCGAGAGGCTTCCTGGTCATAACGCCCGAAGGAGAGCAGGCACTCAGGGGCGGTGCTAGCTGAGACGGTAAACCGCTTGAGGGTAATAGGAAGGGCCAGGGCATCTCTCCCTGGCAGCACCCATCCACGAGGGGACCTTCGAACTCGAGCCGTCGCAGCGGCCCTGTCGTTAGCCGATAGGGAGCCTCTTCAATCGGCGTCTTCCGTATCGCTTGCCCCATCATGGGCGTCTTCTGTATCGTCTGAGCTATCATCAGCGGTTTCGGTATCGTCACGCCCGTCTGACTCGTAGGCTTCCTCTTCGAGATCCTGATAGAGTACCTTGCCGTTGCCGGCGTCCACTGTCACTTCGTGACCCTTGCCGTCGTTGCCTGCGATCTCGATGTCATAGACCACGTAGCCGTTATCGCTCGTTTCTAGCTCCGCCTCATGGACCTTGCCGGGCACAGCCTTGAGCGCGACTTGCTCGGCGGCGGCTTGGTCTATGTTGGCCAGCTTTTGCAAGGAAGACTCGTTCTTGCCCGCAACGGAGATGCTGCCCTTGTAGGACTCATCTTCGTCCGTCTTCGAGGAGCTGTTGTTTGCGCCATATGCTACGCCGGCACCGACGAGGACCACCATGGCGGCCGCCACTGCTAGAAGCACCTTCTTCACGTACACTTTCCGTATCTACCTTTCTTTAGGTGGCTGTTGGGCGGAGCGTAGTGGGGAAAGATGTGAATCGAGTGTGAACGGGATGAGAATTTTGACACCATCTGAGAGTTTCAGAAAGGCGAATATCTGAGAACATCTTCCACGCACACGGGTGGACAGGGAAAGGATAGAGGACTGGGAAATAACACTCCAGTCCTCTTTCTCTTGAGGCCAAAGCTAGAGTCTACAACTGCGGATGCGGCTTGTCACTTAGCTTCTTCTCACACCGGTGCAAGACGTCGATGCGGTCGACGTGGACCCGATCGTAGTCGCTGCCGCAGTATATTTGGTCCCTGAAGCCGTCCTTCGCCGCGATCACGTCATTTCCCGAACCCGTGCCTATGTAGTCGCTTTTGATGCCAGCTTCCATGTAGTCGTCGTTGCCTCCGCCGTAGATTTTATCCTCGCCGTTGCCGCCGTAAACGGCGTCAGAGCCAAGGTTACCGTTGAGGGTGTCTTTGGCGCCTTTCCCTTCTATTTGGTCGGCACCGTTTCGGCCCTCTATGGCATTACGTTTGGACGTACCGCTAAGTTGATCATCGCGGTCGGTACCGCGGCAGTTGGTATTGCAGACTTTACTCACCCCGTCTTGGGCCAGGGCCACCCCCGCGGCTACCAGCAGCGCTAGCATCATCGACGCTATCAACAGCATGGTTCTCTTCATGCTTGTCTCCTTCCCGGCCGCGAGAGTAAGAGTCTCTCCCGCCTTCGATGCAGCTTCCAAGAGTGACAGCTTACCTTCTTTGGGGTGGAAGAGGCAACTCCCAACGGCGTAGTTTGGGAATCTCTTGACGAACTTTGGAGAAAGCGCCCTTTCGAAACCGTCAGAAAGGGATTCGAGCGTGGATTTGGCCAGTAGGTCGTGGGAGTCCCCGCCTCTGGCACGTGATCGGGATCATAGCCATCTACACATCCCTCGGATAGCTTATCCTCATGGGTAACCGGAAGATGATCAGAGTCGTCGGAGCCAGTAGGAGGATAGCGACGGGAGTCATCGTGGCTACCGTCGCAGTCCTCCTCATCGCCGTGGGCTGCGATTCGGAACCGACCCCCTCCGCGGAGGTCGTCGCGGCGGGCGACATCGCCAGCTGCCGCACCGATGGCGACGAGGCTACCGCCGAACTGGTCGAGGGCATCGATGGGACGGTCCTGGCCCTGGGCGACGAGGCCTACCCCCGAGGCACGGCGGCGAACTTCGAGGAATGCTACGAGCCGTCGTGGGGGCGGTTCAAGGGGCGGACCAAGCCTGTCCCCGGCAACCACGAGTACTACACGGAAGACGCTTCAGGCTACTTCGAGTATTTCGGTGATGCCGCAGGCGACCCCGAGGGAGGCTACTACTCCTACGAGGTGGGGTCCTGGCACGTGGTAGCCCTCAACAGCAACTGCGAGGAGGTTCGCTGTGGCCCTGGTTCCCCCCAGACGAGGTGGCTCAAGGAGGACCTCGCTGCCAACGACGAGGCGCGGTGCACCCTCGCTTATATGCACCATCCACGCTTCAGCTCCGGGGAGAAACATGGCCCCACTGCCGGGGGGGTGGAGGAGCTGTGGGAGGCGCTCTACGAGGCGGACGCCGACGTGGTGTTCTCCGGCCACGAGCACAACTACGAGCGCTTCTCCCCGCAGGACCCGCAGGGGAGGGCAGATCCCGAGGGGGGCATCCGCCAGTTCGTAGTGGGCACCGGCGGAGGCGGAGGCGAGGGGCCGATCTCGGACCCTATCGCTAACAGCGAGGTGCGAACCGACGGCACCGACGGCGTCCTCAAGCTCATCCTGCACCCCAAGAGCTACGAGTGGGAGTTTGTCCCCGTGGAGGGTGAGAGCTTCACCGACTCTGGCAGCGCCCAGTGCCACTGAGCGTCCAGTAGAGCAGGGCAAGGAACCCCTCCTACTGGGTATACCGCTGGACTTTGGAGAACTCCCCCTCCGAGATTCCCAGAACGCCTCTACAGCGAACCTCGTAGAAGGGTAGTTCTACGAGGTTCGGTGAATAGGGCTGAAAGGAAGGGCTGGGACTTCTAGAAGCCCCGACTCTGATCCCGGAACGTCCCTGCCGTGGTCAGCTAGTCCTCCCTAGGCGACCTTCTTGCCAGCCCTTTCGACTTTCTCACACCCCTTTGTGAGGCTGTCCCCTGGGTTGGCTTTGACCCGATCAGCCCCACTGCCACAGGAGATGTCGTCCTTGCTTCCATCTACCGCGCGGATATAGTCGTCGCCACGCCCACCTTGACCTTGGTCCGGGCCGTCGCCAAGGCGTAAGGTGTCGCCGCCACCCCAAGCGTGGATGCGGTCAGCGCCA